>JBCCLD010000146.1:0-10788 GCA_039027055.1 Bacteroidota bacterium
AGGTCAACCGGCGTGCTGGGCGGTAGCCCTGGCCGTTTCGGCGGTCCGGCTGGCTTGGGCAGCCCTACGGGTTTGGCTCTAGGTGGTCCGATGGGCCTTGCCCCTGGAGGGCCGACCGACTTGGCGGCCCCTGCAGCGCGTGCTGCCCCGGTCTGGGTCGTCTTGGGCGCGCGCCAGATCGGGACCGACGAGCACGGCTCGCCATACATCAGCTTCGTCGCCACGCCTTTGAGCTTCTGCGTCGCCACGAGGTAGGCATGCGTGGGAACGATGGTGCCCCCGCAGCCCTTGATGACGACCGGCTTGCCGGCATAGTCGCTCCAGTCCTCGTCTTCGAGTGCACGGACGAAGTGGTCACGGACGAGGTCAGCCGCGCTGCCGAACGCTGCCGAGCGCGCCAGGCCGTCGAGCTTCGAGGCGACGAGCATGTAGGCCCACGTCGGGATGATGGCGTCGGTGGAGCAGAACACGGCGACGTGCTGCCCGTCGTGCTGCGGCCAGTCGTAGTCCTTCATCGCCTGACGGAAGTCGCGCTCGCGGAGGACGAGCCCGCGCACGAGGTAGGGCGCGAGGTCGAACGAGACGACGGGCGCGCCGTCCCACAGCGCGGCGAGGTCGTAGACGGCGATGTCGCTCTGCGCGACGCGGTTGACGAGATCCATGTGTTGGGTCGAAGGTCGTGGGTCGTGGGTCGTGGGTCGAAGGTCAGCGATCCTCAGAACGAGGGGGGAAATCTGCCGTTCCGCCGCGCCTCGCGCTGCGCGGTCACCCGAGGCGCTTGTCGAGCACGGCTTGCTGCTTTGCGGTGGTGAAGCCGAGGCTCGCATAGAACGCGCGGGCGGCGTTGCGGTCCGTGCGCGTTCGCACGCGAAGCTTCTGCACGCCTCGTTCTGCCGCCCATGCCTCAGCCTCGCTGACCAACCGCTGCCCTACCCCCCGCCGCCGGTGCGCTTCGTGAACGACGAGGCCGCCGATTTCAGCGAAGGGGTCCGACTCCAGCCGACGCACCTCGCACACGTGAATCCAGCCTAGAACGTGGCCCTGCGCGTCGTCTGCGACGAACACGGCGTGGTCCTCGGCGTAGAGGATCGACGTCAGCCGTACCCTCAGACGTGCCTCGGACGACGGATAGCCCAGTTGCCCAGACAGCGCGGCCAGGGCCTGTGCGTCGTGGAGCGTGGCTGGGCGTACGGTCATGGATACGCGACGATGTGCCGCCTCAGAGGCTAGCCCGGAGCCCGAGGAGGAACGTACGGGGCAAGCCAGGGCGGAGGCCCGCCGGTCTGCGTGAGGCGACGTAGAGCGTGTCAGTGAGGTTGCGGACGGTCGCGTAGACTGACAGCCGCACTCCAGCCGGGCTAAACGGCAGCGCCGTCTCCCCGGTCACGTCCATCACCAGCCGCGCGTCCACCCGCTCTTCCTCCGGAATCGGCCCCTGCCCGGCCCGGTCGCGCGTCTCGGCGTGCCAGTTCGCCCGCACATCGAGGCGCGTCCCGTCGAGGGCCACGCCCGCGCTTAGGGTGACCACGTGCGGGACGACGTACGGCAGGCGGTCCCCGTCGCGCACGAAACTCCACGGGAGGAAGCTACTCTCGAAGGTGGACTGGAAGCGCGCGTCGGTGAAGGTGTAGGCGAGCCGAAGCGGTAGTTGCAGCGCGCCCGCGCCGTCGAAGGCGAGCGGGTCCATGTCCACGGACGCCTCGACACCCACGACGCGCGCCGCGCCGCCGTTGACGCTGTCGCCGGTGCCGTCCCCGCCCGACGACGCGGTGTCGCTGCCGAGCAGGTTGTCGTACCACGTCCCGAAGCCAACGAGTTGCGCCGAGAGCGCGTCCCCACGCTGGACGCGCGTCCCGAGCTCCGTGACGAGGCTCTCTTCCGGATCAACGTCCGGGGCGCTCGACGGCGGCGCAAAGCCACGGTGGAGGCCGCCGAAGACCGTGACGCCCTCGCGGACCTCAACCTGCACGCCCAGCCCCGGAATGAGCGCGGAGACGGTGTTTGAGCGCGTCGCGGGCGTGTTCTCGCGGTTGGGGTCGGCCGTGCCGAAGTCTTCGCGCTCCAGCTCGACGGCTTCCAGACGCAGCCCTGGGGTGAGGGTAACGGGGCCGCCCTCGAACGCGATCTCGGCGAACGCGGCGAGCGCCCGCGCCCGGTCGATCCGGTTGCCCGCGTCGCCCGGCACGCCCGGCGCGGTGAGGACGAGCCTGGCCTGCTCCGTACCGTCGTAGCTGAACCCGTTGGCGGTCTGGAGCCGCTCGCCGTTGTCCCGGTGGAGCCGTACCCCGACCGTCGCGTCCACATCGACCCCGAGCACGCGGCCTGGCCGCATGCCGAGCGCCACGTCGAGGCCGACCGTCCAGAAGTCCCGCGCGTTGTCGTTGACGACGAGGAGGCCGTTCGCGAGATCACCGGTCGCCGTACCCCGAGCAACGGCGAGCTCGTCGGCGAAGGAGACCGGGTCGGCGAAGAGGGCGTTGATCGGGACGAGGAGGTCGGCGTCGGGCAAGTTGTCCTGGTCGGTGTCGACGTCATCGCCGCGCCCGTCAGAGACTGTGTCGAGACGGGTCCACACACGTGAGAAGCGGGTGGTGTAGAGGGTAGCCTTCACATCGACGCGCTCGCCGAAGAGGCCGACGTAGCGGAGGTAGCCGAGCGCGTGGTCACTGTCAAATTGATCGCGGCCGGAAGCCGCGTAGCGGGCAAACGGTGCCGCGTCGAAGTCCCCAGTCGAGAGTCCGAGATACGTCTCGTTGGATAGCTGATTGTCGTAGGTCCCTTTGAGTTCGAGCGCGTGGAACACGTCGGGCGTGGGGGCGATGCTGAGGCGTGCCTTGCCGTGCAGACTGAGAAGGTTGTAGCCCGTCTCGTCGGACACACCCACCGGCGACGCCCCAGAGAAGTCCTCGATCCGCTTGAAGCCGTCCACGCCATCGACGAACACCTCGCCGAGGACGCCCAGCCGGAACGCCCCGAGTTGGAGGTCACCGGCTCCCGCCCGCGCGTGGAGCGTGCGTGCTGCGTCGGTGCCGCCGCGCACGTCGAGCCGCAGCGCGCGCGTCGCCGGGATCGACGCCGAAACGAGGTTGATGGCCCCGCCCGTGGTGTAGGGCCCATAGGCGACCTGCGCGGAGCCCTTGCGCACCTCGATGCCGTCGAGGCGGCCTGCGGCGGGGAAGTAGTACGCGGCGGGCGAGGAGTAGGGCGCAGGTGCGACCAGCACGCCGTCCTCCATGAGCGTCACCCCGCGCGAGCGGTCGGCGATGGTTCCCCGGATGCCGATGTTGGGACGCAGCCCGTAGCCGTCCTCCTCCTGCACGGTCACGCCGGGCACGTCGGAGAGGAGACGGTGCACGTCGGTGTCGCCGTAGCGCCGCAGCGCCTCGGGGCCGAGCACGGTCACCGAGCCGGGCACGTCCTGCACTCCGCGCACGCCGCCCGCAAGGCTCCCCGCCGCCTCGACCGTCACCTCGCCCAATGCTTCCACGGAGGGCACCAGCGCCACGTCGAGCCGCACGGTAGCGCCCTCAGCAATGTCGATGGAGCGGCGCTCTTGCGCATAGCCCGTCGCCGAAAACACGAGCGTCACTGTATTCGCTCGGACGGTGCCTGCGCGGACCTCTAGCCGGTAGCGTCCGTTGCGGTCGGCTGCCGTGCCTCGGTTGGTCCCGTCCAGCAGGACCGTCGCGCCGGGCAGCGGCGACGCGGTCGCGCCATCGGTCACGACGCCTTCAACGACTTGGGCGTGGACCCCACCGGCCGCGCAAAGACCAGCCGCGCAGAGGAGGACGAGGAGCGTGAGCAAGCGAGACATGGTGGTGGGAGGCGAGAGAGAAGGGCGCGGTACAGATCTCAGCGGTAGATCCACGGCTTCGGCGAAAAGACGTGCCGGCCGACAGCGGTGAGATCCACGTCGGGGTCGATGAGAAGGCGGCTGTCCTGGCCGTTGAGGTTCACGTAGACCTCAGCGCGCACCTCGACATCGTCGTAGCCGGCCGCCTGGAAGCGGCGCTCGACGTGCTGAGCATACTGCCAAATGAAGTCGGGCTGGGCGACCATCTCCTTTTCCTGGAACGCGGTGAGGTCGTCGCTCGGGAGGATCGTCCAGCGGCGGTCGGTGGCAGGGTCGCGAACGAGGAACGTGGCATGGCCGGTCTTCGCCGCGACCATCACGTGCCAGGCAAAGCGGTAGCCCTCCTCGGTCCAGAAGCGGTCGCCGGGGTAGAGCCAGTGCCGCAGCGGGACCGCGAGTTGAATCGCGAGGAGGACGGCGGCGAGGGCGAAGGGCCAGCGACTCAGAGGTAGCGCTGCCATTTTCGTGTCATCCTGAGCGAGCCCTGGCGAGTCGAAGGATCTCGTTCGCATCTCCGCACTCTGCGTGCGGCTTGGATGCTGGCCCTGAGATCCCCCACCTCCGCGAGGGCAGAGCTCCTCGAATTCCTCCGCTGCGCCGATTCCGCTCAGGATGACACCATCCGGCGCGTCGGGAGACCTAGGATGCACCACGGTAGACGTAACGCGCCTCCACAGCCAGCGCCACTGATCCGCCTCGAAGAACACCAGCGCGGCGACCATCATCACGAACGGGAAGACGCCGATGTTGAAGAGCACGTAGGTCGCCGCGTGGAAGGCGAACGCGACGGCGTAGGCCCACGGGCGCGAGCGGCGGTTCCACAGGAGAAACGCCACCGTCAGGTCGAAGGCCGCGCCCGCCCACGACATCGCCCAGGGCATCCACCACAGGTCCAAGAGCGGGCCGATCACGGGCATGCCGCCGCGCGCCGCCAGCCAGATCCGCAGCGGCTGCGCGTCGACCAGCCAATCGGGGTGCAGCTTCGCCACGCCCGCGAAGAAGTAGACCAGCCCGACGTGCACCCGCAGCGCCCCCAGCGTCCACGCGGGCACGCGCCAGCTCGGCCGCCCCGGGACAAGCGCCGCGTTCATCGGCAAAAGCAGCAGCAGCAGGCCGAGCGCCGAGACGAAGTAGTAGTGGTTGAGGTACGTCGTCGCGTCGAGCAGCTCGACGTAGGTGAAGCTCGCCACGAAGAGCAGCAGCCACGCCTTCGCGCCGCGCCCGACGGCGAAGCCGAGCGCCGCCGCCACCTGCGTCCACAGCACGGCATCGAGCACCGCCGCCGACGGCCTCGGCACCCAGCCGAAGCCCGGATACGCGAAGCGCGTCACCGGCTCCACGTAGAGCGCCGGGCCCCAGTCCAGCACGATGAACCGTAGCGCGCTCAGCGCCATCACGACGCCAAAGGCGATGCGGAACAGGCCGAGGACGAGGGGATCGGCAGGCTTCCTGAGCGAGGAGCGAAGAGTGACGAGTGAAGCGCGACGGGCGCCTAGCGGCTGGCGACTAGCGACTGGTGAGGCGAACGCTCCTTCTACCGGAAATGCCGCGTGGGTTGGGGTATGCTCGCGAACTTTCATGGCTGTCATCCTGAACTTGATTCAGGATCTCATGCATTTCCAGGGGGATGCCGAGTTACGCGCCGTACCGTCATACTGCGCAGGGACGGTTGCTGGCGTAGCCTCGGTTCCGGTCAGGCTCATGCCAGTCGAGCACCCTTGCAACCTTCTGCCTTCATCCTTCTGCCTTCATCCTTCTCGGCTCACCCCGAGTCGCCGTCGTTGTCGCTGAAGGTGATGCTGACACCGAGTTGCGCGGCGAGGTCCACCTTGATGATGCGGATGAGGTCGCCGCCCGAGTCGTGGGCCGCTTGGCCACCTGTGGGGTTGGCACTGACGGCATCGAAGAGCGTGGGGTCGAGGGCCTCCACGGCGGCCTCGGTAGCGTCGAGTTGGGCGAGGAGCGCCGAGCCGAACGGCTGGCCGTCGAAGGTGGCGTCGAGCGTGGCGAGGTAGTCGTCGAGGCCGGTGCCGCCGCCCGCGGTGATGAGCGCGCGCATGCCCTCCAGGTTGGCCTCGAAGAGCTGCGCCGAGATCTGGGCGTAGGGCGCCTGGACGCGCATCGGGTCGGGCGGCGTGTCGGGGTCCTCGGGGTTGCGCGCGATGCCGAACGGGCGGCCGAGGAGGACGTAGCGCAGGTCCTCGGTCACCATCGCCATCTCGTTGACGATGCGGGAGACCGAGCTCTGAAGGTTGCGGCCCTCGGAGTTGGCGGCCTCGAACATCCCGAGTTCGTCGCCGCCGTCGCGGCTCCACACCTCGACGAGGTCGTTGGCCTTCGCCACCACGTCGGCGGCGACGGCGGCCGCGTAGGCACTGCGGTTGGCATCGCCCATCGCGGCGATGACGGCATCCGCGCTCGCCGGCCCCTGTGCGTCCATCCCGTCGGCGAAGAGGAGGTATTCCAGCACGGGCAGCCCGCGCTTGTTCGACCCTTGCCGGTTGACGAAGTCCACGTCGACGGCCTCGTTCGAGGCAAGCAGTTGCTCGACCTCAAAGAGGTCGGTGGGCCAGATGCTGATGCGGTTGTGGTAGAGCCCGAACTGGATGCTCGGCAGGTTGAGCGCCGAGAGCTTCTCCCACTGGACGGCTGCCGTCACCCAGGCGCTCTGTGCCGCTGCGAGCGTCGTGGCGTTCGGGTCGCCAACGAAGGCGTCGACAGCCGTTTGTAGCGCGGCGGCGTCGACCGCGAACGCCGCGTGGGTCGGCTCGATGACGTTGCCCGCGAGGTCGGCCAGCATCGCCGCGCGGACAGCAGCCCGGTCGTCGGTGGCGGCCTGGGTGTCCCCGTCGCAGGCGACGAGTCCCGCCGCGAGACCGAGGCTGAGCAGAAAAGCGAGGGAGAGTGTCCAGCGCATGAGAGGAGCGAGAAGAGGTGAGAGGCGGTAGTCAGACCCCAAGTGGGTCAGGCTCAGAGCAGATCGTGCTTAGAGCGAGTGGAGGAAGCGGACGAGGTCGTCGCGCTCCGACGGGGAGAGGGCGCGGAACCGCTCGCGCGAGGCCTCGGCTTCGCCGCCGTGCCAGAGGATGGCCTCGACGACGCCGCGTGCGCGCCCGTCGTGCAGCAGTTCCATGTGGCCGTTGACGGTCTGGATCAGGCCGAGGCCCCAGAGCGGCGGCGTGCGCCACTCTCGGCCCGAGGCGTCGAACGACGCGAGGTCGTCAGCGAGGCCCTCGCCCATGTCGTGAAGCAGGAGGTCGGTGTAGGGCCGGATGACCTGGTTCTCGTGCGTCGCGGCGATGGTGCTCACGCCCGTCTCGAACTTGGGAATGTGGCAGCTCGCGCAGCCGAGTTGGGCGAAGAGGGCCTTCCCGCGAAGCACGGCGGGCTCCTCCCAGTCGCGGCGGGCCGGGACGGCGAGGCTGCCCGCGTAGAGCGTCACCCGGCCCAGTCCCTTCTCTTCGACTTCCGGCGAGCCACCCGTCGGCGCCTCTGTGCACCCAGGAGACGCTGGTGGGCAGTTTTCCTCAGGGAAGAGCGACGAGGTCAGCCCCATGTCGCCGTGGAAGGCACTCGCGACCTGCTGCTCGACCGTGGGCTGCTCGGATTTCCAGCCGAAGCGCCCCAGCGTACGGCGCTGCTCGCGGACGTTCCACACCATGTTGGCGCGGCCCGAGACGCCGTCGCCGTCTGCATCATCGGGATCAGCCAGGGCGAGAATGGTCGCTTCCGGAATGGCTTCAAGGAGGCCCATCCCCGAGAGGTGGTTGGCCGTACGGCCTGAGAGCGGGAGGTTTCCGAGCGGCCCAAAGGCTTCGTCGGAGACCACGATGGTGGGGCGCCGCAGGGAGTAGGACGTTCCGTCGGCAAACTGGCCAGGGACCTCCTCATAGGTGATCGCGAGCGCCGCCTCTACCGGAAAGCCGTTGATGGCATTGTCCTGGATCTGCGTGCCGTAGCGATCGTCCCCGACCGGGTTGCCAACCGCGTCGAGGGAGCCCACGCTGGTGCGGACCAACCAGCCCGTTGGGCTTTCTCCATCGAAGGCGGGAGGGCGACCCCGTCCGTCTTTGAAGTGGCAGCTGGAGCAGGCCCGGGCGTTGAAGAACGGTCCCAAGCCGTCGCGCGCCGTCGTGGACGCGGGAGCCGACACCCAGCTCTGGTTGAAGAACGAGTTGCCGACACCGAAGAACAGCTCCTCCTGGTTGTCCAGCCCCGGCGAGGGGATCCCGAACGCGTTCTCGCCGGAATTGAAGATGGTGTTGTTGGCACCGCCCGACAGCTCTTCGCCGGGTTCCGCGACGAGGTCGTTCAGGTCGGCCCCCGCCCCATCACACGCGATGAACCCCCAGCTAAGCACGGGGATCAGGGCGCAGGTGAGGAGGCGTAGAGCGAGCGTTTTCATACCGAAAAAAAGCGGCGCACCCCCGCCACCTTCACGGTGACGAGGGCGGGCCAACGACGGGTGCCTTGGCATAGGCACGCACAAGAGCCGAGTAGGTTTAGTCAGGCAGTTCGTTGTTGATCGTGACGCCGAGCGCAGCCGCGGCGACGACCAAGTTGTCGCCCTGCGCCTGCAGCGCCTCGACGGCGTCCAGGATGACCTGGGGCTGGTTTACAAGGGCCTGATCGAACGGATCCGGGATCAGCGCCACGGCGTCAAGCGCAGCCGTCACGCTGGCGTCAACGGTCGCAGCCACGGTCGGGTCGGCCTCCTCCACGAGGTCGGCGAAGGACGGGCCGCTCACCACACTACCGTCGGTGCGCGTGTACGTCCCACGGTACACGTTCGCCACACCCTGCTGGTTCGTCACGACGTCCCGGTCGGTGTTGTCCGAGAAGCACGAGTGCTCGTCCTCCTGGTCCTGGTTGTCCACGGCCACGAACATCCGCTCCACCGCCAGCTCCGACTTCGCCAGCGTGCCGATCCCCGTGAACACGTTCGCGATCGCCTCGTCGGCGTCGAGCGCCAGGAAGGTGTCGCGGTAGTTGTTGGTGCCGTTGGCGTCCCACGCGTCGAGCATCTCCTGGAGGTTGTCGAGCAGTTGGTCCGACACGAGGCCGAGGTACTGCTTGCGGCGATCGGCGTCCGCGTCCGTCGTGTAGTCCGTCACCGGGCGCTGACCGCCGGTGTCGCCCGTGGTGGCCGTGTTGAAGTCCTGACCGAAGAGGAGGAACTCGATGGCGTGGTAGCCGGTCGAGATGTTCTTCTCGCCGCCGGCCTCGTTGAGGTCCAGGAGCAGCTGCGCATCGATGGTCGGCCAGGTCGCCGCGTCGTTGACGATGCCCATGCGGATGAACGCGCCCGGGTTGCTCGGGTCGGCCACGTAGTCGATGTAGCCCTCGTCGAGCGGCCAGGCGTTGAGCAGGCCTTCGGGGCCGTCGGCGTCGTCGATGGGGCCGTTGGCGAAGCGGTAGGCTTCGGTCTGGCCGTAGGGCTCGTTGGAGTCGAGCCACGCCTGCTTGGCGGCGTCGAAGTTGGCCTGCGTCGGGTTGGCGATGAAGGCGTCGATGGCCTGGTCGAGCGTGACGGCGGCGTCGAAGGAGTCTTCGTAGGAGGCGAAGACGATGTCGGCGTAGGTCGCGAAGACCGCCGCCGTGTCGATCGGGTCGACGACGGGGTCGTCGTCGCTAGAATCACAGGCAACGAGGAGAAGCGGCAGGGCCACGAGGGCGACGGCCGCGAGGTAGAACGTGCGCATCAGAATGATGGTGGTGAACAAGACAGTGTTTGGGTCTGGATTAAATCTAAAGAAGCATCCTGTGGACGTTTCCGTGATTTGGTGAAGAGTGCGCGGTTCTATCCTTGAAAAAGACGTCGTCTCCGGTATCCTCGGCGACACCATCCTCTATTCCACTATGCCTTGACCCGAGCTACCTCTATTGAACTGGTGGAGGCTGCCAGAGCACCGATATATTGGGCGGACCTTGTCGGCGACGCGGGGCTGTGCAGTTCACTCGGACCTGCCAGGCCGCGCCTACGTACGTGGTAGGGCGGCCAGGATCTCACGCCAGGCTTCCAGTTCGGGGATGCCAGGCTTGCGCTTGCCGAACAGCTGCGCAATGGCGTGCCCCTCCGCGTCGAAGACTTCGAGGGCGGTCACCACGCCGTCGGCGGTGGGTTTGCGGACCACCCACGCCTCGGCGATGGCGTCTTCGCGCAGGTGCAGGTTGAAGCCGGGGTCGAGGACGTTGTACCACGCGCCGTACTCCTTGAGCTTCTTGATGGGACCCGTGTGGATCTGGATGCAGCCCCGGTTGGCCACGAACACCATGATCGGCGTCTTCGTCTCCCCAGCGAGATCAAGCGTGCGGCGGGCGCTGTCCAGGGTGACCCGCTCGGTGAAGGTACCCTCGGCGAACCGAAGCGCCTGCGTGCGTCCCACGCTATGGTCTTTGAGCAGCGGGAAGAAGTCGTGCGTGTCCTTAAGCTCAGCCCAGCCCTGGAGGAACGCCGCGCGGTCGATCTCGGCGTCCGGCGTCTCAGGCTCTGGCACAAACGGCGCCTCAACCTCGATGGCTTCGTGTTGGTCGCGGTGGCGGTACTTGGCGACGATCTCCTCGTAGGCCGCGACGTCGCTCTTGCGCGTGAGGAAGACCTTGTGGACGGCCATGCCGTGCGCGTCGAAGAACTGGAGGCTGCGGCGGAGGCCGTCCTTCGCGCCATCGAACGGCGTGGCGACGGCAAACCCGTAGCGCCAGCGCCCGAGAAAGAGCCGCAAGTCGATGTCCTCATCCAGCACGAGGCCGATGGCATGCGCCTCGATCATCTTCACGTTGCGGTAGACGCCATGCTTTTCATGGACGCACGCGTCGTTGCGGGTGAGTGCCATCACCGTTCCCATCGACTCGATCTCCTGGAGCAACGCGCCCCAGCCTCCATCGAGGCGGATGGTGTGCACAGCATCCAGATCGTCCTGGCCGAGGTTGGTGGC
>JBCCLD010000147.1:0-10759 GCA_039027055.1 Bacteroidota bacterium
CTGGGCTTGGTCAGCATCATAGACATAGGCCACCTTTAGGTCCTCGTCGAATCCGCCGAGGTCGTTCTTGCCGCTGTGGTTGTCATCGTCTGACACATCCCAATTGACGAAGAGACCGAGGTACACACTGTCGATGGGGGTGCCGGTTGTGCTTGCTGCACTGATACCCAAGGCAACAATCGGATCGTCTTTGACACCGAAGGTCAGGTTGGTGACCGCGACGCCTAATTCGTCTGAACGAAAACGGGCCTGGGCCGCCGGGCGGTTGTCACCGAACGTGCCCGTCACCACGTCCTCGTCGCTCTCATACTCCGACACACCGAGATACGGACTCCCTGCCACGTTGCCGCCGATGCCGACGAGCACGGTGCCGACCAAGAGCGGGGTGAAGCCGTTGTAGGTATAGGGCACCTCCCCGAAGGAGGAACCGAGGAACTCGTTCGCGCCGAAGAAGCCGTTGTCGTAGATGGGCAGGTTGACGACCCCCGTTTCGACGGAGTCGGTTGAAGGGACGAGCGGGAAGCTGGGCGTTATGGTGGCCGGGGCTCCGTCTCGGATATCGGCTATGAGTTGTAGGTACGTTCCCTGGGTGATGAATGCGCCGGGTACGGAGCAACCACCCTCCGGCGGTGCGCCGTCCTCCGTGCAATCGCCTCCCATGTTGATGAGCGGGTCTTTGGTCCCTCCGCGTTCGTCGCCGTACACGATGTAGGCCACAGCCCCCGCACTGGCCGCGTTTTGTGCCTTCGTGACGAACGCGCACGTCCCGCGACTGATGAATGCGACCTTGCCCGCGACCTCGTTGGGGTTGGTGATCGGGTCGCAGCCGTCCAAAGTGGTGCCGTCGCCTTCCTCGTCCTCAGCGATGACGACGTCGTAGGGCCCGAAGGGGATGAGGTTCTCGAACTGCGCGCCGAACTCTTCAGTCGCCTGTGCGGGATACTCGGTGCCTGCGATCTCTAGCACGGCATTCTGGGCGAGCGCGAGGTGTGGCGCGATCACGAGGGCGAGGACCAGGCTGTGTAGCAGTCGCGGCATACGAGTGAACGTCGATGGGAGGGACAAGAGGAAACTCAGCGCACGACAGTGACGCGCTCGGTGAGGGTGACGCTCGGCGTGGCGAGCCGCACCACGTAGACACCGCTCGGCAAGCCCGCCGCATCCAGCGTGACGGAGTGCTCGCCAGCGGCGCGGAGGCCCTCGGTAAGTGTGGCCACACGTCGTCCGAGCAAGTCGAACACCTCAACGGCTGCTTCCTCGGCGGTGGGCAGCGTGAAGCCTACCTGGGCAGTCGTAGCGACGGGGTTGGGGTAGATCGAGGCGAGGCGGTGGGTGGGGGGTACGGCGTCCTCGTCGGTGGTCACTGGGCTGCTGCAGTCGGCTGAGACGTTCCGAGAGAGCGAGGCGAGCGCTTCACTCTCTGGAAGCCGACAGGCCCCGGTGGCACAGGTGCGGGTGGCGGCCTCTGCGTTGGCGCGCAGCGCCGCCTCGCTCTCACCAGCCACGAGCGCGAAAAACCCTGTAGCAGCACTTCCGTTCGCGGGCAGCGTGCAGGGGCCAAGGCCGACCACCGACGCCCGTTGCGTCTCTTCGCTTGACGGCGGGTTCGGCGAGGTGAGCGCGGCGAACAACAGGGCATCGTCGCCCAGGTCGACCTCCGTGGCATACCCGGCCAGCAGGTTTGGTCTGGAAAAGGGGGCCGCGAGGTGCATCAGCCCGTAGTACTGCGCCCGGTCCTCATCAAAGACATAGGCCATCAGTAGGTCGTTGTCCCAGCCACCGAAGTCGTTGGTGGAGTCGTCTGGCCCCCCTGGCCCGTCATCATCCACGTCCCAGTCGGCAAGGAGGCCGAGGTACACGTCGTCGAGGGCCTCGTCCGTCGTGTTGGCCACGTTGATTCGCATGTAGATGAACGGGTCACCCTCGCGTGCATACACCAAGTTTTCGACCGCTACGCCCAACCCCTCCGACTCGAACGTGGCCAAGGCAGCCTCGTTAAAGCCGCCCGACGTTCCCGTGATTACAGGGCCGTCGGCGACATACTCGGAGACGCCCTCGTAGGGGCTACCCGCCACGTTGCCGTCAATGCCAACGAGGACACTGCCGACGTAGAGCGGCGTGAAGCCGTTGAACGTGAACGGGGCTTCGTCGAGCGAGGGGCCGAAGGTTTCGTTCGCCCCGAAGAAGCCGTTGTCGTAGATCGGCAGGTTGACGATGCCCGTCTCGACGGAGCCCGTTGAGGGCAGCACGGGGAAGGTGACCTTGATGGTGCCCACCAGCCCGAACTTCATCCTGTCAATGATGTCCTCGAACGTTCGCCGCGTGATGTAGAGGCCGGGTGCGGAGCAGACCGACGGGTCGCAGGTGCCGCCCATCGTGACCAGATCGTCGGGGCCTTCACGCTCGTCCATGTAGACGATGAACGCGACCGCGCCGGCGTTGGCCGCATTCTCAGCCTTGGTGACGAACGCACAGGCCCCTCGACTGATGAGTGCGATGTTGCCCGCCACCTCGTCGGCGTTCTCGAACGGCTCGCACCCATCAAAGGTCGTCCCATCTCCCCCTGCGTCGATGGCCTGGGCAAACTCGTAGGGGCCGAACGGCGCCCCGTCCTCGAACTGCGCGCCGAATTGCTTCGTTGCTTGAGCAGGGTACTCGCCGAACCCGACGTCGAGCACGGCATTGGGTGCGGTGCCCTGCGCCGTGGCAAGTCCGGGCACCGCAACAAGGACGAGCAGCAGGTGGCGTAGCAGTCGAGTCATAAACGTAGCGATGGGAGGACGAGAACTAGCGCGCGACGGTGACGCGCTCGGTAAGCGTGATGCTCGGCGTGGCGAGCCGCACCACGTAGACGCCGCTCGGCAGGCCCGTCGCATCCAGCGTGACGCGGTGCTCGCCCGCCCTACGGAGGCCATCGGCGAGCGTCGCCACGCGCCGCCCGAGCAGGTCGAATACCTCCACGCGGGCCTCTTCGGCGGTCGGGAGCGCGAAGCTGACGGTCGCGGTTGCGCGGACCGGGTTCGGGTAGACCGACGCCAGTCGGTAGGTCCCGGCCTCGGTCGTGGTCTCGACAGCTGGACAGTACAAGAAGGTGCACTCAACCATCGCGTTGGCGAGCAATTCCGCCTCGCTGAGTCCAGGCACCAGCACGAAACCGACCTCCACCGGTGTGCCATCGGCTGGCAAGGTGTACGGTCCTTGTCCGACCACCACCGCGCGCTCCGCCTCCCCCGGGGCCGGGGCCACGCTGGTGGTGAGACCTGCGAACAAGCTGGCATCGGTGCCATCGGCGTCGGTGGTGTAGCCCGAGAAGCGGGCCTCCGGGTAGCCACCGTTGAGGACGGGCAGGACGCCGTAGTACTGCGCCTGGTCCTCGTCGTAGACGTAGGCGAGCGCCAAGTCGGGGTCGAAGCCGCCTGCGTCGTTCACGGAGGAGTCGCCCGCCTCATCGACGATGTCCCAATCAACAAAGAGGCCGATGTAGGCGTCATTGATGGCCGCACCCGTCGTGCTGGCGACGCTGAGCGAAAGCAGCACGCGCGCGTCACCGGTGTAGCCAAGCGCAAGGTGGGTGACCTCGACGCCCAGATCGTCCGAGCGGAAGTGCGCCTGCACGTTGGAATCGAATCCGAATGGGAGGTCGGTTACAACAGGGGACACGGGCTCGTACTCGGAGACGCCGCCGTAGGGGCTGCCTGCTACGTTGTCGTCGATGCCGACAAGCACGGTGCCGACGAAGAGCGGGTTGAAGCCGTTGAACGTGTAGGGGCCTTCCCCAGCCGGTGTCTGCGTGAAGGTTGCCGTCGCACCGAAGAAGCCGTGGTCATAGATCGGGAGGTTCACGACGCCCGTCTCGACGGAGCCGGTGGACGGCGGAATGATGAAGCTGTTCGTGATGGTAGCCTGTGCCCCTGCTTCGGTCTCGGGCAGGATGGTCTTGTAGGTCAAGCGCGTGACTAAAATCCCTGGCACGGAGCACACGGTAGGGTCGCAGGAGAAGCCATCACCAAGGAGAGGAAAATCATCGCTGTCTTGGCCAAAGCGGTCATCCATATAGATGATGTAGGCGACAGCCCCGGCGTTGGCTGCATTCGCAGCCTTGACCACCAACGAGCAGGCTCCACGGCTGATAAGCGCGATCTTGCCCGCTACCTCGTCGGCGTTCTCGAACGGCTCGCACCCGTCGAAGGTTGTCCCGTCTCCCTCCGCGTCGACGGTTTGCACGATCTCGTAGGGCCCAAAGGGAATCTGTGCCTCGAACTGTACGCCGATGCCTCGAAAAGCAAGAGCGTCATACTCGATCCCCGATACCTCCAGCGCGGCATTCTGCGCTGAGGCCAAGGCGGGGAGCACAGCGAGGAGGGCAAGCAGGAGGCATCGCATGGCGCACGGAGGTTGGTGTGCGGAGGGGTGTGAGACAGAGGCTCAGCGCACGACGGTGATGCGCTCGGTGAGGCGGGCGCCCGGCGTCGACAGCCGCACCACGTAGACGCCGCTCGGCAGGCTCGCCGCATCGAGCGTGACGCGGTGCTCGCCCGCCGCGCGGAGACCGTCCGTGAGCGTGGCCACCCGACGTCCGAGCAGGTCGAATACCTCCACGCGGGCCTCCTCGGCGGTCGGCAGCGTGAAGCCGACCTGGGCGGTTGTAGCGACAGGGTTGGGGTAGATAGAGGCGAGGCGGTAGGTGCCTGCGGTGGTCTCCTCTTCCGTAGCGGTGGGCGAGCCCGAGAACGAGGCGGTGATGGTGATCTCCTGGCCGAACTTCGGATCTGCGAGACTCCATAGGTACGTGGTACGTGAGACGAACACGCCCGGTACAGAGCATACCGAGGGCTCGCAGTTTCCTCCCATCGTGAGAAGCGGTCCCTTCGACGTTTCCCGGTTGTCCATGTATACGACGTAGGCGACGGCCCCAGCATTTGCGGCATTTTCGGCCTTGTCGATAAACAGACAGGCCCCTCGACTGATGATCGCGATCTTGCCCGCCACCTCGTCGGCGTTCTCGAAGGGCGAGCATCCATCGAACGCGGTTCCACTCTCGAACTGGCCGTCGTTCTCCGCGTCAATGGCCTGGACGAACTCGTAGGGGCCGAACGGCGCCCCGTCCTCGAACTGCGCGCCGAAGAGTTGAGTCGCCTGGGCACCGTACTCAACGCCGCCGGTCTCTAGGATGGCATTGGGGAACTCGTTCTGCGCAGCCACGAGTGTGGGAGCGAGGAGGAGAGCAAACAGGAAGTGTCGCATGGCATGTGCGGGTTGGTATCCCATTAGGATAACCCTGCCGGTGCGCACCGCCAAACGCTGCACTATCTAGCGCGCGACGGTGGCGCGCTCGGTGAGCGTGGTGCTCGGCGTGGCGAGGCGCACCACGTAGACGCCGCTGGGCAACCCCGCTGCGTCCAGCGTGACGCTGTGCTCGCCTGCGGCGCGGAGGCCGTCCGTGAGCGTGGCGACACGGCGTCCGAGCAGGTCGAACACCTCCACGCGGGCGTCCTCGGCGGTTGGTAGTGTGAAGCCGACCTGTGCGGTTGTAGCGACAGGGTTGGGATAGACGGAGTTGAGGCGATACGTGCCTGCTGTTGTCCACTCCTCGGCGGCTGTAGATGAGACAAACGATGCGGTGATGGTGATCGGTGATCGTGCAGCTTCGTTCGCCATCATGCTGAGGTAGGACCTTTCGGTAATAAACACGCCGGGTACTGAGCAGATCGACGGATCACAGTCACCACCCATAATGCAGAGCTCGTCGTAGCCTCCGCGTGCCTTGTTGTAGACGATGTAAGCAATCGCTCCTGCCTTGGCAGCGTTCTCGGCCTTCGTTATGAATGCGCAGCCGCCTCGGCTGATGAGCGCCACGGTTCCTGCAACCTCATCGGTATTCTCAAAGGGCGAGCACCCGTCGAAGGCTGTACCTGCTCCATAAGGTCCGTCGTCGCCATCAGCGTCGATAGCCTGCGTGTAGCGATAGGGGCCGAACGGCACTTCGTCCTCGAATTGTGCCCCGAAATACTGGGTGGTGAGCGCTGGATACTCACTGTCGCCCAGTTCGAGGGCTGCGTCGTATGACACCCCGCTCTGTGCTGTAGCGAGAATTGGTAGGGCAAGGAGGAAGGCAGTGAGGAGGAGACGCATGGCACGCGGAGGCTGATGTAGCCTCAGCATAACCACGCCGAGGCGAATCGCCAAACGAATCCAGTGCCAGCCGTCGTCACTACCGCGTGCTCTGCGTCGTCGCCCGCCCGCCTTTCTGGGAGTCCACAGTCACGGTGTAGGGCCCGCCGCCGCGCACGATCCAGGCGACGGTCACGGCGCCGTGACCGGGCACCGCCTCCACGCTCACGCGCTCGGAGCGCGACGCCTGCGGCTCGAACACGTCGTCGAGGCGGCTGCGCTTGACGCCGCTTGCGAGCACCTCCGCGCCGGAGAGCGTCACCCAGTCGGGGCGCGTGAGGCCGTGCTCGGTGTCGACCTCCAGCCGCGTCGGGACGGTGCGACGGTTCACGATGGTCGCCGTCACCTCGGTGAGCCCGCCGCCGAGCGATGCAGTGTCTACGTCCACGACCTCCAGCACCGGCAGTTCGTAGGCGTGGAGCAGCGTGAACGCCATGTTGCGGTGCGCCTCTTCTTCGAGCAGGAACGACGGCGGCATGCGGCGGAACGTCTTCTTCATCCCGCCCACCTCGACGGTGCCCCAGTCGGGGTGCTCCACCTCGGTCCACGGCACGATGCCGTCGCCGAAGAGCAGCAGCTCGTCGAAGCGGTAGAAGTCGGCCATCGTGCCGAAGAAGCCGCCCTCGCTATCGGTGCGAAAGAGGTTGTAGGGCGTGAACAGCTCGTTGGTGAAGGGAAGGATGCCCTCGCGGTAGTACATCCAGTCGGTCTCGCCGCCGTAGACGGTGTAGAGGTCGTCCCAGATCACGAGCGACTCGTAGCCGGGCAGCATCTCTTCGCCGACCTCGGCGAGGCGCTGCATCACGGCGTCGTCGCTGCGGTAGGTCGGGTCGCCCTCGACGCCGGGGCCGCGGAGGATCATGCCGCCGGTGTTGTGGTAGCTCTGCCCGCCGAGGATATTGGGGTGGGCCTTGATGAAGTCCGAGACGGCGCGCGTCTCGGGGAGGCTGAACGGGTAGTGGTGCGAGCCGCGCTGGACGTAGTTCGGCGCCCAGTTCCAGCCCCAGGAGCGGTTGGGGTCGTAGTAGCCGTCGCCGTCCTCGTTGAGGTTGCCGTCGCCGTCGTTGTCGTAGCCCTCGGTGAACCAGACCTCCCAGCCGCAGGCCTCGTCGATCTCGCAGAAGACCATCAGGCGGTCGTCGTCAGGGTGCGGCTTCCAGCGGCCGCCGGGCATTTCGCGGCGCATCATCGTGATGTGGCCGTCGCCGTCGAGGTCGTCGGGCGGATCCTCGTCGGTGAGCCCATCGCCGTCGTTGTCGAACGGCACCTGGCCCGTGCGTGGGGTGTTGGCGGTGTTCGGCTCGTTGAAGAAGGCGTCGCGGCTGTCGGGGCTCGTGCCGGGGACGATGTAGAACGTCTTCGTGCGCAGCAGGTCTTGGATCCAGGCGTTGGTGGCGTGGCTTTCGAGGAGGTACCACGCCGTGTAGAGCGCCACCTCGACGGTCTGGATCTCGTTGGCGTGGATGCCCGCGTCGATGAACATGGCGGGCTTGGTGCCGTGCGCACCCGTCGCGGGGTCGGTGATGGTCATGACCCAGAGGTCGCGGCCCTCGTAGGAGCGCCCGATCGACTCGACGGTGGCGAGGTCGGGGTGGGCCGCCTCAAGCGCCTGGAGGATGGCCGTCACGCCGGCGTGGTCGTAATACCGGTTCCACGCGACCTCGACCTGCGGGTTGTTCGGCGCACCGAGGGCCTTGTATACGGACGGCGCCGCCTGGGGCCGCTGCGCCTGCACGGGCACTGCGAGAGCACCGAGGAGCACCGCGATGAGAGCGAGAACGAGGCGTGGCATTCGATCTGGGTGTCTGGGTAGGAGCGGACGAAGAGCAGACGGGCTCCCGCGCTCCTCATGGTACCGACGAAGACGCGCGCGTGCATCGGCGTTCCTCGCTGAGCCCGGAGGCCGTGGGGCTACTAAACGCTCGTACTCACGTCGCGGATCAGCGTCGTGGACGCGCCGAAGCCCAAGAGCCAGCGTAGGTAGCCGAACGACGACGTTTCCGTGGGCACGAAACCCCGACGCTCGTACAGCCGACGCGCGTCGGGGTTGGTTTCGATCACGTCGAGCCGGAGGGCACGGTGGCCAGTCGAACGGGCGTGCTCCGCCATCGCTTCCAGCAGCAGCGTGCCGATGCCCCGCCCACGCATCTCGGCATCGACGACGATCCCATCCATCAGTAGTTCGCCGGGGTTTAGCCCCCGCTCGTAGAAGCTGAACACGAGCGCCGCCCACGTGCCCCGTACCACGCCGCAGCGACGCACCAGCGCACGGTACGTGAGGCCGTCGGTGAGCGCCCCGGCCTCGGTCTTGTAGCCTGCGAGTCCAGCCAGGCGGCCCTCCACCACAGCGCCGAAGGCGAAGCCTAGCGTCAGCGCGTCGTGCAGCAGCCCGAGTCGCTGGTCCCCGTCGGGAATCGCCACGGCGTACTTCGCCCCGAAGGCCTCGTCGTAGAGCCGCACCGCGTCAGCGCGCATCGGCTCGGGGAGACCGTGGACCACGGTGACATCGGAAGCGGGCGTCGGCATGGCGCGTCAGAGATCGATCGCGCGGACGAAGTCGCCGAAGTGGACGTAGTTCGCCTCAAACGGACCGGGAAGACCGCTGTAGTGCACCACTACACAGGTGGTCTCCTGAGACCAGACGAGGAATTCGGCGAGCACCTTGTTGTGAATGCCGTCATTCGGGGTCACTCGGTACAACGTACCGCCTTCGACCAACGTGGACGGCTCTCCAGACCCGAGCGCCCCATACTGTTTCAAGACGGGTATGAACCCATCGCAGTCTTGCTCACTCACCATCAGCATGAGCGTGCTCTGCGAGGCGTATTCGTCGGTGCGGTTGTATTCCGGGAGCGTGGACGTGACCAGGATGTCCGTCGGGTGCTCCTGGACGGCCCCGCGGCTGAGTTGCCAGGTCATGAAGTAGTAGGGGACGCGCACCGACCAGCCTGCGTCGGAGGCCCCGAAGCGCAAGAACGGCGCGTCGTATGTGACCTCGAAGAGCGAGTCTGGACGAAACGGTGGGACCGCCTGGGCCGCCGAGTCTGCCTGGGACGAGTCTGCGAGGCTGGCCGCGATCAGGTCGGCCCCATAGACGCCCACGCGGTTGGCCCAGGAAAACAAGCGTGTCGCGGAGGGAATGTCCTCCGGGGCTCCCACCGCTCCGGCTTGTTGGTACTGACGCTGTGCTACCGACGCGATCAGTCCGTACAGATCCTCTCGCACCTGGGGCCACTGCGCCTGCGGTAGCCTCGCATAGTTCTCGTCGAGCCAGCCGAGTGCGTTGGTGGCGTGGCTTCGCACCCGCTCGTACTCCATCAGCGGCCCCCGCTCCAGCGGATCCGTGGAGTAGGGCTCTTGGGCAAGCCCGGCACGGGCTCCGCCCATCCAAAGCGAGGCGAGGAGCACAATCCAATGAAGCAACGACATGGTCATCTTTGGAAGTAGTTCGGCAGCCGGCCTACTCGATGGTGGCGTCGTGGAAGTTCTCAGGCGGGATCGGCGCGCCTGCCAGCCGCCGCAGCAGCGCGAGTTGGCCTGCGTGCGTCAACGCATCGGAGAGAGACCCTTGCACAAGCCGCTCCGGCGTCGTGGCTTCGGGCAACGGGCTGGCGGCGAGTCGGTCGCGGAGGTCTTGGACGACCTCGAAAAAGCGCGCGACCTCCTCCTCGTAGGTCGGGAGAGAATCGAGACGGTCGGGACCGCCGAGAAGCGCCCGCGCGTAGTTCAGCACGGCGCTCATATGCCGGACGAGGTCCCGTGGAGCACGCACGCCGTGCCCGGCGCTGAAGGTGGCAAACGAGGGGGGCGCCCCGCGCAGCGCCTTCTGAGTCCGGTAGACCAACGTCGCTAGCAGATGATCGAGGAGGCGATGCGCGTCATCCATGGCAGCGCGGGTAGGTGCGGCACCTAGTGTATGACTCAGCCGCAAGTCCCTACCCCGTGCTCTGCATGGCGGCGGCGATGCCGTTGAGCGAGACGTGCAGCGCGACACAAAAGTAGCCAATACCTACACTATCCATTGCCTGTATCAATATAATGCAACCTGGACAATAATCCTTACGGCAACCCGACTCCTACCTTGGCAAGTTCCCTTATCAACCTCCACAACTCCTTAACACCAAAGCTAAGCGCAGCATAGTCTTTTAATATGGACACCATTTTGATATATCTATCTTTATAGTTATCTTTTGAATATTTATGTATCAAAACTTTTGTTTCTATATCTACACTAATATTGTTTATATTAGCTCTAAAAATATTATCTAAATGATGCCCTGCTACTGAAAGAACTTCATCAATCTCCTGTTGAATATCAGAAGGGTATACCAAGGTTAATGAAAAATCTCTAGCATTTCTTGTTATTGGACTTACTGAATAATTATCTACTCCAAAATATTCCTTAAATGAAATCCAGAATCTCTGAGCCTCATCAATATATTCCTCATTCATAAACGATATACTTTGGGTTATTCCATATTTAATTACATATCCTGAAAGTGTATGTTTTGTTGGAGCAATATTCATATATGCCCATGACATAAGTTACATAGGACTTGCAAAGCCAACTCTATTATTCTTAAAGTAA
>JBCCLD010000148.1:0-10744 GCA_039027055.1 Bacteroidota bacterium
CGCGAACTGCCTCCAGATCATCGGCCAAGTCGAGGTGCTCGAGTACACCGACCCCAACACGCTCGTCGGTGGCGACACGGACGCGGCCTTCGACGCCGACGATGAGGTGGTGTTCATGGCCCGCTTCGCAGGCGACCTCGCCCCAGAGAACCGGCACCCGAACGGGGTACGCAAGAACACCCGCTCCGTGGTCGTCACGACGTCGGGCGTCGTCTACCTCTACGTCAGCCGCACCAGCCGCAATCAGAGCGCGGGGCAAGACCTGGTGCAGTACCAGTTCACCCTGTCGTCGGGGACGTTCCCACAAGACTACGACTTCCTGGGCCGCGGTCAGTACGAGATTGTCGAGAGCGCGGGGGAGCAAGTAGGCTCCAACCCTGAGCAGTCGTTCGCCGAGACCCCCAATTACCGGCAGGAGTTCAGCGACCGTTGGATCACGGACGCCCTCTTCGTGAAGTCCAACTCGGCCAACCGCTCGGCGGCGGACCTGCTCGACCGACGCAAGTTCCTCTTCGCCCCGGGCTACTGTGCCCGCAGCGAGTGGACAGCCTCGGTCGCTCGTGGGACCATCGTCGCCAGCATCGACGGGCCAGTGCGCGGCATCCGCGTCGTGCGCGGCTTCAACTCGGGACCGGTGACCACCCGCACTACCTACTTCTACGAGCAAGACGTGGTGAGCGTGACCGACGTGCGCGTGCACCCGGTCCCCTCGCTGATGGACCTCGTTGACTATGCTCCTTCGTTCCAGGACGCCACCTACGACAACCAGGAAAACCTCGCGCTCCGCATCGACGGCCGGCCGGACGCCTTCGTGGCGGCGTCGCGCCCGACCAACCAGCCGTTCTGGGAAGTGGTGAACGGCCGCGAAGGCTCGGTCGCCACCGCCCTGCAGGTCACCACCGACTGGCCGGACTTGAGGATCGAGACCGTCTACCTCGAAGGTGACCTCTACCAGCAGTGCACCGGCGATGCCATGGACCGCGGGACCAGCGGCTTCATTGTGCCCCACAACCTCCCGTGGACGGACGCCCGCGAGTCCACCTACATCACGGTGGTGGGCCTGCGCCGCTCGCGCTACTCGCAGACACCCATCAGCCGCGACGAGGCCGAGGCGCTGTCCAAGGACGCCTTTACCTACTACGCCGCGGGCACGCCCACCCGTCGCTTCGACGGCATCCCGTCGGCCGGCGGTGGCGTGGAGCCGCCTGCCGACCCACCGGTCGACCCGCCCGATCCGCCGGTCGATCCGCCGGTCGATCCGCCGGCACCCCCAGCTGATGAGGCCGACCTCGTGATCGTCTACGACGGTCGGACCGCCACCATCACCAACCTCGGCCCGAGCACCTCGACGGGCGCCGTGGCGGGCTACCGCGGCCGCAACGGCGTCGAGTCGGTAGACTTGCCATCGCTCGACCCGGGTGAGACGTTCCAGTCACGCGTGCGCAGGTCGGCCGACGACTGCGTGCAGGTACGCGCTGGCGATCAGGCCGACCCCGACGCAACCAATAACCGCGCGTGCTTCACGGGCCTCACCGGAGCCTACCCGAACCCGTTCAACCCCTCGACGCTGATCAAGTACATGGTCGAGGAGCAGGCACCGGTCACCGTGAGCGTCTTTGACGTGCTCGGACGCCGCGTGGCGCTGCTCGTGGACAACGAAGTACAGCAGGGGCCCCAAGACGTCCGCTTCGACGCGAGCAGCCTCGCCAGCGGCCTCTACCTCTACCGCATCGACACGCCCCAGCGCTCGACGACGGGCCGCGTGCTGCTGTTGAAGTAGCCAGACGCTCCCCTGCACCGACAGGCAAGCCGCCTGGGAATCAAGCGTTCCCAGGCGGCTTTTGTGTAGGCATGCTGCGCCCGTGCCTGCGGGGCTGCCAGCCTGGGAAGAACGTGCCGATCCTAGCACGAGGTTGCCCCGCACAGACAAGCTCAAGGCGCTGGACTTCTACCGGAGAAAATGGAACGAAAGAGTGACGGACCAGGCCTGCAAACGTGCGCGGACCCGGCGGACTTGAACTTCCACGCAGTCCATGGTGACCATGCCAGGCTGCGCACCTAAGAGCCCCCAGGTCCCGTTCGTCTGGCCTGTGCGGAGCGACTCGAGCGTCTCGCCAACAAAGAGATCTCTGCGGCTAGTCTCTCTAATATATTTTTAGTATATACATATGTTTTGGATATGCTTATGCCTTGTTATTTTCCTCGTCAATAGGCTCGACTCCCGAAACCAGCCCCCTTCCTGCATGAAGCTGACCTAGTGCTGAGACACAGCAATGCTGTCGGGTACTGGCGCGCCTGCACCGCCCGCGGCTGTGTTGGCCTCGCTCGCCATAGTCCCGCTATGACTCCACCCCATCGCGGTGGGCTGGGCTCAGCCGCCTTGCCGCGCACGTCGCCGTCATCGCCCCGACATACTCCTTGTGTCGCAGCACTAGCCGTCCGGCACTCTTGTCGATCTCGATAGAAACGGGGCTCCTCACCTACCCCTGTACCACCCCGTGGCTTGTTCGCACAGCCACCGCTTCACCCCCCTCCATGCTCATCGCTTCACCCCACCGAGCAATGCGCGCCCTCGCCCTCGTCTTTGCTGTTGTGGCCACGGCGGCCACGGCCCAACCCGTCGACTTCCGCCCGGTCGTGCTCACTGGCGCCGACGTCCCTGAACTCATCGGCGCGCCCGTCACCGCGCCCGTCTGCTACGCGTTCCGCGATGGCGCCTGGCAGCAGTGCCCGCTCCAGATCGACGAGCGCGAACTGCTCGACCCTGCGTCCAACTACCCCCGAACCATCTCGGACGCGTTTCAGCTCTTCGGCGGCGAGCGGCAGTTGCTCTACACCGCCCCGCAGGACTACCCGATGCCTGGCTTCGACCCTATGATCCGCGTCGATTCCAGGCGCGCGTTCGACGACGACGACGAACTGGTGCTCATGGCGCGGTTCTTCGGCGACGTGGTGAGCCCAGCCGCGCCACCCTTCTCGCCAGCCACGGTCTCGGAGGTGCTGTTCGAAGACAAGGCCGTCTACCTCTTCGTCCCGACCGAGCCGCTCGACCAGAGCGCCGGCATCGACCTCGTCTCGTACAGCTTCGACCTGCTCGCGGGCCCCTTCCCCCAGGCCTACACCTTCGAAGACGACACGACGCTGCCCAACGAGTGGGCCGAGGGTGACTTCCTCGCCGCCAACCCCGAGCAAAGCCCGGCCTCGACGGCCTACTACTCCACGCTCTTCGAGGACCGCTGGATTCAGCGCGAGCTGCGTCTGGGCGACGGCAGCGGCGGCTACGGCCCCGACATCCTGGACCGGGTCAAGTATGGCACCCGGCCCAACACGCTCGGCAACAACGGCGTCTGCGGCCGCACGATCTGGTCCGGCAGCGCCCGGCGCGGTACGCTCGGCATCCAGAAAGACGGCCCACTCCGCGCGCTTCGGTTCGGCCAAGGCTACAACTCCGGCGGCCTCAACTACGTGCTCTACCAGATGTACGAGCGCTTCATCGTCTACCGCATGGCGCACCAGATGCACCGCTCGCCAGGGGCCTCCATGTGGTTCGACCTCGCCCCGGAGGCGAGCGGCATGACCTACACCAGCAACCTCTTCCCCGACGGCGTCCCGGTTGACGGACAGCCCGAGTTGGCTCCCGGCAACGCCTTCCTCGACGGCTACGTAGACTGGGACTACCTCATTGGCGACCAGGGCACGATGGTGTCGACCTGGGAGATCGAGACGAACATCAACGGCCTGTATCCCTACTCGTACTACGAGGACGACACCACGCCCGAGACCCAGCAGTGCACCGGCGACACGCAGGCCTTTGCCTCCGCCGGAAACGTGTATCTGACCGGGACCCCCGACGACGGCAGCGTGCCCTGGACAGACCCGACGAGCTCCCTGTCCTACGACCGGGGCGAGTTGCGCTTTCTCCGCCTCGAGCGCAGCGTCGTGCCTGAAGTGCCGAACCTCCCCAAGGCCGACGCGGAGGCGACCGTCGCCCAGCTCAGCACGCCCATCACGTTCACGGTGACCCCGGTCGATGTCATGGCAGGCGGCGACGTGCAGGCCCCACTCGTCGAGGGTAGCTACAGCGGGTCCACGTTCGTCGGCACGGCGTCGGACGACCGGCCGAATGACACCGGCCTCGCCACGCTCGCGCTCAGTGCATCGGCCATGAACCTCGCGTTCACCGCCGACCCGTTCACCGAGGGCGATGCGACCGCCAGCTTCACCGTGACCTCGATCGACACGGAGGTGACCGGCACCGGCTACGTGGTTGCCACCGATGTGGCGGGCAACGCCGACTCGCTCCTCGTCACGTTCGAGGTGGTCCTGCCCGACACCGCGCCCCCCGTGCTCACCGGCACCTACGCCCGGAGCCGCTTCGACGGCACGGCGACGGACGACCGCGCCAACGACACTGGCGTCGCCTCGGTCGTGCTCGGGGCGAACGCGACCAACCTGGCGCTGAGCCTCGATGCCCTCACGCCGGGCAGCGCGGTCCTCGGGTTTACGGCAACGCCCGTGGATGCTGGGGCCGTGGCCTCGGGCTACGTGGTTGCGACCGATGCCGCCGGGAATGCCGACTCGCTTCTCGTCGAGATCGACCCGCCGCCGCCGGACGAGGCCGCCCCGGTCGTAAGTGGGGCTGTGAGCGCGCCCACCACCTACACGGGTGCCGCCGAGGACAGCCGCAGCAACGACACCGGGATTGCGTCCATCGTCCTGAGCACGGATGCTGCCAACCTCGCGCTGTCCGTCGACGCGTTTCTCGCGGGCGACCCGCTCGTGGCATTCACCGCGAGTAGCATCGTGCCTGCCGAGGTCGCCTCTGGCTACGTGATTGCTACCGACGTGGCAGGCAACGCCGACTCCGTCTTCGTGAGCCTGGACGCCGTAGCGGTGCCGTTCGATCTCGCTGCCTCGGCAGCTTACGCATATACGTCCAGCACGGCCGGCACCATCACTGTCACGGCGTCGAACATCGGGACCGACCCGATGACCTCGGTCCGGGTGGTCCGCACCTCCACCTCAGGCCTGGCCGTCGCCCAAAAGTCCATCACGCTGGGTGCGATCGCGCCGGGTGCGTCGGCGGAGGCGGTGTTCTCATTCTCCAACGCGACCGCCGGGGCAGTGGCCTCGTTCCAGGTGCAAGACCTCGTGGTGCGCGAGGGCGAGGGCGACGTGAGCAACAACGACGTCGCTGTGACGCTCGACCCTGCAGGTGACCTAACGCCACCGACGCTCGCAGGCACGGCCTCGGGTACGGTTTGGACCGGCACCGCCACCGACAATGGTCTGAACGACACAGGCATCGCCACGGTGACGCTCGGGTCTGATGCGACCAACCTCACGCTCAGCATGGACACGTTCACGCCGGGCGACGCGCAGGTGCGGCTCAGCGTCGCGCTCACCGACGACACGCAACCCGGCTCGGGGACCCTGGTCGCGACGGACGTGGCGGGAAATACGGCGACGCTCCTCGTGGAGATCAGCCCGGCGGGCACCGACACCGCGGCCCCTATACTGACCGGGAGCTATACGTCTTCCAGCTTCGAAGGGACGGCCAGCGACGACCGCACGAACGACACGGGGCTCGCCTCGATCACGCTGCGCGACGCCGTCAACCTCCGCCTCTCCGTGTTGGGCAACCTCCCTGGTGCATCTTCCGCTTCCTTCCGGGTGCAGCCCATCAGTCGACGCCCGGGACAAGGGACGGTCGTTGCCGTCGACCTGGCGGGCAATGAGAGCACGCTGTTCATCACGACGAGCCTAGCAGGTCAGCGCGACGCCGAGGAGCTTCCTGCGCTGGACGAAGCGTCTGGTGCAAAAGAAGCTGCGTTCTCCGAAACCGAGGTGGCCGACGCCGAGCGCGACGCTGTGGTTGACACGAAGCCGAGCCTCGACAAGGCCACGGTTCAGCCACAAGGCGGGGCAAGCAAGCCGACCGCAGACCAGCACACAGAAGACGCCCCGGCTGCCGCCCCGGCTGCCGAGAAGCCATCCTCCGGCGAGGAGGCAAAAGACGAGCGTGCTGTGGCGAGCTCGACGAAAGACGCTACGGCCTCCCCCGCTACGGAGGCGTCTAAGACCGGCCTGGCGTTGACCGACGAGGCCCCCGCAGAGACGAAAGCGACGCCGTCCGAGGAGCCTACCTCTGTTGCTGCCTCCTCGTCGGCCTCGACCGAGACAGAGCCGGCCTCGCCGTTCGTGATCGAGGTCTATCCGAATCCGCTCCGCGGAGCAGCTACGCTGCGGCTGTACCTCCGGACGGAGAGCCCGGTTCGCGTGGCGCTCTACGACCTCACCGGCCGCCGCGTTGCCACGGTGATCGACCGAAGCATGCAGGGTGGCTGGCACGACCTGCGCCTGGACACCGAAGGGCTGGCGAACGGCCTCTACGTGTGGCGTGCGGAGTCGGCACTCGGCGTGGAAGCCGGTCGCCTGTCCGTCGTGCGCTGAGGCGAGGACGACGCTGCTGTAGGGAGGTCGCGTCCTGACGCACGACGGATCTGTGAAGCGAAGCGCGCCCCTCAGATCGGCCTGTATGGCATCTGAGGGGCGTTTTCCTGGATGTGGAGCTAAGCGGATTCGAACCGCTGACCTCTGCAGTGCGATTGCAGCGCTCTACCAACTGAGCTATAGCCCCAAGCGGACGTCAAGTATACGCACGGAGGGCAGGCCGACCCTCCGTGCGCGGAGATTTCACCCGCTGGCTTTTAGCGCGCCACGGTGACTTTGCGAGTCTGGACGCCCTGCTCTGCCTCCAGGCGCAGCACGTAGACGCCCGGCGCGATGTCCGGCGTCGGCCAGACCGCCTGCCACGTGCCCGCCGTCCGCGAAGCCGACGCCAGCACCGCGATTTCCCGGCCCAGCACGTCGTAGACGGTCAGCTGCACGAACGATGCCTCGGGCAGCGTGTAGGACACGTTCAGGTCGCCGGCGACGGGGTTCGGGTAGGGCGCGTCGAGGGCGAACGAGAGCGGCGTCGTGTCCGTCTCGGAGGCGACGGCTCCTGGCGGCAGGACGAGCAGTTCGAAGCGCGGCGCGGCCGCGGCGCTCCGCAGCGAAACGCCTGCGCGGCTAGCGATGCCGAGACGTTCTCCCTCTGACGCAGCGGCGGCACCTCCCCCGCTGAGCTCGAACGCGTAGGCGTCGGTTTCGTCCAGGCTCACGCTCGCCCCCGTGACGCGGTCGGTGAGGAACACGCGCCAGCCCTCGGGCAACGTCGCCTGCGGCCAGGTGAGCGTGGCGGAACCCGCGACGCCGACGGCCTCCACGACGAGCGGAATCGTGTAGGCGTCGATCATATCGAGCGGCCGGCCGTCCTGAGCGAGCAGGCGGGGGCCTGCCTCGGTCTCCTGCTCAAAAGCGAGCGCGACGTACGGGTAGGTGAGCGGGGTCAGCTTCTCGGCGTCCCACAGGCCAGCGCCCTCGACGGCGCCCTCGGCGAGGTAGAGCACGGCGGCCTGGTCGGTGCGCCGCAGCCCGCTGGTGGCATCGGTAGCGTCGAGGCGGAAGGCGACCAGCGGCGCGGCGGCCTCGCGCGACTGTGAGGTGCCACGTGCCGTGAGCGGCACCTCCAACGTGCCTGCTCCGGACGCCTGATAGAATACGCCCTGCCAGACCGGCACCTCGTCGCTCGCTGTCGTCGTGGTGACGTAGCTCCCGACGCACTCCACCGTCGGCGAGGCGTCCGGCGTGCACTGCCACATCTGCCCGACGTTGCTGGCGAGCGTGGCGGTGCCGCTCCACGTGCCGATGCTCGACACGTCCAGGGTGGCTGCGAAGGGGTTGCCGAGGAGGTTCCAGCCATCGCCGTCCGCGTGCAGGGCGGGGACGTTGACCGCGGCGGACGGCTCGCTGCCCTCGAACGAGATCGTCATCGGGAGCGCGATGCTCTCGCTGTTGTTCGGGTCGCTTCCGTCGGGGTCGAGATCGTTGTCGTACAGGTACCAGAGGAAGCCCTGGCCAGACCCGATCGTCTCGCTCGACGCGGAGGGCGCGACGAAGCCTGTGCCGTCGTAGCCAACGTAGAGGTTGGTAGCCGCCGTCGGGTAGGAGCCTGGCACGCCCTGGACGAGGTTTTGACCGGCGAGGTCCGCCACGGTCGTTGCGCCCTCGGGGGCGGCGAGCATGCGCCAGCCGAAGCCGTCCTGGAAGGTGTAGTCTGTGCCGAGGACGTTGAGCGTGATCGGCACCGTCGTGAGGGCTGTGCCCGTCCCGTTGGACGTGACCGTGATTGCGCCCGTATAGGTGCCCGCGCCCAGTCCGGTCGCATCGATGGAGACGGAGAAGTTGTCGGTGGTGACGTCGTCGGCCGCCCCATAGGCTGGAGCGGTGAACGAGAGCCACTCGGTGGTGGGCGTGAACTCGATGGCGAAGTTGTCCTTCGCGAAGCCATCGAGGTAGTCCAGAAGAAGACCCTTGGTGTTGTCTCCATTTTCGAGGCCGATGGTCACGCCGGTAAAGTCGTTGGCCGTCCCTTCGAGATCATCGTACTGGAACTCGATGGTGCCGTCACTGTGGAGGATGAGCTGAAAGGTGCCAAGCCGGCTTGTGCTGATGGACCCGCTGCCGAACACGCGCGCGATGTTGTCCCATTGCACGATAAATCGCCCGTCCATCATGTCCTGGTAGTACATGCTGCTTGATGCCGTCGACCAGAGAAAGTGGTCTGCCCAGTAGGCCGCAATCACACCATCGGCCGCGGACAGGGACGGCAGAGGCTCCGGCGTCCGGGTGGCGCTGTTGAAACCCGTGTCGACGGTGACGAACCCGTTGTCGCTCACCCGAATCGAGGTGTAGCTGACCCCGAAGTAGGGAAAGGAGAACGGCAGCGACACGGTGGAGAGCACCTCATTGCTGTCGATGCCGCCGTAGAGCTGGGTGCCCGTGCCCGTGATGTCCGTGAAGCTCGCTGCGGGGCCGCCGACATCGTCGCTGGTGGCATAAGTGTAGTTGGCGGTACCTGCGGGCACCGAGCCGTCCTCCTGACGGGTGGCGGCCTCATAGTAGAGCGTCCCGTCGCCCGTGTTGGAGAGCATGACGCTGGCGGTCGTGCTCGTGCCCTCGGTCAAGCCGACCTCGATGGGTCCTCCCGTGGCGCTCAGGGTCGCTGCGACGGCGCTGCCTTTGAAGCTGGCGATCGTGTTGGCGCGCTGGTTGGTGACGCGGGCTACGTTGCGTAGGGCCTCATCGCCGGTGGCGTTGCCGTTGAAGGGCTGGTCGGGAGCCGAGAAGCGCTGGATGCGCGTGCAGAAGTTGCCCGGACACGCGTTGCTGTTGCTCCGCGAGTGCATGATGGTGCCGAAGTCGTTGGGGCCGTCGATGTAGCCGTGCCCGTAGACGAAGGGCGTCTCCGTGGGGTCGTTCGCGGTGTGGTGCCGCGCACCGACGTTGTGGCCGAGTTCGTGGCCGAAGGTGTAGTTGCCCGTTGCGCAGTCCCACGCGGTCACGGAGAAGGCGAAGGCGGTGTCCGACTCGATCCAGGCTAAGCCGCACGAGCTGCCGGTCCCACGCAGCAGCACGGCGAAGTCGCCGCCGAAGGTGTCGCGCAGCGTCTCGATGCCGTCGAACTTGGTATTGCTCCCCCCCTCGACGGTGAAGTCGTTGAGGTCGGTACCGAAGTCGGAGGAGTTGTCGTCGGTGGTCTCGTAGATGTGGACGAGCGAGAGGCTGGCGAGGATGCCGCTGGCCGTGTAGGCCGTGTTGGTCTCGTCGACGGCGAGCTGGGCGAGGGCCTCGATGTTCGCGGTGCCGCCCGCCTCGGACCGAGCCGAGGGTGTGTAGGCGACTACCACGCCAATCGACGCGGCAGCCTGACGTGCGTTTCCTTGGCCATGGTGCTGACTTCGATGGCGGTCATCCTGGTGACTTTGGCGGTCATGCGACGAACGGCCCTGATGTGGAGGATGGGGAACGGGGTGCGCTTCGGACTGCTCAAGGGGCGCCGCATGGGTATGCTGGCCATGGGCTTCGAGGAACGCCTCGTAGTCAGCAGGGTGGTCGGGCGGGAACGCAGTCTCGTCCACCTCGATGAGCGCGTGGAGGCCGTTGCCGAGCGGGCGAAGCTGGTAGAGGCCGCGCGGCGTCCGGATCGACCCGGTGACGCCTTCGGCCCGGATGACCAAGTTGGCCGTCGTACGGTAGTCGGCGGTGTGGCCGAGCCACGAGGCATCGTTCGCAGCGCGGCGCGTCAGCACGGCCGCAGGCAGCACGATGGCTTCCCAGCCGAGGTCGAAGCGCGTTGCCGTCTCTGCTTCGATCGCATCGAGGCGCACGGTCACGAACGAGAAGCGCGCGGTCGTAGGCTGGGCTTCGAGGCGAGTCAGCGTGGCGGCCTGATCGGGGGCGAGGGCCGTCCGCTGCGTGGCGGCGGGAATGAGGGCGTTGGTTTGCGCCTGCGTGGGCGCGGCGGCGAGGCCAAGAAAAAGAACAAGGGCAAGCGTAGAGACGCGGTGCACAGACATGGGCACGAGTGGCGGTGTGGGGGGAGACGTCTTGAGTGCGGCTGCATAAGCGCGGCTGCATAAGTGCGGCTACGTGGCATGCATCCATGCAATATCTGTGCTCAAATGACTAGGGTCTCAGCCTAACTAGGGCGTGTGGGCAATCGGTCTGATCGGTGCTCACGGCCTCCGTTCGGCCTCCGCCCACCTCTACAGAATGGGGGGTCCACTCGTCACTCGATCCTACGGGATCGCGCTCCTCGTGCGCCTTTCGGAGACGCAAACGGCGTCTCGTGAGCACC
>JBCCLD010000149.1:0-10740 GCA_039027055.1 Bacteroidota bacterium
ATAGGCCTCTTCTACTCCCTCAATTTCCGGAATTACAACCCTCTTAGAAAAAACTATCTCGGCAGAAATTGCATTTTGTGTCTCCCTATACATTTTCTGAATATCCTCGGCTCCAAGGCACTCAAATTCGACACTCCTAAATATACCAAGGTCTTCTATATTGTTCCTAGCCGCATTGCGGCGGGCACTTAGATTTTGGTCTCCCATCCATTTTCCTGTAGTGATATAATAGATAAAACACTGAGGATTGCCCTTTTTGAATAATCTGCTTCTATCGAATATCTCTTTTGTAATTCGAGTAAATACTTTTAGCCTCTGGTTATGCGGAAGCTGCGGACGATCCTGGAAGAAATCGGTTACACCAAATGCAAACTGTCCTATTTTTGCCGTATCAAATGAACTAGAACGCTCCGACTGGACAAATACAAATGTGGCGTCTACAAAGCTATTGGTCGACGCCAGGTCTTCAACCTCCTCAGGCTCTGTAACCAAGTGTCCATTTACTACAATAGCAATGCAGTCAATTCCTGCGTCGCTTCCAGATCCTACCGATATATCACTGGTTGAAAATGTCTCTGTATAGTGTCTTCCAATTGATAGATACCCCGAAAAGTGCTCGAACAATTTACTTTCTTCTAGTGATTGTAGTTGATTCCCGGTTTTAAACTCTTCAAGAAGTGACCTTGTAACTCGATCCATAGTTTAGTTATGTGTATTTCGATTTGTAAATACTGATGGCTAGAAAGCAGGTGACGGCGCGAAGCTCGCCGCATCTGTCGGCATAATACGCAACCACGTCCTGTTTACCACGCCATACTGAGCTACGGAAAGGCACCCTCACGGTGACAACACACAAGCGGTCCCCCTTGGAATGGAGGAGGACCGCTTACAGTCTCGACCTTTGGGTCTTGGCGTGACGCGTTACAGCGTGGTGCCGTCGTCGTCCCCGACCTCCGCCTCGATGAAGCCGCGGTTGCGCAGCAGCGCGCCCACGTTCGGCTCGCGGCCGCGGAAGCCGACGTAGGCGTCCATCGCAGGCTGCTTGTCCCCAGCGGAGAAGACGCTCTCGTAGAGCTTCTGCGCCAGCACCGGGTCGAAGATGTCGCCCGCTTCCTCGAACGCCGCGAAGCCGTCGTTGTCAAGGACGCCCGCCCAGAGGTAGCTGTAGTAGCCCGAGGAGTAGCCCTCGCCCGCGAACGAGTGCAGGAAGTGCGTCGAGCGGTGGCGCATCGGGATGTCCTCCAGGTTGTCGCGGCTGGCCAGCACCTCCTCCTCGAAAGCGTCGATCTCCAGCGAGGCTGGGTCAGTGTTGAGGTGGTAGGCCAGGTCCACGAAGCCCGAGTTCAGGAACTCGACCGTCGCGAAGCCCTGGTTGAACTGCGTGGCGTTGAGCACGCGCGCGAGCAGCGCGTCCGGCATCGGCTCGCCGGTCTCGTGGTGCAGGGCGAAGCGCTCCAGCACCTCCGACTGCGAGAGCCAGTGCTCGTAGATCTGCGCCGGGAACTCCACGAAGTCGCGGTCGACCGACGTGCCTGCGAGCGAGGGGAACGCGGTGTCGGAGAGCAGCCCGTGCAGGCCGTGGCCGAACTCGTGGAAGAGCGTCACGGCGTCGGTGAACGAGAGCAGCGCGGCCTCGCCCTCGGCGGGCTTGTTGTAGTTGCAGTTGTTCAGGATGAGCGGGATCTCGCCGGTGATCCCGTTCTGCGCGCGGAAGCTCGACATCCAGGCACCGCCACGTTTGCCCGGGCGGGCGAAGAAGTCGCCGTAGAAGAGGCCCGCGATCTCGCCGTCGGGGTTGCGCATCTCCCAGACGCGCACGTCCGGGTGGTAGGTCGCGATGTCGTCGCGCTCCACGAACGTGAGGTTGAAGAGCCGCCCGGAGACGTAGAACATCGCCTCGATCATGTTGTCGAGCTGGAGGTAGGCCTTGACCTCGCTCTCGTCGAGGTCGTAGCGCTCGGCGCGGACCTGCTGCGTGTAGTAGCGCCAGTCCCACGGCTCCAGTTCGTGGTCGAGCCCGGCGGCTTCGATGCGCGCTTCGATGTCGGCGGCCTCTTCGAGGGCGCGGTCGCGGGCTGGGTACCAGACCTGCTCCATGAGCGACATGGCCGCGTCCGGCGTGCCGGCCATCGTCCCGGCGGTGCGGTAGTGGGCGAAGGTCTCGAAGCCGAGCAGGGTGGCCATCTCCAGGCGCAGCGCCAGAATCTCGCGGATCGTGTCCTCGTTGTCGTTGGCGTTCGCGTTCGACCCGCGCTGGGTCCAGGCGCGCCAGGCGATCTCGCGCTGCGCGCGGTTCGGCGAGGCCTCCAGGAACGGCTCCACGCTGGAGCGGGCGAGCGTGATCACGTGGCCGTCCATCCCACGGTCCGCCGCCGCGCCCGCCGCCGCCGACACGATGTAGTCCGGAAGCTCCGCGATGTCTTCCTCGCTCAGTTCGAGCGTCCAGGCTTCCCGGTCGGCCTGCTCGTTCTGGGAGAACTGGGTGTAGAGCCCGGCCAGCGACGCACGGACCTCGGCGAAGCGCGCGCGGTCGGTGCCCTCCAGTTGCGCACCGGCGCGGATAAAGTCCTCGTGCGTGGTTTCCAGGAGGCGGGCCTGCTGCGGTTCGAGGTCGAGCGTCTCGCGCGCCTGGTAGAGCGCGTCGATGCGGGCGAACAGCGCCGGGTTGAGCGTGATCGAGGCGCTGTGCGCGGCGAGGCGCGGGCTCATCTCGCGCTGGATCGTGCGGATCTCGTCGTTCGACGCCGAGTTGGTCAGGTTGAAGAACACCCGCGAGATGCGGCCGAGGTCGCGCCCCGCCTGCTGCATCGCCAGCATCGTGTTCTCGAACGTCGGGGCCTCCGCGTTGGTAGCGATCGCCTCGATCTCGGCGGTGTGCGTCGCCAGGGCCGCGTCGTAGGCCGGGAGGAAGTGCGCCTCGTCGATGAGGTCCAGCGGCGGGGTGCCGAACGGCGTGTCCCACGCCATCAGCAGCGGGTTGTCCTCAGGCGTGGCATCGCTGGGATCGTCGACGCTTCGGGTCGTGACCGTTGCGGGTTCGCCGTCGTCGGCGAGGTGGGCCTCGTTCAGGTCGGCTGTGCTGCCTGGCGACAGGAAAAGAAGAGACACCAGAGCAAGCAGCAAGGAGTCGATGTGCATCGGTTCAGAATCAGGTGGTTGGACGAGAGAGCATAGCTCAAGCGTAGCGTCTCCATGACGCCTGGGCTTGTCTGTTGTTGCGCGAAAACGTCCCAGCGCCCGCCGACTTCGGTTCCTCGTGAGCACAGGGCGATCCGACCAGGCACGATCCCGTGCGTCTGCCTGGACACCCAAACGGGTTCGTAGCAGGAAACGAATTCGTGGCAGGGCTACGTCCACAGATGCGGGTACTCCCCCGGCGTTCCAGGGTGTGGGCAGTTGACGAGCACGCTGTCGTCTTGAGGTGGCCCGAGTTTCTCCACATCGTTCAGCCAAGGCGCGAGTGCAGCTTCGATCTCGTCTTCTGCTGCGACGAACACCCGCTTTGCCCTCGTCGTTGCGTCGGCCCATGCGACATCGGCATCCCAGCCCCATGCTCTGTACGTGTACTTCGCGTCGTGTTCGATGCGCAAGATGTCGAACCCGGTGATAAATGACGGGCTGCGCAGGACACGCGTTGGCTGCGTCTGGTAGTGGCGGTCCGTGTAGAGCCACGCGTCGGGTTGCTCGCGTGGTGTCGGGCACTGTGGGACGATGACCACGAATGCTCGGCGGCCCGGCTCGCTAGCTGGGACCTCGGCTGCCAGGGAGCGCCCGGTGCGGAGTGCATTGAGTCGTTTCAACGGGATGGGCATGACGCTACGACGAGAGGGCGATAGAGCACCTGCAACAGGACGACGGTCGAGGTTTGGCTATCCTGACACGTGGGCGAGCGCACCGGGGTCAAGACGTTCGAGCGCGACCTGAATCGACGGTACGAGGGGCAGCAGGCCGTCCAGCTTGTTCGAGACCGCGCGGACGATCACGATCCGGATGGAGAGTGCTGTGAGATCCTGCTGGTACTCGATCCCACGGTCCAGCGTCACGAACGCATCGAACGCCGCGTCGGCCCGACTCAGAAGTTCCCCGTTGAGCACGCCCGACCACCCCTGCTCTTGGACGGTGACGACATCATAGCTGGAGGAAAACGCCCGTTTGAGCTTGCGCGGCAGGTTCTCGTCCAGAAGCACCCGCATCAGGCAACCACTTCGGCGTCGCGAGGCGTGTGTGCGAGTGCGTCGTTGAGAGCGAGCGCCAAGAATGCCTCGGCCTGCGCTCGGCTGACGCTCGGGAAGTCGTCCAGGAACGCGTCGAGCGTGACGCCCGCCCGGAGGTGTTGGATTAGCGAGTCCACCGGGACGCGGGTACCGGTGAAGACGGGCGTGCCGCTAAGCAAGCCGGGGTGGGTGTGGTAGACGCTGGCGCGATCCATGGGGCAACACAAGGTTGATTCAGAAAGACAACGCGCTCGCCTCTCGCTCGATCCCTGCAGGTGGTTGGGGGCACGAGGCACGGCAGAGGCAGTACCATGTCGTCCCGTCCTTCCCGCTGCCGCCTCTCGTCATGCACGACACCGTCTCTGCTCGCAACCTCGACACCTTGCTCGCCGAGGTGCGTGCCTTCGTCCGCGAGGTGTGCGTGCCGCTCGAACGGCACCTCCTGGCGCACGACTACGCCACGCTGGAAGCGCGGCTCGCCGACGTGCGCGCCGAGGCGCAGGCAGCGGGGCTGTGGAACCTCTACCTCAGCGCCGAGCACGGTGGGCCGGGGCTGTCGCTGCCCGACTTCGCCCGGGTCAGCGAGGTGCTCGGGTGGAGCCTCCTCGGGCACGTCGCCACCAACTGCCAGGCCCCCGACGTGGGCAACGTCGAGCTGCTGCTCGCGCACGCGACGGAGGCGCAACGGGCGTCGTTCTTGGAGCCGCTGGTGCATGGCACGGTCCGCTCGTGCTTCGGGATGACCGAGCCCGAGCACGCCGGGTCGAACCCGCGCACCCTCTCCACGACGGCGCAGCGCGATGGGGAGACGTACGTCCTCGACGGCCACAAGTGGTTCACGACCGGCTTTGACGGCGCGGCGTTCTGCATCGTGATGGCGGTGACCAACCCGGACGCCGAGAGCCCCTACGCGCGGGCGTCGATGCTGCTCGTCCCGACCGACGCGGAGGGCGTGGAGCACGTCCGCCGCTTGCCTGTCATGGGCGACGAGGGGCAGGGCTGGTTCTCGCACTCCGAGATCCGGCTGCACGGCGTACGGGTGCCTGTGACGAACCGACTCGGACCGGAGGGCGGCGGCTTCCTCCTCGCGCAGGAGCGGCTGGGGCCGGGTCGCATCCACCACTGCATGCGCTGGATCGGCGTCTGCGAGCGCGCGCTCGACCTGCTGTGCCGCCGCGCCGTCGAGCGGGAGCTATCGCCCGGCAGGCCGCTCGCGGGGCAGCAGCAGGTGCAGGTCTGGATCGCCGAGAGCCGCGCGCAGATCGACGCGGCGCGGCTGCTGGTCATCGACACCGCTGCGCGCATCGAGCGCGAGGGGCAGCGGGCGGCCCGCACGGCGGTGAGCGCCATCAAGTTTCTCGTGGCCGACCTCCTCCAGCGCGTCCTCGACCGTGCCATCCAAGTCCACGGCGGCCTCGGCGTCCTCGACGACACGCCGCTCGCGTTCTGGTACCGCCACGAGCGCGGCGCGCGCATCTACGACGGCCCCGACGAGGTGCACAAGACCGTCGTCGCCCGCGAGGTGCTGAAGGGGTACTCGGGGGCGACTAGGGACTAGTGCTATGGCACAGCAATGCTGGCGAGTTCAGCGTCACAGCAGATGTTGCGTATCGCGTGTTGCGTATCAGATCGAGGCCAACACGCAACACATCCGAGCGAACTCGTCAAACATCTTGAGCGCTACCACTAGGGAGAGGTGAAACGGGCTGGCGATTGCTTGAATCGAGCTGCGGTGCCGACGAATTCGTTTGACAGGAGGCGACGTGGAGCGCTTGCTTCTTAGCCGACAGCCGACAGCCGACAGCCGACAGCCGACTCCCCTATGCCCTATCTCCACGTCCGCGGCGGCGACTACTTCTACGACCTCGCCGGGCACCGCCCGGGCCACCCCGACCACCCGACGATCGTCTTCGGGCACGGCTATCTGATGACGCACCGGCTGTGGGACGCGCAGGTCGCCGCGCTCGCCAGCCGCTACCGCTGCCTGCGCTTCGACTGGCGGGGGCAGGGGCGGAGCACCGTCACGCGCGGCGGCTACGACCCGTGGGACCTCGCCCGCGACGCGCTCGCGCTCACCGAGGCGCTCGGCATCCGTCGCTTCCACTACGTCGCCCACTCGATGGGCGGCTACGTGGGCTACCGGATGGCGCTGCTCGCCCCCGAGCGCCTCGCCTCGATGGTGCTCATCGGCACGTCGCCCGGCTCAACGCCGCCCGCCCAGCTCCGCGAGTACACGCAACTGCTCTGGGCCGTACGCCTCCTCGGCTATGGCCCGGTCCTCTCGAAGGTGCTCCCCATCCTCTACGGGACGACGTTCCTCAATGACCCAGTGCGCGCCGCCGAGCGCGCAGCGCAGATGCAGGCCATCCGCTCGAACGACCGCACGGGCATCTTCCGCGCCGGACGCGGCATCTTCGCCCGCGACGACGTCTCGGACCACCTCGGCGAGATCGCCATCCCGACGCGCCTCCTCGTCGGCGACGCCGATGCGCCGCACCCGCCGGCCGACAGCGAAGGCCCCGCCGCTGCGATGCCCCACGCCGACGTCATCGTGCTGCCAAACACCGGGCACACGCCGCCCGCTGAACGCCCCACCGAGACGACGGCCCACATCGCCGCGTTCATCGACGCCCACGGGCCATGACCCGGTGGTTCAGCGACGCAGGGACACGTTCGCGACCTACTCTGTCGGCGCAGTGGACTACCATCCCACCGGCAGGCGCGCGATTTCCTCGCCGGTGAGGACGGTCGGCGCGTAGATATCGTTCGAGATGATCGGGCGATAGCCGCAGCAGACGCATAGGTCGTCGACCGAGCCATCGGACTCAAGCACGAAGTCCTGCGTTGCTTCGGTCTCCACCGTGAGAACCACCGACCGGGTGCGGGACTCGAATCCGACGAAGGAGGCCGTCACCTCGTAGGTCCCCGGCGGTACGTCTGGGATGACGTACTCTCCGTCAAGATTGGTAGCGGCTCCCTTGTTCGTTTCGTCGAGGAGCACGTTCGCGCCGGGCAACGGTGTGCCTGTGTCGTCCATCACCGTGCCGACGATTTTGCCCGTGTCCTGTGCGAGCACACACGGCGTGGCAAGGAGCAGAGCAGCGATGAGTAGCAGGCGCATGAGTAGGGCGGTTCCCGGGCGTCGTCATCCTGAGCTTGACTCAGGGCCGAGGGCCGGCGTAGCCAACCGCTGACGATCGCGGTGCAATAGGGCATTGCTGAGATGCTGAGCCAAGTTCAGCATGCCAGCAAGGGGCGATGAGCTAGGCTTTGATGGCGCGTACAGCCTAGCCCTGCGCCATCCACCCCCACAAGGCACTTCGCCTGCCGGGCACGTCGTCGTCCTCACAAGCGGCACTCACCGCGTCCGCACGAAACGCTGCGTCGCAGTGCCGTCCGTCGTGACGAGGCGGGCGACGTAGACGCCGGGCGGGAGCGCGCCGACCTGCGCGGTGTGCGTGCCCGCGGCGAGCGTGCCGTCGCGGAGGCGGGCGACCTCGCGGCCGAGGAGGTCGTAGACGGCCAGCGTCGCGGAACCGGGTGCGTCGAGGGTAAACCGAAGCGTCGTCGCAGTGGTTGACGGCGTCGGGAAGGCGTCGAGCGTGAGGCCAGGTGCGGTACGGTCGCCTTCGTTGCTGGGCGAGACCATGCCAGGGAAGAGGTGGCCGAGCATGACGTCGTGCTGCGCGCGCCAGCTGCCCCACGAGTGGCCTTCGTTCACTTCGAGGTACGTCATGTCGTAGCCCGCGTCGGCGAAGAGGTCGCGCATGTCGCGGGCGGCGTCCTCGCCGTCGAAGAAGGTGCCGACGGTGAGCGCCACGCGGAGGCCAGGCGGCGGCGCAGCGGCGTAGCGCGTGAAGAGCTCCGGCGACACCCAGTAGGCGGGCGACTGGATGGCGAGGTTGCCGAACGTGTCGGGGCGCTCGACGCCGAAGTAGGTCGCGCAGACGCCGCCGAGGCTCGTCCCGAGGATGGCGCGGCGCTCAGCCCGCGCGTCCGTCCGGTACGCGGCATCCACGGCGGGCACGAGTTCGTCCGCCACGAAGTCGGCGAAGTCGGGGTTCTCGACGTACTGCTCGGCGCGGCGGTTCGCGCCCGTCGCCGGATCGCGCGGGTCGATGAACACGGCAATGAGGGGCGCGACGGTGCCGTCCGCGATCAGGTGGTCGAGCGCCGTCTGCATCGCGCCGAGGCGGCCGTCGCGGTACTCGTGACCGTCGGTGACGTAGACCGTCAGGAGTGCCGCAAGGTCGGCGTAGTCGGCGGGCGTGTAGACGCGGTAGTTGACGGCGTAGCCGAGCGCGGTGCTCTCGATGCGGAGGTCGGTCGTGAGCGAGCCAGAAGGGATCGAGGCATCGGGGAGCGTCTCCTCGGGCAGCGTCCAGGCGGGCATGCGCAGCTCCGAGTTCGGCCCGAAGCCGCCCCACTGCTGGTGCGGATTGGCCGGGTCGAGGATCCAGTTCGAGCCGTTGAGGACAAATTTGTAGTCCAGGCGCGCGTTGTCTGGGAACGAGGTCACGAGCCGCCACACGTCGCTCTGCCCGACGCGGACGAGGCGGTTGGCGACCCACCCCGCGTTGCCCCACGCGTTGAAGTCGCCGTTGACGACCACGCGGCTCGCCGACCCGCGCCAGAGGAAGGCCACGTCGGTGTCGTCGGTGTAGGGGATGGCCTCGGCGGCGCGGAGGTCGTCCCAGAGGGCATCCGTGGCTGCCCTGCGCTCGTTCGCATCGGCGATGGCTCCGATAGCGTCGAGGCTGTCGACGAACGTCCGGAACGAGTCGAAGTCCTGCGCCACGGCGCGGGGAGCCAGACCGAGCGCCCCGCTACAGAGCAGGGCCAGAAGAGCGGCGAAGCGCGGAACGGGCAGCGAGCGCATGGACGGCAGCAAGGGCATGGACAAAGCCAGGGGCATGGGGGGAAAGCCGGGGGCATGGGGGAAAGCCGGAGACTGACCCAACCTACGCCTGAGTGCGGGCATCAGAGGCGTGCGTCCCGCTTTTTCTAGGCCGCTTCGGTACGATAGGGAGACTCTCCCCCCTGGAGAAGAGGCGGGAAGGCACCGGGCAGAAAATCTCCAGACCAGACGGAACGTGTCGGTGCCATTGTGTCCCGCTAAACGTTGCCGGGCACGCCCGGAATGGCTTTACTGGGCGAGGGGGCGCCCGCCGCTATGTCTAGCCACCCGGTTCCTTTCCCCTCCTACTCATGACCCTCCGGATTCTCCTCCTCTCGGCCTCGCTCGCCGCGTGGGGCAGCCCCCTGCACGCGCAGGCCCCACCCAACGTCAACGGCGACACCGTCTACTTCGTGGACGGCGACACCGGCCGCGACAGCAACTCCGGACAGCGCCTCAACTCGGCCTGGAAGACCATCAACAAGGCCGCGCAGACGCTCCGCGCGGGCGATACGGTCTACATCCGCGGCGGCATCTACTACGAGAGCGTCTATCCTAAGAGAAGTGGCGTCACCTACGAGGCCTACCCCGAGGGGAGCGGCTACGAGACCGTAGTGATCTCGGGCGCGGAGCCCGTCACCGGCTGGACGCGCGAGTCGGGCGACATCTGGGCGTGGACCTGGGATCCCGAGGCCGACTGGGACACCGAGTTCGGCTGGTTCGCCATCCCGCCGCAGGAGGTGGCCACCACCAACGGCACCAAGCCGCACATCCTCCGCCGCGAGTTGCTCTTCGCCGATCAGCAGCGCGCCGTCCCGAGGGGCACCAACCCGGCGTTCTTCGACGGTCACCTGCTCGTCCCGTCCAAAGACCGGCAGCAGTTCGAAGGCGTCGCGCTCGACACGCTCGCCGAGATCAGCAGCTACGGCGCGTTTCTCGTCGAGACGAACCCGGCGGACCGCTCGCCCGTCCGCATCCTCGCGCGTTTCCTCCGCAACGGCGACCCCGACTCCTGGGACAAACCGCCGATGATCGCCGCGCGCGAGCACCTCTTCTGGCCCGGCGGGCGCGACGCCATCTGCGGCGCTGCCGGCACGCCCGGCGACCTCACCGTGCGCGGGCTCATCTTCCGCAACGCCAACAGCCGTGGCCAGGACGGCGCCGTCTGCCCCGGCGACCGCGGCTCGCTCATTGAGGACGTCACCGTCGAGCACACCAACGGCGTCGGCATCGACACCAACGGCCCCGGCCCCGAGAACATCGGCGACGCGGGCGAGGACCACACCTTCCGCCGCGTCACGCTCCAGTACAACGGCCAGACCGGTATCTCGGGCGAATGCGACCGTTGCCTGCTCGTCGACAGCAAGCTCTACCGCAACAACACCAAGTTCTACGAACCCGGCTGGGAGGCGGGCGGCATCAAGATGTCGTACACCCAGGAGATGGTGCTCCGCCGCGTCGAGGCGCGCGAGAATCGCGGCCCTGCCATCTGGTTCGACGCGCTCAACTACCGCAACGTGATCGAGGGCTGCACGGTGCAGGACAACTGGTTCGTGGGCCTCCTGCTGGAATACTACACGATCGACACGCTCGTCCAGCACAACCTCATCACGGGCACGCGGCGGCTCG
>JBCCLD010000150.1:0-10720 GCA_039027055.1 Bacteroidota bacterium
CCCCCCCTATACTGCGTTCTCATCTCTCCGCCGCTATTTCCACTGCGCCCATGGACGCCAACGCTACGCTCGACACCCTCCTCAAGAACGCCACCTGGTACTCCGCCGCCGCAGGTGCGGCCGGGCTGATCGCCCTACCCGCTTCCGGCCAGATCGTCTACACCAACCCCGAGCCCGATCTAGAGATCGTTGACACCTTCGAGTCTGTGAAAGGCTCCGTGATCGCAGGGGTCGATATCGACTTTGATGGCGACGGCAACCCCGAGATCATCTTCGCGGAAGCCAACAACGGAGAGTACCTGCTCACCGACCTCAGCCCGGGCGACTCCGACGACTTCGTGTCCGGCGTCTTCGGCGCGCTGGTACCATATGGAGGCAACAACTACGCCTACTTCGCCCCCCTCTCGGCCGGGGCCGCGGTCAGCTCGCTGGCCGAGAACCTCATCACCGGCTATGGCATCGCCACGTTCACGTTCCTCGGGTCTGATCCGCTCAACTGGACCACCTCGGGCGAGTCGTTCATTGGCGTGCAGTTCACCCTAGACACCGGCAATGTCCACTACGCGTGGCTCCGCGTGGAAGTCGATGCCGAGGGCGAGCAGTTGACCATCAAGGACTACGCTTTCAACGCCACGCCCGACGAGCTGATCATCGCGGGGGCCACCGGCGTCTCCAACGAAGCCGACGGGCCACTCATCGGGACGCACCGGCTCTCGTCGGTCTACCCGAACCCCTTCGACGTGGAAGCCCAGCTGACGCTCGAAGTCGGTGAAACGCAGGAGGTAGACGTGGCTGTCTACAACCTGCTCGGCCGCCGCGTAGCGACGCTAGCTAGCCGCGAGCTCAGTGCCGGTCAGGTCCACACCTTCACGCTTGACGGGCGCGCCCTTCCGAGCGGCCTCTACGTGGTCCGTGCGCAGGGCAACGCGTTCTCGGAGACGGTACGCGTCACCGTGGCGCACTAGACTGCCCCACCCCAACCCACCACGCCGCCCCGGTGCTCTCCCAGCGCCGGGGCGGCGTGCTTTCGGGCTTTCCCGACACCCGACCGTAGCTTGTCTGCGATCTACTCTGCTCCTGCATCAACCACCCCGTCCCCTCCATGCCCCAAGCTGCCCCTGAGTCCACCGCTGATCCGATCGGCGAGGCCGCGGGCACCGTCGAGCCCCTCAACGTCAGCGACCTCGTCGGCACGCTGGTCGACAAGCTAGCGGGCTGGGTCGAGGGCTTCGTGCTCCTGCTGCCCAATCTGGTGGCGGCGCTGCTGGTCGTGCTCCTGTTCGTGCTCCTGGCACGCAGCGCGCGGTCGCTCGTGACCACGCTGATGAACAAGATCAGTGGCCGCGAGGGCGGCGCGTCTACGAGCGTCGTCTCGCTGCTGGGCACGCTCGCCTACAGCGGCGTCCTCGCGGCTGGAATCTTCATTGCGCTCGGCTTGATCGGGCTCGACCGCGCCGTGACCACGCTCCTCGCTGGGGCCGGCGTCCTCGGCCTCGCCCTCGGCTTTGCGTTCCAGGACATCGCAGCCAACTTTATCGCGGGCGTCCTCATCGCCGTGCGCTCGCCGTTCGACCTCGGCGACCTCGTCGAAACCAACGGCCACATGGGCACGATCTCGGACATCAACCTCCGCGCGACGCACGTACGCACCTTCCAGGGCCAGGAGGTCATCATCCCCAACAGCCAGGTCTACCAGAACCCGCTCGTCAACTACACCGAGCTCGGGTCGCGGCGCATCGACCTTGGCTGCGGCGTCGGCTACGGCGACGACCTCCAACACGCCGAGGACACTGCCATTGCCGCGCTCTCGGCCGTCTCCACCCGCGACGCCGCGCACGACGTGACGCTCTTCTGGACCGAATTCGGCGACTCGTCCATCAACTTCGTGGCGAGCTACTGGGTCGCCTTCCAGGGCCAGGCCGACTTCCTCGGCGCCCAGAGCGAGGGCATCAAGCGCCTCAAGGCCGCCTTCGACGAGAACGGCGTGACGATCCCGTTCCCGATCCGCACGCTCGACTTCGGCCCCAACGGCGGCGTCGACCTCCGCGAGATGCTTGACGGAAAGGCGTGACGGGCGTGTGTGGACGTATGCACGTGTGCAGGTGTGGACGCAGCCGTTTCGCCGGGCGATGACGTGGTCGTGCACGTTCATACCCCCCATACGTTCACACCCCCATACCTGAAAGCCGCTGCACCAAAGCGGCCGGTCTAATCCGCGAATCGCGCCCGTTTCCCCCCGTGGGAGGCGGGCGCGATTTATCGATTTGAGACGGCTCCGATACCTGAGGGGATCGCTGACGCGGCTACTTCGCCGCTCCCTCACTGCCTCCGCCGGGCAGCCCGTGCACTTGCGCGGCCGCCCCGGTATCGCCCTACCTCTGATGACCTACCGCTTCTTCGTCGTCGACGACGACCGCCACTACGCCCGCCTCCTCTCCTACCGCCTCGATAAGGACAAGCAGCACGAAGTCCGCGTCTTCCACTCCGGCGAGGAGGCCCTTGACGCCCTCGACGAGCGCCCCGACCTGATCCTGCTCGACATCATGATGCCCGGCATCGGCGGCATCGAGACGCTCAAGCGGCTGCGCCAGCGCGACCCCGACCTCCCCGTCGTGATGATCTCGGCGCAGGGCACCGTGGAGGTGGCCGTGCAGGCCATGAAGGGCGGCGCGCTCGACTACATCACGAAAGGGCAAGACGACCTGGTCAAGCTCGACATCGTCGTCAAGAACGTGAAGGAGAAAGTCGCCCTCCAGCGCGAGGTCGAGAACCTCCGCGGCGAGGTCGCCGAGAAGTACGGCCTCGACGAGATCGTGGGCGACAGCGCCCCGATGGAAGACCTCTACCGCACGATCCGCAAGACGCTGCGCGGCAACCTGACCGTCGCGATCCAGGGCGAGAGCGGGACCGGCAAGGAGCTCGTCGCCCGCGCGATCCACTTCAACTAGGACCGCGCGCAGGGGCCGTTTGTGGTCGTCAACTGCGCTGCGATCCCGTCGGAGCTGATGGAGAGCGAGTTCTTCGGCCACGAGAAAGGCTCCTTCACCGGCGCGCATGCCCGCAAGATTGGCAAGTTCGAGGAGGCCGACGGCGGCACCATCTTCCTCGACGAGATCGGCGAGCTCGACCTCGGCCTGCAGGCCAAGCTGCTGCGCGCGCTCCAAAACCGCGAGATCACCCGCGTGGGCGGCTCCGGCCTCATCAAGTTCGACGCCCGCGTCATCTCGGCGACCAACAAGGACATCCTCGCCATGATCCGCGAGGCGACGTTCCGCGAGGACCTCTACTACCGCCTCTTCCAGTTCCCGGTCGTGCTGCCGCCGCTGCGCGAGCGCGAGCAGGACGTGCTGGTGCTCGCCCACCACTTCCTCACGGCCTACAAGGAGGACAACCCGCAGTTCAAGGACAAGCTGCTCTCATCCGAGACCACGCGCGCCATCGCGGCCTACAACTGGCCCGGCAACGTGCGCGAGCTCAAGAACGTCGTCGAGCGCGCCATCCTGATCTCGGACAGCGACCTCATCCAGCCCGCCGACCTGATGCTGGACACGAACGCGGCGCTGGTGCCGTGGAACGAGCGCGTGCACGCCGCAGCCGGTGCCGACGCGGGCGGCGACTCCAGCCCGCGCTTCGTGGCTCCGCCCGTGCCCAAGGCCCCGGCGCTGAGCGCCCCGAGCGGCCCCGCCGCGCCATCGGGAGCCCCTGCGCAACCCGCATCGGCTGGCGACGGTATAGACGCGCCGGAGCCCATCCTGGCCGCTGCCTCGTCGCCTGACGACATTGTGCCGCTCGAAGACCTCAAGCGCCGCGCCGTCGAGCAGGCCTACCACGCCTGCGAGGGCAACGTAGACCGCGCCGCCGTCGAGCTCGGCATCGGCCGCGCGACCATGTACCGGCTCCTCAAGAAGTACGAGATCAACACGGACTAGGTCGAAGATCGCTGGTCTCAGGTCCTAGGTCTGGGGGCGCGGAGCTTTGGCTCGCGTCCCCTACCTTTTTCTGGTCGCGCCCGGCTTAGTCCCTTGGCTCTGCCCAGCGACCTGTGACCTCAGACCTGCGACCGCCCCATGCGCCTCACCGACTACGAGAAAGCCGCCCAGCGCGAGATCGACGCCTGGCAGCGCGACGAATCGCCGCTCCAGAAGGCGATCAACGTGACCCTCAGCCCCGTGGACTGGCTCTTCAAGAAGGCCCTTCCCGACGACGTGGTCGACCAGATCTCGGACGCGCTCAACGAGGCGCTCGGCGCGCTCAACAACGCGTCCGAGTACACCTTCGAGGCACAGGACATCCTCGACGCTGCCGAGCAGTTCGACCTCGAGGTCGACACCATCGAGGCGCTGCGCGAGGAGCCGCTCGACCGGCTCGACGAGCTTGCGCGGTCGTTCTTCTCGCAGAACACGATCCTGGCCGCGCTCTCGGGCGGCGGCACCGGCCTCGGCGGCGCGCTCCTGATCGCCGCGGACGTGCCGATCCTGTTCACGATCAACTTCCGGCTGATCCAGCAGATCGGCGCGAGCTACGGCTTCGAGCTCAAGGACGAGGCGTTCAAGCCGCTGCTGCTGGCCATCTTCAACGTCGCCGCGGCGGGCACCAAAGACGCCAAGGCGACGGCGATGCGCGAGCTATCCGTCGCCGCGGCGGCGTTCGCGCACGGGGGGGGCTACCGCGGCCGCCGCGCCTCCTCGACGTTCCGCGACCAGATCGGCCACCTCCCCCGCGAGATCGCGAAAAACCTCGCGGGCCGCAAGCTCGGCCAGCTCATCCCCATCGCCGGGGCCGCCGTCGGCGCGGGCGTGAACTACTGGTTCACCGAGCAGACGGCGAAGACGGCCTACATGCTCTTCCGCTCGCTCTACCTGGAGCGCAAGGACCGGATGTAGGGGAAGGCAGAATGCCAAAGGATGAAGGCAGAAGCGAAGCGGAGCACCTCCTTCTTTTTGCACACGAACGTGAGGACGGCACTCCTCAGCAGGAGGTCGTTCACGTCGAATGGATCGAGGACAAGCTCGTCCGGCTCCTTTACTCTCCTGGCTTTGTCGAGGGGGTCGCAGCCGGTGACGTGTTGCGCTTGCTCGATGACGCAGGTCGGTTCGAGGTAGTCGAGCGAGGTGGCAACGTGGCGGTGGTGGTGTTCTGTGAGCATGCTATTGCTCCGTTGAAAGAGGCCATCGCTCAGGATGTTGTTGCCCTCGGCGGACACATTGACGGGGGCATCGAGCGAGCGCTTGTAGCCACAATCCCGGCTTCAGCTGGCTTTCATGCGATCGAGGAGGTGTTCGATGCGTGGACGGCTCGGCATCCTGAGTTGGTCTGGATGTACAACAACGTGTACGACACGGCCGATCTAGACCGCACGTTGGACTGGTGGCTGTGACGCAGATCCGCTCCCAGCCCGGTAGTCTCGATGTGCCGTGCTGTGGGCGCGCCAACCTGGACGCGACGTCCGTCCGGTCGCTAGTCCGCGCGCTGGCGGAGTCGGCGGTAGGCGTAGGCCGCCCCGGCGGCGGTGAGTAGTCCCAATCCACCGTCCACCGGCACGGGCGTAGGTGGGGTTGAGGGGGGGCCGCCCCCTCCCCCACCGGTCGGATCGCTGGGGCTGCCGGGCGGATCGAAGGCGGCAGGCGGGGACGACGGCGCAGCCCAGTCGGGCAGGCTCTGTGCCTGAGCCGGGCCGACGCAGACGAGCGCGGCCATCAGGGTCGCCAGGAGGAGCGTGCAACGCATGGGAGGACGAGTCAGAGGTGAGAGGCCGAGTCGGTTAGCGGACTACGGTGACGCGGGCGGTCGCGCCCCCCGCGTCGGTGCCGAGGCGCACCACATAGACGCCCGCCGGCCATGCTGCCGTGTCGAGCACCACCTCGTGCCGACCGGGTGCATAGGGCCGGTCAGCTAGCATCGCGACTAGGCGACCGAGGGCGTCGTATACCGCCAGCCGGACCGGACGCGCAGCGTCCAGCGCGAAGCCCACCACGGCACGGCCTGAGGTAGGGTTGGGGTAGACCGGCGCGAGCAGTTGCGGTACCTCGGGCAGCGCCGCCGGCTCCTCCGCGGTGAACGTCGCGGCGGTGACGTGCACCACGAAGCGGGGCGCCTGTGTAGCGGCCGACCGCGCTGTCGGCCCGTCGCTCATCGCTGCGTCGGCGTTCAGGGCGGCATCGGCGTTCAGGGTAGCGGCGTAGCGAGCTGCAGCGCGGTCGAGCGGGCGCGGTGTGGGCGGGGCACCTGGCCCCGCTTCGGGCGGCGCGCTAGCAGCCCAACGAGTGACCGTACGTAGGCCATCTCCGCCAGAAGGCACGACGGTCTCGAAGGTGTAGGCCTCTGCGTCGCGCAGGTCGACGGTGGTGCCGGTGCGCGTGTCTTCGAGGGTGAGCGCCCAGTCGGCGGGCAGCGCGCTCAGGTCGGGCCACGCGAGCGTCACGGCGGCCTCGGCGAGTTCGCCGTCAGCGACGGCCCACACGTCGAGAGGGAGGCGTTGCGGGGCGTCTGGTTGCGGCACCGGGCGCGCATCGATGGCGAGGGTCGCCTCGTCGTCGCGCTGGGTAAAGAGGGTGGCGTACGTAGCCACGTGCGGCGCGAGCGCGTAGGCGTCGAGGCGGTCGTGGGCCTCGACGGCGTCTGGCTCGAAGAGGACGTACGCCTCGGCAGCGTAGGCCGAATCGGCCATCACGACGTCGGCGGTCAGACGCAGGACCGCAGCACTCGCCTGGCGCGACGCGAGGGGATTATCGTCGACTGTGGCCGCGGCGATCGAGCCCGGCGAAGTGAGCACGGGCGCATCGGCGTTGGCCTTTGCCCAGAACGCCGCCCCCATCGGCATGCGCCCGGAGCCGAGCGAGCCCGTGGTGCCGTTCCACGTCTGGTAGGCCTGCGTGGCCGCGTCGTAGGCGTAGATCGTGTTGTCGACGTTGGTCTTGACCCAGCCGCTCTGGTCCCAGTCGAGCGAGTCGGGATAGGGGTTGCCCATCAGGTTCCAGCCGACGTCCCCAACCGCGGCGAGGTAGTCGTCCTGGTAGACCGTTGGGAGGGCGAACGAGACGTTCGTGGCGGCGGTGACCGCGGGCAGCGTCTTGGGGAAGCCGCCCTCGACGGCACCCGTGCGGCGGTCGTCGTCGGCGAAGACGTAGACCTGGTAGCCGTTCCCGCGCCGGGTCGCGTCGGTGAGGTGGGGGATGTACCACCCATCGTCCTGGAACTCGAAGACGCGGGTCGGATCGTAGCGGTAGACCGAGGCGGCCCCCGCCGTCACGTCGCCGCCGAAGACGCCCTGCGTCCACAGCGTGTCGAGCTGGTAGCCGAGCGTTTCGTAGCCCAGGTCGGCCAGGAGGCGCCACCCCTCGGTGCCCGTGACCGTGAGCGTCCGCTGCGTGAGGCTGGCGTTGGGGAAGCGGATGATCTGGCCGCCGGTTCCTTGGGCAGGCATGCCCACGAGCAAACTGGGCGTGCGGTTCGTCCCCGTGCCCCGCACGCGCACCATTCCGTCTGTGCCGAACAACGACCCGTCAGTCTCAGCCGGTTCGTAGACCTCCAGCACCTCGCCCGTCGCGCCCGAGAACGTGTAGATGCGCCCATCGTCGAAGTCTGAATACAGGTCTTCGGCAGAGGCTGCCACATCGAGGTCGGTAATCCCGTCGCCGTCGCTGTCGCCGGCCGCGTTGAGGCGGCTACCTAACTCGCTGCCGAAGTTAAACGTGTTGACATCGAAGCCTTCGGCGTTCGGCGACACAACCGAGCGCAAGACCGAGGCGTCGGCTCCCGAGATGAAGTAGACCCGGCCGGCTCCATCCAGGCCATCCACGGTCTCGGTGTAGTCCCCGACGGCGAAGTCGTCGCGCCCGTCCCCGTTGAGGTCGCCCAGGGGAGCCAGGCTCGTTCCATAAATGGAGGTCGGTATCGGGGAGGTGAGCGTGTGCAACACGGTGCCGTCCAGCCCGGACACGACCCGGACGATTGCAGGAAAGGCATCCACACCGATCAGGACATCGTCGTGGGCGTCGCTATTCGCGTCCCCGGCCGCGGCCATGCGCTCCCCGATTGACCCAGTGCCGCTCGTGTTCGTGATCGTACGCAGCAGGCTGCCGTCGGCCCCAGAAAACAGATAGACGCGTCCTTTGCCGCTATCCTCGCTGCGCGCCCCGACTAGAAAGTCGGGCGTCAGATCGTAGTTCACATCCCCTGCCGCCGCTACGTGCCGGCCAAACGATCCGCTGGACACCGGGCTGGACGAATCGAGGGTATAGACTAACGCGCCTGTTGCGCCGGAGAAGACGTAGGCACGCCCCGACGAACTCACACCGCCCTGATCTTCGCGGTAGGCCCCGACGAGCACGTCAGGAAGGGCGTCCCCGCTCACGTCGCCGACGCCTGCCACGCTGACACCGAAATATCCAAAGGCCTTCTCGTTGGGCGATACGAGCGTGCGGAGCACGCTGTTGTCCACTCCCGAGAGGATGTAGACGCGGCCTGCTCCGTTGGGTGACGCTCCGGGGGACTCGCCCGACGCGCCGACCGCGTAGTCTTCATAGCCGTCCCCGTTGACGTCGCCGAGCGTGCTCATCGCTTCGGCAAAGTTGCCCGAGAACGCGACGTTCGGCGACTCGATGTACGTCTGCGCGGACGACGGCGCGGCGCAGAGCAGACTGACGAAGAGGACAAATCCAGACAGACGTGCGAGAGCGGTACGCATCGCGAGAGGCGGCTGTGGCGAGGATTACACCGGACGGATGTAACGGTGGCGTGTCCTAGGCATCGGCTGAACGGGCAGAGGCTTTAAGCGCAGGTCGCATAAATCCATCCCAAAACGCGTGGCGATTCCCTGGACGAGGCAGCCAGGCCGTCGCGTCTCTGCTCCGCGTGCGTTTGGTGTGCGTGTGGATCGGATACTGGGCCGCTGGGTAGAGACTCCTTGCCCCTCTCCCGCGCTTCTCGTCTCCGCTCGCCTCGTGTCCCAAGTCGGCTTCCTCGAACTGCTGCGGACCAATCGCAACGTCCGCTGGCTGTGGGCCGGAGCCGTGGTGTCGCTCTTCGGCGACTGGTTCAACACGCTCGCGCTCTATCGGGTGGTGCAGGACCTCTCGGGCGAGGGCTCGCTGCTCGGCGACGGCTACGTGGCGCTCGCGCTCGTCTTCGTGGTGAAGCTGCTGCCGCTCGCGCTCGCGGCCCCGCTCGCGGGCGTGCTGGTGGACCGCTTCAACCGCCGCACGGTGATGATCGTCTCGGACGTGCTCCGGGCGCTGATCGTGCTCGGGTTTTTGCTCGTGCGCGAGCCCGGCGACCTGTGGCTGCTCTACGTCCTCGCGAGCGCGCAGATCATGGTGAGCGCGCTCTTCCTCCCCGCCAAGACGGCCGCGCTTCCCAACATCACCTCGGACCGCGAGTTGCTCACCGCCAACGCGCTCCTCTCGGCGACGTGGAGCATCATGCTCGCACTCGGCGCGGCCGTCGGCGGCGCGGCGGTGGAGTTCCTGAGCACCGACACCGTGTTTCTGTTCGACGCGGCGACCTACCTGATCTCGGCGGTCTTTATCGCCAAGACCGTGATCCCGCAGGATCAGGACGACGTGCCCCCCGGCAACCCCGTGAAGGTCGCCGCTGCGAAGGTCGCCGAGGGGTGGCGGCACCTCTACCGGCACCCGCGCATCGGGCGGATCGCGCTCGCCAAGGCGACGTGGGGCGTCGGCGGCGGGGCGCTGATGCTGGCGCTGGTGCTCATCGGCGGGCAACTCGTGCCGGGCAAGCCCGACCTCGGCACGGGCCTCGCCTACGCCGCGCGCGGCCTCGGCACCGGCATCGGGCCGATCCTGGCGCGCGCGCTCTTTCGCGACAAGACCGCCTGGCCGACCGTCCTGGGTGCCTGCGTGGTCGTGTGCGGCCTCGGCTACACGGCGATCGGCCTACTCGAATGGACGCTCGTGGTGCTCGTGTTCGTGCTCGTCGCGCACGCCGCGAGCGGGGCTAACTGGGTGCTCGCGACGACGCTCCTGCAAGAGCGCACCGCCGACCGCTTTCGTGGGAGGGTGTTCTCGACGGAGTGGATCTTCCTCGCGCTCGCCGAGACGATGTCGCTACTGGTCGCGAGCGCCCTCCTGGAGGCCGAGGTGGTGGGCCTCCGCGAAGCCGTGCTGTGGCTGGCAGGCGTTCAGATCGTCTGCGGCGCGGCGTGGCTGCTCATCGTGGTGCCGAGGGAGCGCCGTGATGCCGTGATGCCGTGATGCCGTGATGCCGTGATGCCGTGATGCCGTGATGCCGTGATGCCGTGATGCCGTGAAAGGTGTTCGGTTTTGGTTCGAGCGTCAAGCCTTGCGCCCCACGGAAACACTGAAAAACGGCAGCACAGAATCACTTCCCGGCTTGGCGTTCTTTTTGCCCTCGGATGGAATCCGCCTTCTGGTAGCTACGGCTGCCGCGTTCCGCTACGATTCCACCCAGCCATGCCCTGCGCCGCGTTCGCCGAGCAGCTACCCGTCCCGGTCCTCCGTTTTTCCGCCGACGGCAGCGTGCACCACGCCAACGCCGAGGCCATCACCCTCGCCGGCGGCCCGGCCCGCGCCCTCGACGCCGACGTGTGGCGCGGCGCGATGCACCCCGACGACCGCGCCGGGTTCGAGCAGGCGTGGACCACCGCCACCGCCGGCCAGACGGCCCGCGCGTTCGTCCGGCTCGCCCTCGGCGGCAGCGAGCGCCCTATGGAGGTGCGCCTCGTCCCCGACGGCGACACCGG
>JBCCLD010000151.1:0-10617 GCA_039027055.1 Bacteroidota bacterium
GGATCACGAGGCGCCCGCCGCGCCGCACCTTGCTGCCATCGCTCCCGTCGGACGGCACGCGGAGCTGGTCGAGTAGCGCCTGCGGGACGGCGCGTCCGCCCGCGGTGACGAGGATTGCGTCGAACGGGGCGGACGCGCCGTCCCGCAGGCGCTCCTCGACCAGCTCCGCGTGCCGTCCGACGGGAGCGATGGCAGCAAGGTGCGGCGCGGCGGGCGCCTCGTGATCCCCGTCGGCGACACCGAGAGCCAGACGATGCTGCGCTTCACCCGCCTCGACGCGGGCACCGGCGAGGCGTCGTTCCGCCGCGAAGCGTTCGACGAGTTCCGCTTCGTCCCGCTCGTGCGCGAGGGGTAGTCGCAGGGAGGCGGCGAGACGAAGAGACGGCGAACCGGCGAGGGGACGCGAATCGGGCGCGTAGTTTGCCCGCCGCCGCTCGTCCCTCTGACCTGCCTCCCACCCCGATGGCTTCGTCGCCTGTGCTCACTGAGACGCTTCCTTCCGCTGCCACGCCGTCGGAGCCGCCGGAGCCGCCGCGCTCGCCGCTCTGGCACCACGTCCTCCAGGGCCTGCTCATGGGCGGGGCCGACATCATCCCGGGCGTGAGCGGCGGCACGATGGCGCTCATCGTCGGCATCTACGAGCGCCTCATCCGCGCGATCAGCGACGGCGTCTCGATGCTGCTGCTCGCCGTGCGCGGCCGCTTCGGCGAGGCGATGGCGGCGTTCCGCACGCTCGACTGGCGGCTGCTGCTCCCGCTCGCGCTCGGCATCGGCACCGCCATCGCGATCGGGTCGCTCTTCATCCCCGAGCTGCTGCAGACCTATCCCGTGCAGTGCCGGGCCCTCTTCTTCGGCCTCGTTGCCGGGTCGCTGGCAATCCCGTGGCGCGAGCGGCGCACCTCGGCGTCGTGGCACTACGCGGCGGCAGCGGCAGCGGCGGCGTTGGCGTTTGTGCTCGTGGGGCTGCCACGTGGGGCCGAGGCAGCCGACCCGTCGCTCGTGCGCGTGGCGCTCACGGCGGCGGTCGCCATCAACGCGATGATCCTGCCCGGCGTGAGCGGCGCGTTCCTGCTGGAGGTCTTCGGGCTCTACACGCCCACGCTGGAGGCGCTGCGCACCCTCGACGTCGCCTACATCGCGGTGTTTGCGCTCGGGGCGGGCCTCGGCCTGGGCGCAGCGGCGAAGGCGCTGTCGTGGCTTCTCAGCCACGCGCACGACCTCACGATGACGCTCCTCGTCGGCCTACTCGCGGGGTCGCTGCGGGCGCTCTGGCCATGGGTCCCGCGCATCGAGCACGTCGGCAGCGACGGCGCGGTGGAGTACGTCCCTGACCCGAGCGTGCTGCTCGCACCTGGCCCCGAGTGGCCCGTTGCCCTTGCGCTTGGCCTCGCAGGCTTTGCCTTCGTGACGGCCCTTAGCTGGCTCGGTGCCCGCCGCGCAACGGTGTGAGACTCGGCCCCAGAACGTTCAACCTGGAGCGCTATGCTACGCACCTCAGTGCGCTCGTACCAGGACAAGCCCCGGCGCGGGCTCCCTCTGAAGCAGAGACGTACTGAAAGACTGAATCATACGCTTTCGGTTCGTCGATGTCAGGATAGCCGAGGAGGTGTTTCGTGTCCGTAGAATCGGACGACGAACACAACGCCGCGAGCGCCGAACGGAGGCCGTGAGCACCGATCAGACCGATTGTCCACACGCCCTAGTGCTCGACGGCTTCGGTGAGCCCGTAGCCCCGCGCTGCGCCCACGGGCTGCTCCGGGACGCCGAGCGTGGTGTCGTCGTAGTAGATCGGGAAGTGCAGGATAAACGTCGTCCCGACGCCCACCTCTGATTCGACTCGGACCGCGCCGTGCATGAGGCGGACGAGCCGCTTGACGATGGCGAGGCCGAGGCCCGTGCCTTCCTGGGCGCGGTCGAGGTAGTCGTCCTCCTGCGTAAACGCCTCGAAGAGGCGCGGGAGGAACTCCGGCGAGATGCCACGCCCCGTGTCCGTCACGCGCACGATGACCTGCCGCAGGTCGTGCTCGATGGCAATGGTGACCAGCCCTTGCTCGGTGAACTTGACCGCGTTGGCGATGAGGTTGGTGAGCACGCGGCGCAGCGCCGTCACGTCGAGGCGGGCCATCATCATGGGCGCGCGGTTGGCGAGCACCAGGCGGAGGCCCTTGCGCTCCACGAGCGACCGCAGCGAGTTGGCCACCTCGAACACCGTCTCGGCGACGGGCAGCGGGCGCAGCGTGAGCGACACCTCGCCCACCTCCAGGCGCGCCAGGTCCAGCAGGGCGTTGACCGTTTCGAGGAGGCGTTTGCCTTCGTCGCGGATCGCCACGGCCGACTCAAGCGCCATGCCGCCTGACTCCTCTTCGATGATCTCGGCATAGCCCAGGATCACCGTCAGCGGCGTGCGCAGCTCGTGACTCACCACGGAGAGCATCGCATCCTTGGCCTTGAGGGCCTCTTCCACCTCTTCGATCCGGGCACGCAGTTCCGCAGTCTGCTCCATGTCGCGCGCCTCATGCTCGTCCACGACGCCCTCGTACGTCTGGCGCTGCCGCCCGGTCATCCACATCATGATGGCAAGCACAAACGGGACGGCGTCGAGGACCCACAGCAGCGGCACCCGCCGCTGCGTCGCGATCAGGTGCTCGATCGACACCTCGCCCCACAGCATGAGGGCAACCTGGAGCATCCCGGCCAGCGGAAACAGCATGCCCACGATGAGGCCAACGGCCCCGTACCGTACGTCGAGAGGCAAACGCCGAGAGTAAGCACGCATAGACGAGCGAGAATGAGCACGAAAACAGCATGACGCTGGGGGAATTCCTCCCCCTTCGAACCGGTTTTCCCGCGTGCCGTCCGACCCGCCCCGATTCCGCGTCTTCGTGCCCCCACATACAGGATCTGTGCCAATTCGGGCCTGCGCTTTGTCGCACTAGGACGCGATGAGGTTACCCCGGTCATTCGGTCACGATGCCCCCTCAGATCCTGGTGCCCGGCGGCCTCGACGCGTGATCCTGGTGTCGCCCCCCGACAGCTCCGAAGTACCCCGTCCTAGCCCTGACAGCGGTAGGTCTTCACAGAGCGCGGTCTTCTTGTCATCCCGAGCGGAATGCCCGTGGCGAATAGAGCGAACAAACTCTAGCCACATCTTTATAATTAATAATTGTTTTGTATGCTTATACAGAGATCCTTCGACTCGCTGCGCTCGCTCAGAATGACATCGTCTTTGTGCAGGCCTACCCTCACCCGCGGCGTAGCGGGGTGGATAGCAAGATCAACGTTCTGAGGCAAGGCCCTGCCCTACCACCGCCACGGGTGTCCGGGCCCTGCCCAGGCCACACCGAAGTAGGCAGCCACGGTGGCTGCGTGGTCGGCGAATGTGCCACGGGTACCGAGGGCCTGCGGGGGTCCGCCGAGCATGAGCAGCGGCACGCGCTCGCGGGTGTGGTCGGTGCCCGGCGTCGTCGGGTCGTTGCCGTGGTCGGCGGTGAGGACGAGGCGCGCGCCGTCGGGCAACGCCGCCTCGAGCGCGGGGAGCGCCGCGTCGAACGCTTCGAGGGCACGCGCGAAGCCGTCGGGATCGTTGCGGTGGCCGTAGTCCTGGTCGAAGTCGACGAGGTTGGTCCACACGAAGGTGGGCGTGGTACCCGCAGCGGCCGTCTCCATCGCGGCGAGCGTCGCCGCGACGCCCTCGGCGTTGTACCTCGTCTTCATGACCGTGTCGAAGCCGACGTGGGCGAACAGGTCGCCGATCTTGCCCACGGCGACGGTGCGCACGCTGGCCGCCTGCAGCCGCGCCTGCACCGGCGGCACCGGCGGGGGCAAGGCAACGTCGCGTCGCTTCTCGGAGATGCGCGAAAACGCCCCCGGGGTGCCTACGAACGGCCGAGCGATGACCCGCCCGACGCCGTGCGGCCCCACGCAGACCTCTTCGCGGGCGATGTGGCAGAGGTCGTAGAGCCGGTCGAGCGGGATGACGTCGGTATGCGCGGCGATCTGGAAGACACTGTCCGCCGACGTGTAGACGATGGGGTGTCCTGTCTCCAGGTGGGCCGCTCCGTGCTGGTCAATGACAGCAGTGCCCGACGCCGGGAGGCCTCCTAGGATGCCGTCCTCTCCCGTGGCGTCTAGGAAGGCGTCGATGAGCGCATCGGGGAAGCCATCGGGATAGGTCGGGAACGGCGCGGCGAGGGGCAGCCCGGCGAGTTCCCAGTGCCCCGTCGTAGAATCCTTGCCCGCCGAGGTTTCCACCATCACGCCCGCGCTGGCTACCGGCGACGCCACAGGAGGGACACCGGGGAGATCGTCCAGAGTACCCAGGCCAAGCCGCGTCAGGTTGGGGAGCGCGGGCTGGGCGGCGGCGCAGACGTGCGCGAGCGTGTGTGCCCCGGCGTCGCCGTAGCGCGCCGCGTCGGGAGCGCGGCCGATGCCGACGCCGTCGAGCACGATGGTGACGAAGAGCGGGGGGGGCATCGAGAGCCAGCGGCTAGGCTTGGGAAGCGGGCTGTTCGCGGACGTGGGCTATTCGAGGATGACGCAGCCCACCTGGGCGTCGTAGGCGTCGGCGAGCGCCTGCACGGCATCGCCGCGGAGTTGCTCGGAGGTCTGGTGGCGGTCGCCGTAGAGCGCCACGCCGATGGTGAGCGGGAGCGTCTCGCCGCCGGAGGCGGGGGTGGTGCGGACGAGCTCGACCCACGCCTCCACGTCGGCGGCGCGGCCGTAGTAGAAGACGCCGTAGAGCAGCTCGCCGAACGGCTCGACGCGCCCGTCGGCGAGGGCGAGCGTGTGGTCGAGGTGCTGACGCAGCGTCGCCTCGGCCTGCTCCACCGCGGCGGGGCCCCCGTCTGCCACCGCCTCGGCGTCGGTGCGATGGACGAGCGCCAGCGCGAGCGGGTACTGACGTGCCCTCGCCCGCTCCATCTCCTCGGCTACGATGACCCGCCGCGCCACGGGCGTTCCCGGCTCGGCCTGCTCTCCTTCCTCGACGCGCTCGCGCTCGGGAGACGAGGTGGCCGCCTCCTCTGAGGCCGCCTCCAGTGTGCTGTCGGCGGACAGGGCAGCGTCACTGGGGGCGTCCATGGGCGTCGTGTCCTCGTCGGCCTCGCCCTCGGGGGACGGGGTGGCTGCCTCTCGCGCTTCGACTTCAGGAGCCGGGGCCTCCTGCAACGACGGGGCGGCGGGCGTAGCCGTCTCGACGAGGGCGGGCGCTTCGGTCGGTAGGTCGGTGAGCGCCTCGGTCGGGGGGGCGGTCACGAACCAGGCTGGCATCTCCTGCGCGGCGAGGTGCGCGAGGACGCTCGCGAACTGCCGTAGCAGACCCTTCTCGACCGGCGAGTAGGCGCGGGCCTCCGGGGCGGTGTCCACCACCAGCAGCAGCGACGGAGCCTCGGCGGCCGTGAGCGGCTGCACGTAGGCGCGCCCCACAGCGCTCAGGTCGGAGTAGTAGCCCAGCGCATCGAGCGAGGCCCCCTTGAGCAGCATCGGGAGCAGGTCGTCCGTCTCGCCCCGGATCCCGCGCAGCGCACTCCCCGCCGAGGCGAACTCGTCCACGCCCACCACGGCGGGGTGTTCACTCTTGAGCGCCTCGACCTTGTAGTGCAGGGTGGCCGCGTCGTGCCGCAGCAGTGCCACAGTCTGGGCCCGTAGGCCGCTCCAGATCGACTCGACGAGGTGGGCGAGGGCATGCGACGCGGGACGGCGGACGAGGTCGAGGTCGTCGCCCGGAAGGGGCAGCGGGAGGTCGAGTTCGTCGTCGAACTCGCGGGGGTCGGGGAAGCGAAAAGACACCAGCTCGTCGTAGTCGTCGAGGAGATCGGCCTCGCCAAACGCGACCGCGTGGGCAGGCCGCAGCGGCGTCGTCTCGGACGCCCCCTCGACCTCGGCGATGGCGGCCCCGAGCTCTTCGGAGACGGCCTCTTCGAGCGCGCTGCGGGCGTCGTCGTCGAGCACCACGGCGCCGCCGTCGCGCAGCGCCGAGCCGTCGTCGAGCAGCACCACCTCGTCTTCGTGCGCCCCTGCCTCGTCCTCAGGCACCGCTACGTCCTCGGGATACGCCTCGTCGTGCTTCCCTTCGTCGTGCTCGTCTTCGAGAGGGGCCGCCGCGTCTCGGACGTCAGCCACCGGACCGCCTACTTCGTGTTCGTCTGCAGCCTCGTCTTCATCTGAGACCTCCGCGTCCACATTGGCCGCTGCACTGGGGAGGTCGGCTACACGCACGTCTCCGTCCGGGCGTGGGCCGGCGTCAGCGGGGAGCCCATCGTCAGCGGGGAGCCTCTCAAGCTCTTGGGCGGGGCGATCGTGTGGGCCTACGTCGTGTGGGCCTACGTCGTGTGGCTGGGCCTCCGTCTCGGCTGCGATCTCCTCGGGCGCGCCCTCGACCACGGCGGCCTCGTCCGACACGGACTTCTCCATCGGGCGGATGTCGACGATGCCGAGCGAGCGCAGGTCGTCCTGGGGACGCTGCAGGGCCGTGCGGGTGGGCTTGGCGGCGCGGCTGCGGCTGATCCAGAGGACGATGCCGCTGACGATCAGGAGCAGCGCCACCGCGCCAGCCGCGAGGGGGACGAGGGCAGATTCCATAGAGAGGGGCAACGCCGAGGGGTGCGCGTGTTGCTCCCTAAGCTAGCCGTGCCCCACGGGCAAAGCAACCACGTCTGGAACGCCTCGGTGCTGCCCGTCTCGCTCACGTTCACACGGCCCCCACGTCACGCGGCAGTTCCGAGCTAGCGGTAGCGGCGGCGACGGCTGTCGCAGGGCGGACTTTGAGCCACTCCGCTGTCGCCCCCACGCCCCAATTCAGCCGTGCATTCCGGTTTGCTGGCACGGGGTACTGTCTTCTCAAAGGGGAGGGCCAACGCTTCGGTTTCACCCGCTTCCAGCCTCCTCCCATGCGCGCCCTGCTCTACCTCCTCGTCTTCAGTGCCACGGCGGCCACAGCTCAGCCCGACACCACCTTCAACTCCGTCGCGCTCTCGGGCGGTGCCCCCGCCCACTTCGACGGGACACTGTGGACCTACGACGCTGGCGATGCCTCGGCCGTGTCGCGCTTCGCCCACGACGCCCCGGACTCGTTCGCGCAGGGCGCCAACGGCCTCGTGGTGCGCATCGAGGGCACCGTGGCCGACCACGTGAAGCTGGCTCGCCCTGTGCTCCCGGGCGCGCTGCCCGCGTCGGTACGCAGCGCCTCCCACCTCGTCTTCGACGCGCAGGGAGAGGGGCGCGTGCTCGTGGCGCTGGAGGTGAGCGACCACGCCGAGCCGTTCGTCTATCCCGTGGCACTGCACCCCGGCGCGGAGACGTTCCGCGTCCCGCTGGAGCGCTTCCGCCAGCGTGGCTCCGGCAGCCGCTTCGACAGCGACACGATCGTGCGCGTCTCGTTCCTCACGGTGGCGCGCCCCGGCACCGAAGCGGACTTCGCGCTCACCGTCGGCGGCCTCGCCTTCGACTACAAGCGCTCGCTCGCCGAGCGCTACTAACCGACTCTATGGGTTCGTGGTTGGACCTGAAGCCCGGTCGCGCTGCCGACCGGGCTTTTTTACTTTTTGAGGCCACCGTCTGCTTGCCAGCCTCTAGCCATGCCATGACCCGCCAGACCTACCAGACCAACACGCCCTGGGAGCCGATCGTCGGCTACAGCCGCGCCGTGCGCGTCGGCCCACACGTCGCGGTGACGGGCACGACGGCGACCGACGAAGCAGGCGACCTCGTGGGCGTGGGCGACGCCGCCGCGCAGACCGAGCAGGTGCTCCGCAACATCCGCGCAGCGCTCGAAGCCCTCGGCGCGCGCATCGACGACGTCGTGCGAACGCGGATCTACGTCACCGACATCGAGCGCGACTGGGAGGCCGTCGGACGGGTCCACGGCCGCGTCTTCGGGCACGTCCGCCCGGCGACGACGATGGTGGAGGTCGCGCGCCTCATCGACCCGCGCATGCTCGTCGAGATCGAGGCCGATGCACTCGTCACGGACACGCCTGATGCGGAGCGCTAGCTTACCGAGAAGCGCTCACCATGAAGCTTCGTCAGGTACCGCAGGCGGCGACGCGGATGACGATGCGGGTGGAGGTGCCGCCTGGGTCGCCCCCTCGCCGATGGTACGCTCGACGGTCACACGCACGCCGCCCGTCCAGCGAGCCACGCCGTTGAACACGAGTGCAAACACCCACCCCGCTACGAAGCCGCCGACCGCGCTCAGGAGGGGGAGCACCAAGACCGACGCCAGCATCGCACCGACCTGCACCTCGGCGAAGTCGCTCCAGAACGTCGTCACGACCGGCATCGTGAACGCGAGCACGACCCCGACGAGCACACCGAGCACGGCGTAGACGACGGCCCCGACGCGGGCGCAGGCGAACGGCGCGAGGCGGCGGACGGTGAGCAGTTCAGTCGGGCGCATGGCGTGGGTAGCTCTCAGCGAGGGGTAGCGCTTAGCGAGGGGGGTGACGAGGCGGGTGGACGGCTCCACGATACGCCCCGCGGGACCGTTCGCTCAGGCTGAACAGGCATGGATGTCGGCATAGCCCTCGGGCACGGGCACGAACGTCGGCGCGCCCGTGGGGACCGTCTTCGCCTCGGGGGGCAGGTCGATGGCGGGCAGCGTGAGCGGCAACTCGTAGCCGTCGGGGACCGGGTTGGGCTCAGCCCAGAGCGTCCCGCGCGTAGTCTCCATCACGACGTGGTCGCCCGCGCGGCCGAGGACGTAGTCGCGCGTGAGCGGCACCTTGCCCTCGGGCGTGTCGAGGACGTAGGTCGGCACGGCGAAGCCCGACGTGTGGCCGCGCAGCCCGCGCATGAGCGCCATGCCCGTCTCGATGGGCGTGCGGAGGTGCGCCGTCCCGCCGATGAGCTGCGCCTGGTAGATGTAGTAGGGCCGCACGCGCATCCCCACGAGGCCCTCCGAGAGCGCCTTCATCGTCGCCAGGTCGTCGTTGATGCCGCCGAGGAGCACCGTCTGGTTGCCGACGGGCACGCCGGCCTCAGCGAGCTTGGCGCACGCCTCGCGCGCCTCGTAGGTGAGTTCGCGCGGGTGGTTGTAGTGCGTGTTGAGCCAGATCGGGTGGTGCGCCCGGAGCAGGTCGCAGAGGTCGTCCGTGATGCGGAACGGGTTGACGACAGGCAGGCGGCTGCCGAGCCGGATCACCTCCACGTGCCGGATGGCGCGCAGTTCGCCAAGGAGCCACGCGAGTTGCTTGTCGGCGAAGACGAGGGGGTCGCCGCCGGTGAGCAGCACGTCGCGGATGCTCGGGGTGGCGGCGATGTAGGCGATCGCGGCGCGGAGCTCGTCCTTGCGCATCATCCACGCGCTGTCGCCGACCATGCGCTTGCGGAGGCAGTAGCGGCAGTAGATGCCGCACTCCGAGGTGACGCAGAAGGCGACGCGGTCGTCGTAGTTGTGGATGAGGTTCTTGACCGGACTGTGGCCGACCTCGTCGAGCGGATCAACGACACCCACGATGTCGGGCTCCAGCTCCCAGCGCTGCGGGACGACCTGCTGCCGGATGGGGCAGTCCGGGTCGAGCGCGTCCATGAGGCTGGCGTAGTAGGGCGTGATTGACCAGCGGAAGAGGCCCGCGGTGCGCTCGACCGCTTCGCGTTCGGAGTCGGTGGGCTGGATGTAGCGCTCCAGCGTGGCGAGGTCGCGCACGCGGTGGCGCATCTGCCAGCGCCAGTCGGCCCACTCGGCGACGGAGGCGTTGTGCTGCGGAAAAGCGGTCATGTCGTGTCGAGAAGCGTGGAGGAGCCTCGGTACCCGGCTACGAAGGCTCCGATCCCGTTCATATTCCATTCTCGAACCGACCTAGCAGCGCTGGAGGATCAGCTTCAGGTGCGTGGGGTCTTTCACACGGAAGCCGAAGTCGCGGCGCACCTGCCACTGGAGGTACGGGAGCGTGAAGTGCTCGGCGTAGATGATCTCGTAGGTGTCCGGGATCATGGCGAGCAGACTCTAGCGGTAGAGCGGGAGGTAGTTCTCCTCGCCCTCGCGCTCCCAGTTGTCGGTGTAGCGGTACTTCAGCAGCCAGTGGAGCAGCGCCTTGTTGTTCTCGATGGTGCCCCAGACGGACTCGAAGCGCTTGAGCCGGTTCATGTCGGCGTGGCGGTAGATCCGCGCGACGTCGTTCAGGTCGGCCCGCCAGCCGACGGCCGTGGACGGGACCCTGGAGATCATGCGGGACCCACCCCAGCAAGCTGGGCTGGACGGGTGGCTGACCACCTTCGAGAGAAACCCAGTACCGTGGCTACCGTGACAAGTAGAACGCAACAAGGTGCAAGGAAGTCAAAAACATAAGCCCCTGTGCAATAGTTTTGTGGTACATCCCCGCGGCGAGGCACAGCCCTCACCCCCTGCTTGTACGCCACCCTGAAGACCGTAAGTGGCGGCGCACAAGCGGTCCCCCCGCGCGCGAACAGTCCGAGGAGCAGAGGCGACGCAGGACAGGGGGCGACGCAGGACAGGGGGCGACGCAGGACAGGGGGCGACGCAGGACAGGGGGTGGCTCGCGGAGCACTCTGCCGCGAAACAACGGCACAGGTGCTCATCAGATATCCGAGATCGTTGTGCATCGCCTCCGGTTTCCATCTTGGTCATCCCGGACTTGATCCGGGATCCATAGGCGGCCC
>JBCCLD010000152.1:0-10610 GCA_039027055.1 Bacteroidota bacterium
CATGAAGGGTACGGGCCGCCTCTACGGCCTCAGCCACCGCGACCGCTTCCGCCCCGAGAAGTCGACGCGCGCCGCGGCGCGCCACCACCGCGACCGCTCCGAGATGTTCGACGGCGACTGGCAGCTCGCGCTCGCGGGCTACAACTGCGGGCCCTACCTCGTGCAGCGCCTGGTCCGCCGCGCCACCCCGCGCCTCGGCCGCCCGGCGACGTTCTGGGACATCTACGGCTCGCTCCCGCGCGAGACGCGCAACTACGTCCCGACCTACATCGCGACCGTGAAGGCGTTCGAGGCACCCCGCGCGGGTAGCTAGACGCACGCACTGCTCTACCCGCGAACTGCTCTACCTACGCCGCGTTCAGGGGGTGCGGACGTATGAACGTGGCGATCCCCGTGCCCACATCTGTACCCGAGTCTGGGGCTCGTACGTCCGGCTGAGCGGTGCCTCCGGATTGGGTACGCGCTGTCACGGCGAGGGCACATTGCCCGGCACGGCGCCGAACGTGGCTTCGAGCGTGACGGTCTGCTCGTTGCCGGCCTCGTCGTACTGCGTGAGCGTGGCCGAGAGCGCACCTGACACGGCATCATCCGCCACGCTCGTCAGCGTAAGCGTGCCGCTGTCAGCCATGGCGAAGAAGGCGGGGCCGGCCTCGTGGTCGCCCCAGTGGTAGACCGTCACCCGCGCGCCGCCGCCCACCTCGACGGTGCCCTCGGCAAGCGCGTCGAACGCGACGACCTCGACGTAGGAGAACGGCTCATCGTTGTGGGCCCACGAGCTACCGTCGAGCGGGGCCGTGGCGAGCGCCATCACGCCCATACCCTCCATGCCCGGGATGAAGTAGGCCGTGCCCTCGAACGAAGCGGGCGCTCCGTCACCGCTGAGTGTGACCGACGATGACCCCGTGTGGTCGTCAGTGAACGGAAGGGCGAGAAGCAGAAGGAAGGCGAGGAGACGCATGACGTGTGGACGTGTGGACGTGTGGACGTGAAGGTAGCCACCTACTTCTACGCGATTGAGGACCCGGGTGGATCACGCCTGTCCTCTTACCTGGCTTCCCCCAGGGACAGCGGACCAAGGACCCCGACTCAGCCCCGTGGTTGCATCCGACTCCGAATTCCCTCCTGAGTCAGCCAAAAAACATCCCGCCCGGCCTGTTACGACCGGGCGGGACGGCAAGCAGTGCGGAGCACTGTGTTGAGAGTCACCCCGAAGGGTGCTGCGGGAATATACCCGCGCCTCGGCACGAAGCTCCCCTCCATGCTTTTTTGGCGAAGCACCCGCGCGGGCCTACACGCCGTCGCTATCATCGGACCATGAAACGCTGCGCCATCCGCCTCGCCTGCCGACGTCCGCGACGACTTCCGTCCGCGACTCTGGGGTAATGGGTGCACCTGCGGCTTCGCCGCTCCTGTTCTGCCACGCCGATTCCCCCACCGGAGTCGGCGTTTTTCTGTTTTGTGGCAAGGCTCAAGTAGCACGTGACACGGTCACGGGCTTCTCTTGCTCCTTGTCACGTGCTTCCCGTCACTCCACTCATGTCCATCGTCCTCGCCTTCAGCGGCGGCCTCGACACCTCGTTCTGCGTCCCCTACCTCCGGGAGACCTACGACCGCCCCGTCCACACGATCACGGTCCACACCGGCGGCTTCTCGGAGGCCGACCTCGCCGAGGCCGAGGCGCGCGCCCACGCGCTCGGGGCCGCCTCGCACACCGTCATCGACGCGCGGGCGCGGCTCTACGACGAGGTGCTGAGCTACCTCGTGAAGGGCAATGTGCTGCGCGGCAACGTCTACCCGCTCTGCGTTGGGCCGGAGCGCGTGGTGCAAGCACAGGAGGTGGTGGCGCACGCCGCCACGCTCGGCGCGACGACCATCGCCCACGGCTCGACGGGCGCGGGCAACGACCAGGTCCGCTTCGACACGGCGCTGCGGCTGCTCGCCGAACGTGAGCTTGCCGGGCAGGTCGAGGTGCTCGCGCCGATCCGGGCGCTCGGCCTCACGCGGGAGGCGTCGACCGCCTACCTCCGCGAGCGCGGCGTGGAGGTGCCGCCCAAGACGACGGCCTACTCGGTCAACCACGGCCTGTGGGGCACAACCGTCGGCGGCGTGGAGACGCACCGCCCCGACGGCATCCTCCCCGAAGACGCCTGGCCCGACACCGTCGCGCCGAGCGCGGCCCCTGACGCTCCGCAGCGGCTCACCCTCACGTTCGAGCAGGGCATCCCGGTGGCGCTCGATGGCGCGGCCCTGGCGCCCGTTGACCTCGTGGAGCGGCTGCATGCCGAGGGCGCGCAGCACGGCGTCGGCCGCGGCGTGCACGTCGGCGACACGATCCTCGGCATCAAGGGCCGCGTGGGCTTCGAGGCCCCGGCCGCGCTCACGCTCATCGCGGCGCACCGCGAGCTCGAAAAGCTCGTCCTCACGCGCCTCCAACTCGTCCAGAAGGCCACGCTCGGCACACTCTATGGGCAGCTCGTCCACGAGGGGCTCTACTTCGACCCGGTCATGCGCGACCTCGAAGCGTTCCTCGACTCGTCGCAGCAGCGCGTCACGGGCGAGGTGGAGGTCGAGTGGTTCAAGGGCGCGATCCGCGTGCTCGGCGCGCGCAGCCCGTTCTCGCTCTTCAGCGCCGACGTGGCGCAGTACGGCGAGGTGAACACGCTCTGGGACGGCCGCGACGCCGAGGGCTTCACGCGGCTCTACGGCCTCCAGGCCCAGCTCGCCGCCCGCGTCGGCACCCGCGCGGACACGACAGCAGGCCAGTGACGTGGTAAAATCTTCTGTCGATCTCTCCCTACCCTACTTGTCATGCTGAACTCGTTTACATACGTGAAGCTTCGCTTTCAGCATCTCAACGAGCCTAGCTAGATCCTGAGCCAAGTTCAGGATGACACCAAACCAATACCGAAGTCGGCTGGCCCGCGAACTATGACCCACGACCCACCCATCCGCGTTGCGATCCTGCACGGCGCAGGCTATGCGGGCGGCGAACTGCTCCGGCTGCTGCTCGGGCACCCGCACGCCGAGGCCGTAGCGGTGACGAGCCGCTCGCAGGCGGGCAAGCCCGTGTGGACGGCCCACCTGGCACTGCGCGGGCAGACCGACCTCGCCTTCCTTGCCCCCGACGGGCTCGACCCGGGCGCGTTCGACGCGGCGTTTGTGGCGGCGGAGCACGGGCAAGGCGCGGCCGCCGTCGTTGCGCTACGTGAGAATGGCTTCGCTGGGCCAATCGTCGACCTGAGCGCGGACCACCGCTTCGGCGATCCGGCAATCTACCCGGACTGGTTCGGCTTCCAGCATCCGGCCCCTGACCACCTCGCCGAGGCGGCTTACGGGCTGGTCGAGGTCCACGCGCCGTACCCGCCAGGCACGCGGCTCGTCGCCAATCCGGGCTGCTTTGCGACGGGCCTCGCGCTCGCGCTGCACCCGCTCGCCCAGCACCTCGGCACCAATGACGGGGGGGCGTTCGAGGCGCACGTCACCGCGCTCACGGGCGCCTCCGGCTCTGGCACCCGCCCGAAGGCGACGACGCACTTCCCGACGCGCAGCGGCAACGTGCGCGCCTACAAGGTGCTCCGCCACCAGCACCTCCCCGAGGTCGAGGCCGCCCTGGGCATCGAGGCGGGCCGCATCCACTTCGTGCCGACCTCCGGCCCGTGGACGCGCGGCATCTGGGGCACCGCCCACGCGACGCTCCCCGACGGCGTGACCGAGGACGCCGTGGTCGGCTGGTACGAGGCCGCGTACGCCGACAAGCCGCTCGTGCGCTTCGAGGCGGGCGCGCTGCCCGAGCTGCTGCCCGTCGTCGGGACGCCGTTCTGCGACCTCGGCGTGGTCGTGCGCGGTCGCCATCTCGTGGTCGGCTTCGCGCTCGACAACCTCCTCAAGGGCGCCGCGGGCCAGGCTATCCAGAACCTCAACCTCGTCTGCGGCCTCCCGGAGACCGCTGGGCTGTTGGCTACGCAGCATGCACGTGTCGAGGTATGAACGCGCACCTTCTCGGCTCCGATGTCATCCTGAGCGCAGCCCAGAGGGCGAAGCCGAAGAGCTTGCCCCCGCGTAGGCAGGGGATCCCTGGTAGTCTCGACGCTACGAATGCAGCCTGGTGGCTACTACAGAGATCCCTCGACTCGCCCCGCTTGCTCGGGATGACACGTTATTGATTTTCGAGGCTCAACCTCTCGACAGAAGCGACCCATGACCCACGACCCACGACCCACGACCTTAGCCGACCCCCTCGCACAGGAGGACGCCTTCACGCTGCCGACCTACGCCAAGCCGCCCGTCGCGCTCGTGCGAGGGGACGGGATCGACGTGTGGGACCACGACGGCAACCATTATCTCGACTTCTACGGTGGGCACTGTGTGGCGCTGCTCGGCCACTGCCCGCCGCGTGTCACCGAGGCGATTCAGCGGCAGGCCGAGACGCTGCTCTTCTACTCGAACGCGGTCTACAGCCCCATCCGCGCCGAGGCGGCCGAGAAATTGGTCGCGCTCGCGCCGGACGGACTCGGGCGGGTCTTCTTCTGCAACTCCGGCACCGAGGCCAACGAGGCCGCGCTCAAGCTCGCGCGGGCGTTCACGGGCAAGCAGCACGTCATCGCCACGAAGGGCGGCTTCCACGGGCGCACGCTCGGGAGCCTCGCCACGACGTGGGGCGACAAGTACCACGCGCCGTACCGCAGCGTGCTGCCCGAGACGCGGTTCGTGCCGTTCGGGTGGGAAGGCGCCGTCGCTGAGGCGCTGGAAGCCGGCGACGTGGCGGCGGTGATCGTAGAGCCCATCCAGAGCATGGCGGGTGTCTTCGAGGCGCCAGCGGGCTACTACCAGGCGCTCCGCCGCCTCTGCGACGCCCACGGCGCGCTGCTCATCTTCGACGAGGTGCAGACCGGCGTCGGACGGACTGGCACGTTCTCCTACGGCGAGCACGTCGGCGTCACGCCCGACCTCATCACGCTCGCCAAGAGCCTCGGCGCAGGCGTGCCCGTCGGGGCGACACTCGTCCACGACCGCATCGCGGCGACCGTCAAGCCTGGCGACCAGGGCACGACCTTCGGCGGCGGGATGCTCGCCATGGCCGCCGTCTCGGCTACGCTCGACGCACTCACCGACGACGGCCTGATGCCGCGCTCCGTACAGCTGTTCGATACCATCCGCGAGGCCCTACTCCCGCTCGACGGTGTCGTGGAGGTGCGAGGCCGCGGCGCGCTCATCGGCGTCGAGCTCGACCGGCCTGCCGCGCCCGTCCGCAACGCGCTGCGCGATGCGGGGATTCTCGTCGGCACCTCGGGGCACACAAACTCGCTACGCCTGATGCCGCCGCTCACGACGCCGTTCGAGGCCGTAGACACCCTCGCCGACGCGCTGACGGCGGCGTTGGCGTAGCGACGGGACAGCACGAGCACAGCGTTACTTGGATTTCTAGGGTCGGGGTTAATTACTTGGCATTCAACGTGTTGAATGCTACTCATACCCTACACATGCGCACGCTCCCCCTGCTCGCACTGGTCGGCCTACTTCTCGCGCTCCCGAGCACCGCCCAATCGATCACAACGCTCAGCGGCGGCGTGGGCTACCACCCCGTCACCAGCAACGGCCGCGTCGTCTGGACCGAAGGCGACACGCCCGCCACGCTCTCGCTCCACCTCTGGGACGGCCGCAACACCATCGTCCTCGACGAGAACGTGGCAGGCGCGCTCCCTGGCTGGCCGGACCTCGACGCCTCGGGCCGCGTGGCCTACGTGAAGGTGATCGGCGGGCGCTACGAACTCATGCTCTGGGACGGGCGCGAGACAACCCAACTCACCAACTCGGACATCCCGGGCTCGGCGCTCGACCTCGGCAGCCCAGCGAGTCGGCTCAAGGGCGGCTTCCCGCGCGTCGCCATCGGCGATGTGGTCTTTGCTGACGCACAGGGGCATGTCTACCTCTACGACGGCACCGACCAGCGCATCCGCAAGCTCACCACCCGCGACAACCAGCGCGTCGCCCCGACCACGCAGGACTTCCGCGCCATCATGCAGCAGACCGGCATCAAGCCGGTGTTCTACTACGACGGCCGCTACCTCGTCTGGATGCACCGCGCCTCGGCGGGCGACACGTCGGAGTTCACGGTCTACCAGGCCGACGCCCAGCAGAACTACGCCCCGGACACACTCGGCACCTTCACCGCTGCCACGCCCACCGGCGACAGCATCAACGCCATCGCGGCCGGCGCGGCGTTCGACCCGTTCTTCGTCGCGTGCGGGCCGGAGGCCGCCTGGATGTTCCGCCCACCCGGTGCCGTCGATGCCGACGTCCCGCTGCAGTACGCGGGGTTGGTCGCCGCAGCCAACTCGGAGACGGTGCTCGTCTACCACAATGGCACGAGCGCCCGCGAAGTCGCACGGGGCGACCTGCTGGCGCTCACACTCGACCTGAGCGACGGCAACCTCGTGTGGGTCCAACGCGAGGAGGTCGGCGATGTCGAGCGGACGCGCATCCAGAGCCATCGCGGCGGGCGCACCTCGACGGTGGCGACCTACGACCCACCACCTACAGACGCCGCTTCCGGTTCGAAGACGTGGGCAAGACCGTATGGCGTGATGGTCGCGGGCAATGAGGTGCTCTGGTTTGCCGAGGAGGTCGAGTGCCGCAAGATGGGCATCGAACTGCCGGGCATCGGCGATCCCTGCATCTACGAACCTGGTCAGCGCGCGGGCCTCTTCCGGCGCAGCAGCGGCCCGAACGCGCCGCGCCTTCAAGCTGCACGCGATATGCTGATGGCAGCGGGGAGCCTCGCAGCAGGCCGCTATGCCTGGCGCTCGTTCGACAGCCGTGTCCAGACGGCGGTCTTCATTCCGGGGCTGACCGGCGAGGACGGCGGCGTGCTCCAGCTCACCGACCTCGTCCGCCCCGACCGAATTCCCCTGGAAGCCGACGAGCCGCGTGCGAAGCGCGTCGACGGGTTCAGCCTCCGCGCCGTCGCGGGCAGCGGCGAATGCACGCCCGGCGGCTCCGGCGACGATGCTACGGTGACGGCGCTCACGTTCGCCGTCGCCGCCGAGGCCGGCATCCTCCCCGATCTCAGCGACATCGTGGCGCTCCGGCTGCACCACGACGTCAACCAGAACCGCCAAATCGACGCGGGCGATGTGCTCCTCGGCACCGCAACCACTCCCGGCGCGCGGACGACCATCACGCTCGACGAGCCGCTCCAGATTCTCGCGGGCGACGAGGCGCATATGCTCGTCGAACTCGAACTCAAACCCGCCGACGAACTCTGCCCTTGCAACGAATACACCGTCGCCCTCGCCGCGACCGACGTGGCGGCGGGCGAGGCGACCGTCTCGGGGTCGAGCACAGGCACGCTCGTGTTGCCCAACGCCACCATCGAGACGGTGTGGGGCGACGTGCAGGCCGCGCTCCCGACGACGCGCCTCGAAGACCCGCTCGGCTTCCGCCTCGAAGGCGTGCCCGCCCGCTGCGTCGAGAACGCCCGCGTCCGCTTGAAAGACGGTGTGCCGGGCGATACCGCCGTGCTCGAAGCCGACGGCGAGACGGGCACCGACCTGGAGGTAGACCTCGCCGAGACGGACGACGGCCTCGAAGCCGAGGTGAACCTGACGCTCGGCGAGCGGGAAGGACCGTACTACGTCGAGGCGACCGTCGACTACGCGGGCGAAGACGCCTGCGCACCGCCGAGCTACACGTTCGTCGCGCACGCGGGCACCTTTGTGCTGCAGGTCGTGGACGCCAACGACCCGGCTTTGTACGACGCGGCCCCTGACAACAGCCACGCCGACTACGACGCCTGGAGTGTGACGCTCAGCGACGACCTCAACCGCTTTGCTGGTAGCGGCGAGACGCGGCGCGGCACGACGGCTGATGGCCTGAGCCCACTCGTTCTCCGCGCGCGCCTCCTCGGCATCAACGAGATCCCCGAGGGCGAGGTCACCTTCACGATGAGTGCCGACGGCGACAGCGGCTTCCTCACGCCCGGCCTCGGCGAAACCGTCCCGGCGGAGAGCGGCAGCCTGACCATCAGCGCGGAATGGACCATGACCGAAGCCGGGCCGCTCGCCGTTGCGCTCTACACGCCACCGCGGCAACTCACCCCGTCGGGCGCCACCGAACGCGTCGTCACATTCACGGCCACCTACCAGATGCCAGGCGCCTCGGAGGCGTCGGAGGAGGAAGAAACGATCCTCGTCTACCGCCCGCCGGTGCTGCTCATGCACGGGATGTGGTCCGGCCCCGAAGCCTGGGGCTCGCTTTACACGGGCACGGACGGCCGCTTCGAGGTCTTCACCGCCGACTACGCGAGTCGCTCCGCCGAAAACTTCGATGCGCTCACCGAAGTCGCCCGCGACGAGATCCAGCGCGTGCGCGACGACCTGCACGGGCGGAGCATCGCCGTGACGCAGGTCAACGTGGTCGCGCACAGCATGGGCGGCCTCCTCACGCGCAAGTACGTCAGCGAGAACCGGGGCGCGGGCTTCCGCCGCCCGGATACGTTCGGGCAGGGCGACATCTACGCGCTCGTCACCATCGGCACGCCGCACAACGGCTCGCCCATCGCCTGGCTCACACTCACCGTCATCGACCCGCAGTACAACCGGCTCTTCGCCTACGAATTCGAGGACGCGATCAACGCAGCAGGGATGGACATCTACTCGGGCGCGGTCGAGTCGCTCTGCCCCGGCAGCGTGTCGCTGCGCAACCTAGAAGAGACCCACGTCCCTGCGCATACTGTCCGCGCGTGGCACTACGACAGCCAGACCAGCAACGACGGCTGGGACTCGTTCTTTGCCTACTTCGACGGCATCCTCGACACCATCGTGGAAGGCGCCGCGACGGGCCAGCTTCCCACGCCGATGCTGCTGCCGAAGTACGCCGCCGAGTTCGGCGCGGAGTTGGTGCTCGAAGCCGGGGTGCAGGCGCTCTACGGGTCGCAGAAGACCGACTACCTCGTCACGCTCGAGAGCCAGGGCGGCAACATCACGCAGGGTCACGCCTTCGTCTTCGACGAGACGCTGCACTCCCACGTGAGCGGCTGGGCCGACGGGGAGACCGTGAGTGGCGAGATCGCGGCGTACGTCTTCACGCTGCTCACCAACTCACCAGACGATATCAGCACGTTCGCCCGCAGCATCCCGCCCCCCATTGTGGAGACGGACTACATCACCTGCCAGTAGACGCGGTCGTGCAGGCGTTTACTGCTTCTTGCGCTTAACCGGCTTCGAGCCGCGTCGACGGGCGCGCGGGGCGGGTTTGGGTGGTGCCGGAGCAGGCGGGGCGATCTCGGCGGCCAGCACGGTGAGCACGCGCGGCTCCAGCGTGAACGTCGAGCCCGGCGCGTACGTCGGGTGCGGGAGGCCGTCCTCGAACGGGTGCATCACCCGCCAGCGCGCGCAGTCGAGGCCGGCCGTCTCGGGCAGCACGAAGTCGACGTCCATGCCGTCGTCGCCGGAGTTGAAGGCGATGAAGAAGGTCGCGTCGTGGATGCCGCCGCCCTGGTCGGCCATGCCGCGGATGTGGTCGCCGCGTAGGAGCATCCCAAACGCAGGGAGCCCGATGGTATGCCAGTCTTCGCCGGTCATCTCGCGGCCGTCGGCGTGCCACCAGGAGGCGTCGCGGATGCCGTCCTCGCCGGGGCGGCCCGTGAGGAAGTGGCGGCGGCGGAAGTTGGGGTGCGCCTTGCGGAACGCGATCGCCTGCTGGGTGAACGCCAGGAACGCCTCGCGGCGCGGGTCGAGGTCCCAATCGTACCAGTTGAGCTCGTTGTCCTGGCAGTAGGCGTTGTTGTTGCCCTGCTGCGTGCGGGAGAGCTCGTCGCCGCCGAGGAGCATCGGGATGCCCTGCGAGAGGAGCAGCGTCGCCATGAGGCTGCGCTTCATGGTCTCGCGCTTGGCGAGGATCTCGGGGTCGTCGGTCGCGCCCTCCACGCCGAAGTTGGCGGAGTGGTTGGGCTCGTGGCCGTCGCGGTTGCCCTCCATGTTCGCCTCGTTGTGCTTGCGCGTGTACGAGACGAGGTCTTCCATCGTGAAGCCGTCGTGCGCCGTGACGAAGTTGACCGACGCGAACGGGCGGCGGCCGGAGCGCTCGTAGAGGTCCGACGACCCAGCGAAGCGCGTGGCGAACTCGCCGTTTTGCCCTTTGTCGCCCTTCCAGAACTGGCGGATGGCGTCGCGGTACTTGCCGTTCCACTCGGCCCACTGCCACGGGAAGCCGCCGACCTGGTAGCCGCCCGGCCCCACGTCCCACGGCTCGGCGATGAGCTTGACCTGGCTCAGGATCGGGTCCTGCTGGATGACCTTGAAGAAGCCGCCGAGCATGTTCACGTCGTAGAGCTCGCGCGCGAGCGCCGAGGCGAGGTCGAAGCGGAAGCCGTCGACGTGCATCTCCGTCACCCAGTAGCGGAGGCTGTCCATGATGAGTTGGAGGACGTACGGGTTGCCCGCGTCGAGCGTGTTGCCCGTGCCGGTGTAGTCCATCAAGTAGCGGCGGTCGTCCGGATGCTCCTTGTAGTAGGCGCGGTTGTCGACGCCGCGGAACGAGAGGGTTGGCCCGAGGCGGCTGCCCTCGCCGGTGTGGTTGTAGACGACGTCGAGGAGCACCTCGAAGCCGGC
>JBCCLD010000153.1:0-10582 GCA_039027055.1 Bacteroidota bacterium
GGGGGCCCCCCCCTGCTCCTGGGGGGGGGGCCCCCCCCCCCCGCGCCCCCCGCGCCCCTTCTTTGGCACTATCCGCCTGCGGTCAGCACGAGACCGTCGTAGCCGAGCCGCACGCCGTCGGGCAGCGCCGCGTCGTCCTCGGCGTGCAGGATGCTGTGCGTCATGTGCACGAAGACGGTCTCCTTCGCCCCGATGCGCGCAGCGGCCTCCAGCGCTTCCGTAAACGAGAAGTGCGTCGGGTGCGGCTCGTGGCGCAGCGCGTCGAGGACGAGTACGTCGAGGCCGTCGAGGAGCGGGTAGCTCGCGTCGGGGAGCGCGCTCACGTCGGTGAGGTAGGCGAAGCCGCCGACGCGGTAGCCATAGAGTGGAAGGGTGCCGTGGAGCGCCGGGATCGGCGTGACCGTGACGCGCCGTTCGGGGTGCGTCCGGCTCGCGACCGTGAACGGGTCCGTCTCGGCGCGGAGGTCGAGCCGCGAGATGCCGGGGTAGCTGCCGTCCTCAAAGATGTAGCCGAACATCCTGCGTAGTGCGGCCTCGGTGTTGGGCGGTGCGACGACCGGGATCGGCGCGGGTGTGCGGAAGAAGTAGGGCCGCAGGTCGTCCATCCCCACGACGTGGTCGAAGTGGTGGTGCGTCACGAGGAGCGCGTCCACGGCCTCGATGCCGAAACGGAGCGCCTGCATGCGAAAGTCAGGCCCCGTATCGACCTGCAGGTGCACCGGCCCGGCCTCGGTCTCCGCGACGAGGTGCGCCGAGCAGCGCAGCCGATTGTCGCGTGGGTCGCTCGACGTGCACACGCGGCAGTCGCAGCCGATGACCGGGACGCCCGTCGAGGTGCCGGTCCCGAGCAGCGTCGCGGTGACGCGCTCTACCGGTGGAGCGGTATCGGGCATCGCAGAGGGAGCGGGCGTGGCGTGGAGGGCGTCGGGCACGTGAGTACGGCAGGTACGAGGGGCGCGGTCAGGCGGCTAGTCCTGGAGGCTGCCCACGAGATCGACGTAGTCCTGCTTGGCGGCGTCGGCGTCGGTGCCTCCGAGGGCGGCCCAGGCGTCGTACTTCGCGCGGCCGACGGGGTTGGTGAAGCCGGGACGCTTGCCGGACACGTCGCCGGAGGTGGCCTGCTTGTAGAGCGCGTAGAGGCGCAGCAGCGTGTCGTTGTCGGGGCGGCTCGCGAGGTTCTGCGCCGCGGCGGCGGCGTCCTTGAAGCGGGCGTTGAGGTCGTCGGACATGGGGGAAGGTGTGGACGTGTGGAGGTGTGAACGTGTGGAGGCTGAATCACTAAACCACCGGATTACTGAAGCACTCCCGCGCCTTTCAACTTACGCCCGCGCGTGCCGATCTTCCCGGCCCCGTCCACCCCCGCGTCGCCATGCGTCTTCTCCTCCTCGCCCTCGTGCTCCTCCTCGCGCTGCCGCAACTCGGCTGTCAGAGCGCCTCGCGCGAGCTCTACTACGACTCGCTCGACCGGCTCGGCACGCCGCGCCGCGAACTGCTCTCCGACCGCGTCGAGAAAGCCCGCGAGAGCCAGGAGGACGCCAAGGAGCAATTCGCGTCGGCGTTGGACGAGTTCCAGGCGCTCACGGGCTTCGACGGCGGCGAGTTGGAGCGCACCTACCGCAAGCTCGAACGGGAATACGGGCGCGCCGAGGGCGATGCTGAGGAGGTGCGCGACCGTATCGAGGCGGTCGAGAACGTCGCCGCCTCGCTCTTCAACGAGTGGGAGGAGGAACTCGACCAGTACAGCGACCCCGACTTCCGCCGCCGCAGCGAGGACCAGATGGAGGACGCCCGCGACCGCTACGACGGCCTCATCGCTGCCATGCGCCGCGTCGAGCGCACGATGGACCCTGTGCTCGCGACGTTCCGCGACCACGTGCTCTTCCTCAAGCACAACCTCAACGCCCAGGCCATTGCGTCGCTCGAAGGCGACGTGGCGACCCTGCAGACGGATGTGGACGCGCTCATCGCCAACATGGAGGAGGCCATCGCCGAGGCCGACGCCTTCATCGAGGTGATGGGGTAGAAGCCCCCCGGTGCCCTGCACGAGGGCGACTCCCTTGTTTCGATGTTCGTCTGGACCGACCTCTCTACGTTCGACTTTGCCGAAGCACGGCGCTTCTATGCGGCGACCCTGGGGTGGGACTACGCCGCCCTAGCCGACGACTACGTGGTCGGCCACGCCGGTCAGGAGCCGGCCGCGGGGCTCTACCCGATGCCCGAGCGGTTCCAGCAGATCGGCATGCCGTCGTTCTGGATGTCCTACATCCGCGTCGCCGACATTGAGGCGACCGTGCAGGCCGCCGAGGTGCACGGAGGACGCATCGAGGTACGGCCACAGGAGGCGCCGGGCGGCGGACGCGTCGCGCTTATCCGCGACCCTGCCGGGGCCGGGTTCACCTGCTACGAGGGCGACCAACTCGCCACGAGCCAGCAGCTACGCCATGGGCTGCCCGTCTGGCACGAACTCCACGTGTCGAGCCTGGAGCGCGTGCAGGCGTTCTACGGCCACGTTTTCGGCTGGACGCTCCGAGCCACGGCCACGCCAGACCGCCACGAGTGGGTGTCGGAAGACGGGGCAGTGATCGCGGGCGTGCGGGTGACGCCCAACGAAGTCAAGGGCGACAAGGAATACTGGGGCGTCTACTTCGCCGTGGACGATCTGGACCAGGCCACCAAGCGGATCGAGCGAGCGGGAGGGCAGGTCGTCGCGTCCGAGCGGGTAGGCGAACAGGAGGCACGCCTCGCCTACGACACGCAAGAGGCGGCGTTCTATGTGATCGAACGCGCGGGCGCACGGACAAGCACCACTGGCAAGCGCACAGCTACGGACCGCGACGTGAAGTGGAAGGCCGTGCTGGGCTTGATCCTCGTCGCCGTCGCGGTGCTCTTCAGCCTCGACTGGGTGTGGGGCGTGCTCTTCCTGCTCTGGGCCCTCGCCGACGTACGCCTCGGTGCCACGCACTTCATCGAGGTCGTCGAGCGGCGTCGCAACCCCGTCGTCTTCTGGCTGATCGTCGGGACGTGGGTGAGCCTGGCCGCCTACGTACTGCTCGCAGGCTGGGACTGACGGCGTCCGCCGCCTCACAACGGCTTACCCCACCCGCGCAAATCCCAAGCTCTTCGGCGCGCTCTTGGCGAAGTGGTTTCGTAGGGCTTGGTGCTCAGGCTGCTCCAGCTTCTGATCTCGCTCCACGAGCGCGAAGGCGGCGGCGCGGGCGGCCTGCAGGATGTCCTGGTCCTGCACGATGTCCGCGATCTTGAGGTCGGGCAGGCCGCTCTGGCGCGTGCCGAAGAAGTCACTTGGGTTCCACAGCCTCGGGCTGTGAACCTCCCAGAGTGTAGGGGATTCAAGGGGCGAACCAACGCCGCATCGCCATGCCTGTCCTCGAAACGCTACCGGCATCGGGCCTCACGTGGGAAGCGCTGTGCGACGACCCGCGCTATGCCTTCCTGCACGACCTCCCGTTCAAGATCGAAACGAACCGCTGGGGCCAGCTTGTCATGAGTCCGCACTATCAGCGCCACAGCAGCCGCCAGACCCGGATCGCGCTCCTCCTTCAGCAACGGCTACCCGAGGGCACGGCGCTGGTTGAATGTGCCGTGCAGACGGACGACGGCGTGAAGGTCGCCGACACGGCGTGGTACACGGCTGAGCGCTGGGCAGAGGTCGCGGATACCTACGCGACGCCCATCGCGCCCGAGATCTGCGTGGAGGTCTACTCGCAGAGCAACACGCAGGGCGAGTTCGAGTCGAAGCGCGCGCTCTACCTGGCCGCTGGTGCTGAAGAGGTGTGGGTCTGCGACCGCAACGGGCACCTCACCTTTTTCGACGCCGACGGCCCGTGTCCGCAGTCGAAGCGCGTTCCCGACTTCCCCACGCAGATCGACTGATCGCGGACAACCTGCCGATTCGTCATCCCACTCGGGCAAACCCCAGACTCTTCGGCGCGCTCTTGGCAAAGTGGTTCCGTAGCGCCTGGTGCTCGGGCTGCTCCAGCTTCGGGTCCCGCTCCACCAATGCAAATGCGGCGGCGCGGGCGGCCTGCAGGATGTCCTGGTCCTGCACGATGTCCGCGATCTTGAGGTCGGGCAGGCCGCTCTGGCGCGTGCCGAAGAAGTCGCCCGCGCCGCGCAGCTTGAGGTCGATCTCGGAGATCTTGAAGCCGTCGTCGGTGTCCACCATCGCCTGGAGGCGCTCCTCGGCCTCGGCGGAGCGCTTGTAGGACGCCATCAGGAAGCAGTACGACTGGTCGGCCCCGCGCCCGACGCGCCCGCGTAGCTGGTGGAGCTGCGCCAGCCCGAAGCGCTCGGCGTGCTCGATCACCATGATCGTCGCGTTGGGCACGTCCACGCCCACCTCGATCACCGTCGTCGCGACGAGGAGGTCGGCCTCGCGGTTCTTGAAGCGCTGCATCGCCTCGTCCTTCTCGTAGGGCAGCATCCGCCCGTGGACCAACTCGACGCGGTAGGGGCGGAAGCGCTCGGTGAGCTCGGCGGCCCCGTTCTCGGCGTCCTTGATCTCGGCGAGCATCTCCGCCTCCGACTCCTCCACGAGCGGGTAGACGACGTAGGCCTGCCGGCCCTCCCGAAGCTGCGTCTTGATGAACGCGTAGGCGTCCTCGCGGCGCTTCTCGGTGTAGAGCTGCGTCTGGATGGGCTTGCGGCCCGCCGGGCGCTCGTCGATGACGGTCACGTCGAGGTCGCCGTAGACGGTCATCGCGAGCGAGCGCGGGATGGGCGTGGCCGTCATCAGGAGCATGTGCGGGCGGAGGCCCTTGCGGAACATCTTCGCGCGCTGCATGACGCCGAAGCGGTGCTGCTCGTCAATGATTGCGAGGCCGAGGCGCTCGAACTCGACGTGGTCCTCGATGATGGCGTGCGTGCCGACGACGAACGGGACGCGGCCCTCGCGGAGGTCGTCCAGCACCTCGGTGCGCCAGGCCTTGCGCTGCCCGCCAATCAACAGGTGGACGCGCAGGTCGAGCGGCTCGAAGTACGATTGTAGGTTGGCGTAGTGCTGCTCGGCGAGGATCTCCGTCGGGGCCATGAACGCGGCCTGGTAGCCCGCGTCGAGGGCCATCAGCATCGCGCCGACGCCGACAACCGTCTTGCCCGAGCCGACGTCGCCCTGGACGAGGCGATTCATCTGCACGCCGCGCTTGGTGTCGGTGGCGATCTCGTCGAGCGCCCGCTGCTGCGCGCCCGTGAGCGTGAACGGCAGCACCTCGTCGATGAACTGCCGGGTGAGCGCCCCCGGCCCACCCAACGTCGGCCCCGCGATGGCCTGCTTCTTTTCGTGCGTGAGCGCGAGGAGGAGTTGGAGGAAGAACAGCTCCTCGAACTTGAGGCGGCGCTTCGCCCGGCCCAACTCGCCGGAGTCCTTCGGGAAGTGGATCGCCCGCAGCGCCACGCGGCCGTCGATCAGGTCATACGCCTCGCGCATCCAGTCGGGCAGCACCTCCGGGAGGGCGAGGCCGTGCGTCTTGAACAGCTCGTAGATGTGCCGCCGCAGCGCGCGGCTCGTGAGGTTGACCTTGTCGAACGCCGCGCCGCCGGGGTAGAGCGGGATGATGCGCCCCGTGTCGAGCGCCGCGCCCTCGGCGTCGAGCCGGTCGAAGTCGGGGTGCGCCATCGAGAACGTGCGGCCGTACTTCTCGACCTTGCCGTGGACGGCGTAGAGCCCGCCCTGGTCGAACTGCTTGCCGATCCACTTCGCGCCGCGAAACCACACCGCCTTGAGCGTGCCGCCGGAGTCGTCCTGGAAGCGCACCTCCAGCCGCATCGAGCCGCGCCCCGGCACGACGCCCTTCGCCGCCACGCGCCCGACCACCGTGACAGCCTCGGTGCGTCCTTCGACGAGGTCGTTGATCGGCGTGACCGTCGAGCGGTCGAGGTAGCGACGCGGGTAGAAGCGGAAGAGGTCGCCGAACGTCTTCACGCCCGCCTTCACGAGCGGGGCCGACCGGCGCTCGCCGACCCGCGGCAGGTCCGCGATGGGCACGTCGAGCACGCGCGGATCGTGGGGATCGAGAACGGTCCCGTCGGGCGCTTTGGGCGCACGTTCGAGCGCGGCGTTGTTGGACGCGGAGTGGTTCGTCGGAGAGTCGGAGGCGGCCATGCGCAGAAGATAGCGAGGCGGTACGAGCGAGTACCGCCGTACTCCACACGTCCGCACCGGAACCTCAGCGTGACAATCGGGGCGGGTGTCTGCGTGCGCGGCGGATGTGCTTGGTTCTGGATAGGGAAGGAGGGATCGACGCTCGTCTGCTCTCCCTCGCCGCTCTCGTGATGTCTGCTCCTGCCCCTAGGCGCGTCTGCGCGCTCGTTGTCCTGTTCGCCCTCGGCTCTATCCCCTTTCTCTCGGCCACCGCCCAGACGGAACCGGATCCGCTCCCCGACCCCTGGCTCCACGAAGACATCGGCACGCTCCGGGTGCGCGGCGGCGCAGGCGTGGTGGACGGCCGCTTCGGCGTGGGCGGCGGCGGCGACATCTGGGGCGACCGCGACGCCTTCCACTTCGCCTACCAGCCGCTCGTCGGCGACGGCGTGGTCGAGGCGACCTATGAGGGGCAGACCTCGGGCGAGCCGTGGGCCAAGGCGGGCCTGATGGTACGCGTGACCCTTCAGCCCGAGTCGCCGCACGTGTTCTACGCGGTCACGCCGGGCAACGGCAGCCACCTCCAGTCGCGCACCCAGCGCGCGCTCGACACCGAGGGCGTCGATGCCACCGACTCCCAGCCGCTCGCCTGCTGCGCGGGCGACCAGGTGCAGCGCTACCGCCTCATCCGCACCGGTAACACGATCACCGCGCAGTGGCGGGAGGGCAACACATGGGCAACCGCCGCCGTGGGTAGCATCGTCACGACCGACACGGTCTACGTCGGCCTCGCCGTCACCGCCACCAACATCGACGACGCGCCGCGGCGCAACATCGCGTGGTTCCGCGACCCCGTCGTGCGGACCTACACGCCGATGTCCGTCCCGGCACCGTGGCTGACCGACGACGTCGGGACGGTCGTGCCCGGGCGCGCCACCTACGAGCCCAACACCGAGACGTTCGCGCTCACCGGCGGCGGCGACGTGTGGGGCGAGGCCGACGCCTTCCGCTACGTCTGGCAGCCCGCCCTCGGCGACGTCTCCATCCTGGCACGCATCCCGGCCATCGACGGGCCGCAGGCATGGACCAAGGCGGGGCTCATGATCCGCGACGGCCTCGACCCCAGCGCGGCGCACGTCTTCGCGCTCACCACGCGTGACGCAGGTCCGCACCTCCAAACCCGTATCGCAGCCGGGGCCTCCATGGACTCCGCCCCGCTCGACACGACCGCGGCGGACACGACCGCAACATGGCTACGGCTCGACCGCGTCGGCGACCTGTTCACGGCCTCGACCTCGCCAGACGGCGCAGAGTGGACCGTGCGCGACAGCGTCGAGGTCGCGATGGCCGAGGACGTCCTCGTCGGAATCGCCGTCACCGCTACCGACTTCATGGATGACGGGCTGTTTGAAACCGGGGCGGCCCGCTTCGATCAGGTGCAGGTGATTGGGGGCGAGGAGCCCGCGCTCGCCAACGATCAGGTGCTTATCGACCGGCTCTCCGTGGAGGTCTTCCCGAATCCGTTCGTCCAGACGGCCACGCTGTCGCTCACCTTGCCGCGTGCTGGCACCTATGAAGTCATCATGCACGATCTGCTCGGGCGCACCGTGCGCACCTGGTCGGTTCCTAGCTCGGAGGTCGCCGCGGTCCAACTACAGGCCGATCTCAGCGGTCGGCCGGCTGGGGTCTACGTGGTGCGGGCGCGGCACCAGGAGAGCGGCCTCGTCGCCACCGACCGCGTTACGTTGCTCCGCTAGCCTCGCGTGGGCTACGGCATCGGGAGGGCTTCGCGGCCGTTCGTGAAGTCGTCCAGGTTCGTGTAGAGCTGGCCCTCGGAAGCGATTACCTGGACGCGGTAGGTGTGCTTGTTGTAGCGGCTGATCGCGTGCACGTAGCCGATGGCGTTCGGGTGCATCCAACTGCGTCCGCCGCCGCGCGCGATGTGGAACTCGCCGTACTCGGTGATGAGGCAGTTGTCGCCGCGCGTGTGGCTGACGTTCTGGGCATAGCTGCAGATCGCCGTGCCATTCGTTACGTAGCCAAGCTGCGCGAGGTCAAGCTCAGCACCGAGGTCGATGGCCTCGGCACCGCCCGCGAGCGCTCCGGGCTTCTTCTTCCACGCGATGATGTCGCCCGCGATCTCGACGGCCTTGTAGGCGACGAGGTCCATATCCTGCTTGCGCTTGTTTTCCTCGAAGGCCATGATGCCATTGGCGACGGCAAGGCCCACGATGACGATGCTGAGGACGAGGAGAAGAATCTGCTGCTGACCCATGACGAGGTGCGGGCGCTAGAAGGTGAGTGCTAGGCTAGACACCTAGGCATTAACAACTTCCGCGCCGCCTTTTTGCATCTAGGTCGCCGAGGCCTTCACGCTGTCCGGATGTCACACGCCCGTTTCGTTCTGCACCTACCACGGTAGTGCAGGTACTCGACACACCAGAGCAGCGAGGGGGCACCCCGCTACGGAGAGGCGTCAGTTCTACTCCCACTCGATGGTCGCGGGGGGCTTCGAGGAGATGTCGTAGGCGACGCGGTTGAGGCCGCGCACCTCGTTGATGATGCGGTTCGAGACGCGCCCGAGGAAGTCGTAGGGCAGGTGCGCCCAGTCTGCGGTCATGCCATCGACGGAGGTGACCGCGCGGAGGCAGACGGCGTTCTCGTAGGTGCGGAAGTCGCCCATCACGCCGACGGACTGCACGGGCAGCAGCACCGCGAAGGCCTGCCACGTCTCGTCGTAGAGGCCCGACGCCTTCAACTCGTCGATAAAGATCTTGTCGGCTTTGCGGAGGAGGTCGGCCCTGTCCTGGGTCACGTCGCCGAGGATGCGCACGGCGAGGCCGGGGCCGGGGAACGGGTGGCGCTTGATGATGAGCTCCGGCACGCCGAGTTCGCGGCCGACCGCACGGACCTCGTCCTTGAACAGCTCCCGGAACGGCTCGATGAGCTCGAAGCCGAGCTTCTCCGGCAGCCCGCCGACGTTGTGGTGTGTCTTGATGGTCACGCTCGGGCCGCCCTTGAACGAGACGCTCTCGATCACGTCGGGGTAGAGCGTGCCTTGGGCGAGGAAGCGCGGTGTCTGGCCGAGGCGCTCCTCGATCTGGTGCGTCGTGTCCTCGAAGACCTCCACGAAGACGCGCCCGATGATCTTGCGCTTCTGCTCGGGGTCGGTGACGCCCGCTAGCTCGCGGAGGAACCGCTCCGAAGCGTCCACCGCCACGAGGTCGAGGTCGAAGCCGTCGCGGAAGGTGTGCTGCACCTCCTCGAACTCGTCGGCACGCAGCAGGCCGTTGTCGACGAAGATGCACGTCAGCTGGTCGCCGATGGCCTCGTGGAGGAGCACCGCCGCCACGGACGAGTCGACGCCGCCGGAGAGACCGAGGATGACGTGATCGTCGCCGACTTGCGCGCGGACTTTTTCTTTTTGCTCCTCGATGAAGCTGGCGGCCGACCAGTCGCCGCGCCCGCCGCAGATGGTGCGGACGAAGTTCTCCAAGATCTGCGCGCCGACTTTCGTGTGGACGACCTCGGGGTGGAACTGCACGCCGTAGAACGGATGCGTCTCGCTGCGCACGGCGGCGATGGGGGCGTTCTCGGTGTGCGCGATGCGGTGGAAGCCGTCGGGGAGCCGCGTGAGGTGGTCGCCGTGGCTCATCCACACCTGCGCGCCGTCGGCCACGTCGGCCATGAGCCCCATCGGCTCGCCCACGATGAGGTGGGCACGGCCGTACTCTCGTCGTTGGGACGGTTCGACGGCCCCGCCGAGCGCAAACGCCATCGCCTGCAACCCGTAGCAGATGCCGAGCACCGGCAGACGGCTGCCGTCGGCGCGGGTGCGCGTGAGCAGGTCGGGGTCGAGCTGCGGCGCGCCGTCGTCGTAGACCGACATCGGGCCGCCGGAGAGGATCACGCCGATGGTGGAGTCGTCGGCGAGGTCGGCGATGGGCGTTGTGCAGGGGTGGATCTCGCAGTAGATGCCGGCCTCGCGCACGCGCCGCGCGATGAGCTGTGTGGTCTGGCCCCCGAAGTCGAGGATGAGGACGGATTGGTGGGTCATGGCGGTGGATGGCGGGAGGCTGTCGAGTTGCCTAGATGTTGCTTTGTTGTCATCCTGGACTCGGTTCAGGATCTCTGACGAATGAGAAGTTTCGTGGCTTCGCTGAGATGCTGAACCAAGTTCAGCATGACAAGAGAGAGGACGTGGAGAAGAAGTGGTACGAAATAGCAAGTGGGTGCTATCTGCCAGACAGCACCCACTCACAAAGCGTTGCTCGGGTATGGCTAGCTGTCAGCGCCGACCATGTGCTTGTAGTCGGCGGCGCTCATCAGGCCGTCGAAGTCGGCGACGTCGTCGAGGGTGAGCTTGATCATCCAGCCGGCGCCGTAGGCGTCCTCGTTGACCGACTCCGGCGCGTCTTCGAGGTCTTCGTTGGCGGCGGCGATGGTCCCGGCGACGGGGCAGAACAGCTCCGAGACCGTCTTCAC
>JBCCLD010000154.1:0-10517 GCA_039027055.1 Bacteroidota bacterium
CTCCCGAGCCCCCGTGCTCCCGAGCCCCCGTGCTCCCGAGCCCCCGTGCTCCCGAGCCCCCGTGCTCCCGAGCCCCCGTGCTCCCCACGTCACACCGTCAAGTTCGGTACCGCCGTCAGCCCCAGCGGCGACGTGTGCCCGGCGGCGAGTTGGAAGTGGCCCGTGACGGCGATCATCGCGGCGTTGTCGACCGAGTAGGTGAGGCGCGGGACGAAGAGGTCGAAGCCGTCCGCGTCGGCGGCGGTCTGGGCGTCGGCGCGCAGGCGCGAGTTGGCCGAGACGCCCCCCACGATGGCGACGGCGCGGATGCCCGTCGCGGTGACGGCGTCGCGGATCGTCCCGACGAGCGCATCGACGACGGTCTGCTGGAACGAGGCGCACAGGTCGGCGAGCGGCGGGCCCTGCATGGCGGCGGCACGTTCGGCGTCGGAGAGGCCGCGCAGGTGGTAGAGCACCGCCGTCTTGAGGCCGCTGAACGAGAAGCCGTAGGGCTCGTCGGGGTACTTCCGCCGGTCGAGGCGCGGGTCGGGCCAGCGATGCGCCGCCGGGTCGCCCTCGCGTGCGAGCCGGTCCACGACCGGCCCGCCCGGATAGCCGAGGCCGAGCATCTTCGCCACCTTGTCAAACGCCTCGCCCGCGGCGTCGTCGCGCGTGGTGCCGAGGACGGTGTGCTGGAGGCCCTCGTCGACGCGCACGAGCTGCGTGTGGCCGCCCGAGACGGTGAGGCAGAGGTAGGGGAACGGTGGCACGCGCGCCGCGCTACCGTCCTGAGGTACCTCTTCCTCCGTGACGAATACCGAGTAGATGTGCCCGTCGAGGTGGTTGACGCCCACGAGCGGCACGTCGAGGCCGAAGGCGAGCGCCTTGCCGAACGAGAGGCCCACGAGCAGCGACCCGGCCAGCCCCGGCCCGTACGTCACCGCCACGGCATCGAGGTCGTCCCGCGTCACGCCCGCCTCCTTGAGCGCCGCCTCCACCGTCGGCACGATGAGCCGCTGGTGCGCCCGGCTCGCCAGCTCTGGCACCACGCCGCCGAACCCCGCGTGCACCCGCTGCGAGGCGATCACGCTCGACGCCAGCCGCCCGCCCCGCAGCACCGCCGCCGCCGTGTCGTCGCACGACGTCTCGATGCCGAGAATGGTCGGGGAGGAGGAGATGGGGGATGGGGGACGAGGCATAGAGGGGAAGGGCGACTAGCGAATAGGGGGATGGAAACACCGAGTTGACTTGACGAGCGTCGCGGTGGCGGGCACCTTTTCACTGCATCACTGCATCACTGCATCACTGCATCACTGCATCACTCACCGGCGAAGCCGGAACGACCGCCGGTGGTGCGGGCTTGGGCCGTAGGCGGCCAGCGCGTCGTAGTGCGCCTTGGTGGGGTAGCCCTTGTGGCCCGACCAGCCATACATCGGATAGGCAGCGTGGAGTTCCACCATCAGCCGGTCGCGCGTCTCCTTCGCCACCACCGACGCCGCGGCGATGCTGAGGCTCCGCGCATCGCCCTTCACGAGCGGCGTCTGCGGCCACGGCGCGTCCGGGATACCGCGGTTGCCGTCCACCAGCAGTGCGTCGCAGCAGCAGGGCAGCGCCGCCACCGCCCGCCGCATCGCCTCCATCGACGCCCACAGGATGTTGAGCGTGTCGATCTCAGCCGGGCTGCACAGCCCGATGCCCACGCCGAGCGCCCGCCGCTCGATCGCGGGCAGCAACGCCGCGCGCTGGGCAGGCGAGAGCTTCTTGCTGTCCGTCAGCCCGGGCCAGTCGGCTTCCGTCGCGTCCGGAGCGAGCACCACAGCGGCGGCCACCACGGGGCCTGCCAGGCACCCGCGCCCTGCCTCGTCGGTCCCTGCCACAAACCGCTGGCCTACCTCCCAATGGCGACGTTCGAACTCGAGATCAGGCACGGGGGCGAGGTGTGGATGTATAGACGTGTGAAGGTAGACAACCCAAGTTGCGCGGTATCGACGAGGCACCCAGCCTGTAGGGGACAGAAAATAGGGGGATGGAGTGGACGGGGTTGGCCGCCACGCGACTCACTCTGTGCGCCTCGCTACGGGCGCGCCAGGGCCTGGTCCAGCCATAGCACACAACTCGGGGCAGACACGACTACGAGAGTGGCAGGACGGGGCACGCACGTCCACACACCTGCGTACGTCCACACACCTGCATACGTCCACACACAAAATCAGCGCGCGTCGCCGGTGACGCAGGGCGGGCCGTCCTCCTGGGCTTGGAGATAGCCGTGCGTCGGGTCGATCTGGCCCGTGTAGGTCATTGCGCAGGTCCGGAGGCGCTCGCCTGTCTCGGCGCGGTAGCGCGTCGTCTCCCATGACTGTTCGAGGACGAGCGTCGGCGTCACCACCACGTCGCCCGTGGCCTCCTCGACATCGCTACCGGTGTAGCGCATCACCTGAGCGAAGTCGATCTGCTCGCCGTCGGGCGTGAACGTGACGAGGTAGTAGCGGTCGTCGTAGCCGCCGCTGAACGCCTCGTGCTTGACGAGCGCCGGGACGAAGTCGCCCGTCACGGGCAGCACCGCGAGCGCATAGTAGCGGCCCGGCTCGTCCATCGCCAGAAACCGCTGCACCGGTGAGGTCTCCGGCGGCGGGGCCTCGCCGATTTCTTCGATGAGATGGAGGTCGTTCTCGGGCGCTTGCTGGAGGGAGAACGGCAGGTCCACCACGGGGAAGAGCGCGACGAACTCGTAGAACGGCAGCGCGGGGGGCTCGCGCTCGGCGAGGGCATCCTCCAGCTCGTGGAGCAGCTGGAGGTTGGTGAGGTCCACGTCGGTCGGAGCCGTCGGTCCGTTCTTCGCGGGGCGGTACCAGGACTGCGCGCCGAAGAACGCGGCGACCTCCTTGTCCTGGAAGACGTGACCGTGGCGGGCGTAGACGGCGTTGCGGAGCAGCCGCACGTCGCCCCGATCCATGAGCCGGAGTAGGCTGAAGGCGTGGCCGACCTCGTCGAGTGAGGTCTCGGCCTCCACGACGATCGGGAGGAGCGTGTCGAGCGGGTCGAGCTGCGCGCGTGCGACGAGGGCAGTGCTGAGAAAAAGTGAGGCGGAGATGAGCAGGCGAAGCATGGCAGGAGCGGTAGGCGGACAATCGGCCACCTCCGAACGCGCAAGAGGGCACGGCGAGAGCGCACCGCCAAGAGCTAGGCTCGCATCGCCGCCCGCCCACGGGGCGCCGCCCGCCTACGGGGCGCCGTCACTGTCAGAGACGAGCCGCTCGCGGACGGCCTTCGCCACGGCCGCGATGCCTGAGTGGACGTGTAGCTTCTCGTAGATGTGCTGCACGTGCGTGTTCACGGTGTAGGGGCTGACAAACAGGCGCGCGGCGATCTCCTTCTGCGAGTAGCCGCGCGTCATCTCCGCGAGCACGTCGCGTTCGCGAGCCGTGAGGCCGTAGTCGTGGGGCGCGTGGCGCTCTTGGAAGAATGCCGCCACCTGCCGCGCGACCGAGGCTGGCATCAGCATCCCGCCTTGGTGCGCCTCTCGGACGCCGGTCACGATCTGATCCACGCCGGCATTCTTGACGAGGTAGCCTGAGGCTCCAGCGCCAAGGGCGCCGTAGATGGTGGCGGCATCGTCGCGGATGGTCAGCATGAGGATGCGGGTGCCGGGCAGCCGGGCTTTCAGCGTGCCCAGCCCGTCGATGCCGTCGATGCCCGGTAGGTTGACGTCGAGCAGCATCACGTCGGGCTGCTCGGCGGCGAGCGCCGTGCTCGTGTCGATCCAGGCCATGGCCTCCTCCACGCTGCCGAAGGTGCGGGCGCACGCCAGGTCAGCGGTCTGGTCGAGGACCAGCCGCAGCGTCTCGCGGTAGGTCGTCTCGTCTTCGATGACCCAGACGCGGATCGGAGCAGCAGTAGACATGGCAGAGCGGGCTAGAGGTCGGGTAGTAGGCGACGCAGGCGTGGATGGTGGCATCGAGGCTCGGGTCGGCACGGGGAGCCAGGTAGCGCGCCAGCCCAGCGGGCCGTGGACGCGTGGTCACATTACGGCGGGACCGAGCCCAGCGCGTCGAACGATCACACCAGATGCGAAGGCTGGAACATCGTGATCCAACCCAGTGCTGCGCGACGGGGTGAGGTGGACGCGTCCGGTAGGGCCGCCGTCGACGTCATGCGAGCGGCATGGAAAAGGTCACGGTCGTCCCTGTGTCGCGAGCGCTCTCTATCTGCAGCGTTCCGTCGAGGGCGTTAGCGCGGGTACGCATCGTAGTCAGCCCGCGTCCCTGCTGGACGGTGGCAGGGTCGAATCCGCGGCCGTCGTCTGCGATAACGAGGCGCAGATAGCCCCCTGCATGCGTGAGGGTGATGTCTACACGCTCTGCTTGCCCGTGGCGCACCGCGTTGTGGAGGGCCTCCTTGAAGAGCAGATAGAGGTGCCGCCTCGTCTCCATGTCGAGCGGGATCGACGGGAGGCGGTCCCGCCCCGGGTGCTGGCAGGCGAAGGCGTAGCTGCGGCCCCGGAGCATCGACTCCGCAAATTGCTCCATGCGCATGGCGACGGCCGCGAGGTCGTCGTGCCCGGCGTCCACGATCCAGACGGCGTCCCGGAGGTCGTCCACGACCGAGCGGGCCGTCTGCGCGAGGTCGGCGAGGTGCGCGCGCTCGCCGTCGGGCAGGCCCGCGCTCCGCCCAACAAGGTCGAGCCGGAGCGCCACGTTCGACACCTTGCTGCCGATGTCGTCGTGGAGGTCGTCGGCGATGCGGATGCGCGTGCGCTCGACGCGCACGAGTTGCTGGATGCGGTACTGGTAGGCGGCCACCACGACGCCCAGCACGGCCAGCGCGGCCAGCGCCCAGAACCACCACGTCTGCCACGCCGGGGGACGGATGCGAAACGGGACGCGCACGCCTGTCGGGTTCCAGTAGCCGTCCGCGTTGGTGCCCGTGACGTGGAAGACGTAGGCACCCGGTGCGAGGCGGGCATAGCGCTCCTCGGTGGTGTTGCCGACGTGCCGCCAGGTGTCCTCGGCCCCCTCCAGCCAGATGCGGTACTGGTTCTTCTCCGGCTGCCGCAGGCTCAGCGCCGCATAGGTAAACGTCAGGTCGCGCTGGTCCGGCCGCAGCACGAGCGTCTCGCCGTCGGTGGGGAGCAGCGTCGGCTCGCCGTCCACGAGCAAGCCGGTCACGGCGATGGGCGGCGCCGTCGTGTCAATGGGCACCGCGAGCGGGTCGAAGCGGTGGAAGCCGTTCATGCCGCCAAGCAGGAGCGTGCCATCGGGCTTCTGCTGCGCGGCGTGAAACGTGAACATCGTGCCCTGGAGCCCGTCGGCCTCCGTGAACGTGGTGAGGGCGTCTCGCTGCAGGTCATAGACGCCGAGACCGTCGTTGCTGCTGATCCACAGCCGCCGGCGCGCGTCGAGGAAGAGCGCGCCGGCGTCGCGGTACGGGAAGCCGTGGTCAGGGCGTAAGGCTTGGCACGCGCCGGTGTCGAACGCATAGCGCTGAAGCCCCTCGTCGAAGGTGCCGATCCAGAGGGCGTTGCCGTCACTCACCATAGAGACGACGCGGGTGCTGATTGCACAACCGGAAGTGGCCTCGACCGGCACGACAGCACCTCGGGCGAGGTCGAGTTGGTGCAGACCGCCGTTGTGCGTGCCGATCCAGAGCGTCCCCGGACGTTCGGCGGCTTCATAGACGCGCCACACGTCGTCAGTAGGAAGCGCACCTGACTCAACGTCTACGCGAGCCACCACTCGACGCTCGGTGGGGTCGAAGGCTATCAGCCCGGCGCTGCTGGTGGATACCCAGATGATGTCCGGCTGGGATGGCGCGACATACAGAAAGCGGACCACCCCCGACCTCGAAGCACCGAGGTCGATGCGCTCGGACGCGAGCGTTTGCTGGTCGATCGCATACAGCGCAATGTCGGTTCCGGCCGCCCAGAGCGTGCGGGTTGCGTCTTCGTGAAAGGCAAAAGGGACGTCGAGTGGATGGGTGGCGTTGTCGAAGGCACGGAGGCGCGCGTTCGTGTACCGGTCAAAGCGGAGGACACCGCCGCGCAGGACCCCCGCCCAGGTGAGAGCGGGAGTAGACGGGGCTTCGTACAGCGTCACAATAGGGTCCGTGACCGGGCGAGCCGTGCCGTTGTCATAGGTGTCGAAGCGAGGGCCGTGAAGGTCTAACCGAACGAGGCCCGTATGCGTCCCAATCCAGAGTAAACCTTCGGTGTCCTCGTGGAGCGCCAGTACGTCAGCCTCACCGAGGGGGCCTCCGTTCACGACTTCGGAGCGCCCCGTCGCTGTGTCGTAGCGGAGGAGCCCGCGCCCGCCCGTACCTATCCAAAGGACACTGGGGGTTCGAGTCGAAGCGGCTACGGTGCGTAGACTTGAAGCTTCGCCCTCGGGCCATATCGGCCGCCGCTCGAAGAGTTGCGCGGTCTCATTGAAGCGCCAGAGCGCACCATCATCGCCTGCTGCCCAGAGTATGCCCCGGACCTCGGATAAGGCGTTTACACCGATCGTAGCATTCCCGTCTCGTAGTTCAAACGCTTCGACCGTTGCATCCAACGGGTTGAGGCGCGCGATACCCATGGTCGTACCGGCCCACACGGTACCCGAGCCATCGATCCAAAGTGCTCGCACCGAGTCGCTCGGGAGCGAGACCGGGTTTTCGTCCGAGGTCAAGAAGGCGCGCACCGCCGCTTGCTCCGGATCATAGGCTAGCAGGCCTCCACCCAGCGTCCCGACCCACACCGTCCCCGCGCCATCGACTGCGAGCGCTCGCACCTCGGTGCCTTCACCAAGGGCTCGGCCAGGATGCCCGGGGTCTGCAACCGCCGTGATCGACTGCGCCACCGGATCATAGCGTCCCACTCCTCCCGTCTCCGTCCCGACCCACACGATATCTCGGCGCATAGAGTCACATGCAAGCGTGTGTACGTAGCCGTCCGAGAAAAATGCAGGTTTACCTTGCAGTGCTATGGCCTGGCTCCGGAAACCATCGTAGCGCAAAGCACCATTCTGGGTGCCGATCCAGAGAAGGCCTGCCGCATCACGAACAAGAACCGTCGTGGCACCCTCGTGGGTCTCAACCGCTGTCGGTATCGACAGCGGTTGAGCAAAGACGGTCGAAGTAGCCCAGAAGGATCCCTTAAGAACTACAACAACAGTCAGCCAATGTGTACGGCTAAGGAGGACTACTCCTAAATGTCGAAGCCTCCACACGTGAACTTGTCGAGTGGCACCTCTGGAGCGAAGGAGGGGTCCGACTGTTTTCTCCGGGCTGCGCGCACGCGTCGAGCTCGAAATTCGGTCGTTTGATCGATTTCCAGTCCCAGTCCCATAGTTACGCCGTGAGTGGGGTCGTAACCAACAGCGGTTTCGTGGGTCCCCTTTGTCGGGTCGCTTGTGAGCGTGAGATTTTCTAAAGTAGTGTCAGTGCTTGCTCCGAGGATCGTGCGGGCATAATCAGCAAGGCGGTCTCTGCGCTCGATATCGGTCAAGCTGGTGCGGAACGTATCAGCACTGAAGCGAGGGAAGCCGCCGTCCTCACCGATAACATAAAGCTCGTCAAATGCTATCAACGCCACGCTGATGGGAACGGCCTGTTCTGGGACGTCAACTTCCTGGGGAATACTCAGAGCCTGGAGCACCCGCTGAATCCGAGGAAGGCCAAACGAAGACCTAGCGGGAAGATAGATGCTGGCTCCATCGGTGAACAGAGCGTCGATTCCCGTCCAGTTGGAAGATGATCTGTAGAAGGCAATCTCAGGTCTCCAACTTGCGTCCCAAGTCCGATATTCTGTACGAATCCGACCATAAGGCCATTCAGCAATGACTTTGCGGGATGCTCCCAGCAAGAGTGATTCAGACCCCTGACGGTACGTTCCAACCCGTTGCGCGAGTTTAGCAGGGTCGCGTCCCGCAAAGGTAAAGATGGATCTCAGTGCTTTGTCTGGGGAATCGACCTGAGAGCGGTTCCTACCGAAATCATCCAAGCATGGTTCGGAGTCCCGCAGGGCCAGTAAGTCACCGAAATGATGCCAACTGACATTCCAACTAGAGGCTTGTTTGGTCGCTTCTGCTTGAGAAGACTCGGAAGGCGTCTCTGATGGAGTCTCGCTGCTCTCGTCACCGTCCTCAGCGTTCGTGCAGCCAAAGAAGACCGAGGCGAATAGGGCAAGAAACAGGTAGAGGACAGGGCTTGGGTGGCGGGAAGGCATTGGTCGGTAGAGCAGGCAGAGAGCGGTAGATTCAATTGCTATGCGAAGTGAATACAAGGCACGCCACACGATAGGAAGCACACACTAGTCTAGTACCTCACGTAATTACACCATATTGGGCCTGTTGGTCGTCGCTCAACTCACTCACTCATGTTACGCAGCGGATGTGGGGACGCCTACTTTGGGAGCACGCTCACCCAACGAGGACGCCCCATGGATCAGGACCTGCTCGACCTCTACACCGACTACCTCATCGCCTCCTTCGGGCAGGCCTCGGCAACGGGCCTTGAACGCCTCACCGACCGTCGCGTCAGCCATGACCGCGTAACCCGCCTGCTCTCGGTCCCTCCGCGCACCGGAGCCGACCTCTGGCGCGCCGTCAAGCCCCTCGTCCGCCAGGTCCAGTGCGACGAGGCGGTGCTCATCTTCGACGACACCATCGAGGAGAAGCCTTACACCGACGAGAACGACATCGTCGCGTGGCACTTCGACCACACTAAGGGCCGCTCCGTCAAGGGCATCAACCTCGTCACGGCGCTCTACGGCACCCCCACCGTCAACGTGCCCGTGAGCTTTGCCGTGGTCGCCAAGACCGAGGCCTACACCGACCAGAAGACGGGCAAGCTGCGCCGCCGCAGTCCGACCACCAAGAACGAGCAAATGCGGGCTATGCTGCGGGCCTGCATCGCCAACGAGTTGCCCTTCCGCTACGTGCTGGCCGATATCTGGTACGGCAGCAGCGAGAACATGCGGGTGATCCATCTGGATCTGAAGCGGCACTTCTGCGGATACCCGATCCGCAGCTTTCCGATCAAGCGGAATCGGCTGGTCGCGCTCAGCGCGGCCGACCACGCCTCAGGCTCGTTTGTGCACGTCTCGGCGGCGTCGCTAGAGCCGGATCGCCTCTACCGCGTGCATCTCAAGGAGGTCCCCTTTGCGGTGTCGGTGGTACGCCAGGTCTTCACCGGCGATGCCACATCGCCGAACGAGGACGGAAGCAGTGGCGAGCGGTATCTAGTGACCAGCGACGAGGAGGCCACGAGTGAGGCACTTCGCGCGGCCTACCAGAGACGGTGGCGCGTCGAGGAATACCATCGGAGCTTGAAGCAGAATGCGTCGCTGGCGAAGTCGCCGACACGGCGGGTGGCGACGCAGACGAATCACCTGTTCTGCTCGCTCTTGGCGTACGTGAAGCTGGAGCGGTTGCGGGTGTCAGCGAAGGCGAATCACTATGCGCTGAAGGGGCGGCTCTACGTGCGAGCGCTGCACTCGGCGTTTGAGGAATTGAGGCGGCTCAAACAGGGCTACCCAGCCCTCGCTGCGTAACATGAGTCACTCATGCCGTAGCGCCTTGACCGGATCAGCGGCGGCGGTGCGGTAGGCTTGCGTTGCCACGGTCACGAGCGCGAGCGTGAGCGCGGCGGCTCCGGCCCCGATGAAGACCAGCGGACCGAGCTCGATGCGGTAGGCGAACTCGGCAAGCCAGCGCTGCATGAGCCACCACGCGACGGGCGCGGCCACAGCGAACGCGACGGCGACGAGCACCACGAAGTCGCGGCTGAGGAGCGCGACCAGGCCGGGCACGCTCGCGCCAAGCACCTTGCGCACACCGATCTCCTTCGTGCGCTGCGCCGAGGCGTAGGCGGAGAGCCCGAGCAGCCCGAGGCACGCCACGAAGATGGCCAAGCCGGCGAACACCGCAAAGAGCGTCCCGAGGCGCGCCTCGTCGGCGTAGTGCCGGCCGAAGTCGTCGTCGAGGAAGACGTAGTCGAAGTCGTAGCCCGGCGCAAACGCGGCCCAGGTGTCGGCGAGGTGGTCCATCGCCCCGGTGATATCGCCCGGCGCGAGGCGGAAGGCGATCGCGCGGTACCAGTCCGGCGACAGGTTGATCACGACCGGCTCGATGGCGTGGTGGAGCGAGGCGTAGTGGAAGTCCTCCACGACCCCCACGACGGTGCCCGGATCGCGGTCCCACGCCCGGAACATCGCCCCGACGGGCGACGCGCCCGCGTCGAGGTCGTAGCCCATCACGCGGGCGGCGGCCTCGTTGAGGATGTACGCGTCCGTCTCGTCGGTCGCGATGTCGGCGGAGAAGTCACGGCCGTCGGCGAGGGTGAGGCCGAACGTCTGGAGGTAGGTCGGGTCGGCGAAGATGGTCGACATCGCGTCGCCGACGAGTTCGTCCGGGGTGGAGCCTTCCCAGCGGTAGCCGCGGGAGGTGCCCACGCGCCCCGGCAGCCCGCCGGCTCGCGTCATCGTCTGCACGCGTGGGTCGGCCAGGGCAGCCTGCTCGAACGCCTCGTACTGCACCCACAGGGGCGTCGTCCCCGAGGCGAAG
>JBCCLD010000155.1:0-10464 GCA_039027055.1 Bacteroidota bacterium
CGCCAGACGTGGCGCTACCTCCGCAGCGCGTGCATGAGCTTCGCCTACGTCGCCGCTGGGCTGCTCGACACGACGCTGCACTCGGGCCTCTCGCTCTGGGACTGCGCCGCGGGCGACATCCTCCTCCGCGAGGGTGGGGCCCCCGGTATCGTGGACTTCGACGGGTACCCACTCGTCCCCGACCGCCTCTCGGCCTGGCTCGACGCTACTACCGAGGAGGCCCGCGCCGCCTTCCCCGCGACGGCCGCCGCGTCTCAAACGTTGCTCGACGGGCACGCGCTGCGGATCATCGCCGAGGCCCGAGCCGGGGCGGCTGGGATGCCAACCGGGCAACCGGGACGGTAGGGGGGACGCAGAGCCACCTGCTCCACTCTTGTCATCCTGAGCGAAGGTCCGAAGGACCGCAGTCGAAGGACCTCTGTCTATCTCGGAGTTCTGCCCTCGGCTTGGAAGCTGATTCGTAGATCCTTCGACTCGCTACGCTCGCTCAGGATGACATTGAGGGGGGCGATCTGGAGTCAGCGTCGAACGAGCAACGCGACCGTCAACAAAAACAGGGGGTGGGACCCGGCACAGCGCATCGAACGTGATGCCTCTGTTGCTTATGCATCGAGTGTCGATGTATACTCTCGTATGGACACGACGCAACTCTTCCGGGGCACGCTCCAGACGGTGGTGCTCCGGCTGCTCGCCGAGCGCGGGCGCATGTACGGCTACGAGCTCACCCAGCACGTCCGCGACCGCACCGACGGCGCGCTGACCATCAGCGAGGGCGCGCTCTACCCGCTCCTTCACAAGCTCGTCGCTGCCGGGCTGCTCGACGTCGAGACGGCGCGGGTGAACGGGCGGCAGCGGAAATACTACCACGTCACCGCCGAGGGGCGCGCTTCCGCCGCCGAGCAGGTCCGCGCCTTCGAGGCGTTCGTTGAGACGATGCGCGCCGTGCTCGCCCCCGCACCGCCGAACCCGTCTGCTGCCTAGCCCCGCCGCCTGTGCACACGCCCGACCCGTCTCCGTCCAGCGCTCCGCTCACCGACGCCCAGGTCGCCCACATCGTCGCCGACCTCAAGCGGCGGGGCCTGCTCTACGTCCCGCTCCTCGACGACCTCGTGGACCACGTCTGCTGCCTCACCGAGGCGCGGCTGGCCGACGGCGACCCGTTCGAGGACGCCTACGCGGCCGCCCTCGCCGACTTCGGTGGCCCGCGCGGGCTGCGCCGGGTCCAGCGCCGCGCTCGTTCTGCCGCGGCTCCTCACACCACGCTCCTTCGACGTATGACCTACGCCTCCTCCGCCTTCGTGGCCGTTCTCTTCGTCGCGCTCTCCTTCAACGCGAGCGCGCAGCAGCCGTCCGTGCTGCCCATCGCCAAGGAGCACCTCGTCCGTGTCTCGGCTGAGTTCGGCCAGCACGGCAAGACGGAGCGCGGCACCCATGTCACGCACCGCGGCGTCGACTTCGTGGTGCCGGAGGGCACGCCGATCTACGCGACGGCCCCCGGCGTCGTAGAGCTCCGCGACCAGCCAGACAGCTACGGCCTCAACATCGTCCTGACGCACAGCGAGACGTACACCTCGCGCTACTCGCACCTGTCGCGCTTCGCCGTCGAGGACGGGCAGGCCGTCGCGCAGGGCGACCTGATCGGCTACGCGGGCAACACGGGGCGCTCGACGGGGCCGCACCTCCACTACGAGGTCCTCCGCGACGGCGAGCCCGTCGACCCGAGCGCCTACTACGAGTTGGATTGACACCAGGAGAGGCACAGGTCGGATCACGACACAGGCCGCACGATCGCCGGTCAATCGAGATTAGACCTGCGACCGCCAGCCGCGTTTCTCGATCCGGCGGTAGTTCGGGGCGTCGCGGAGGGTGCGGAGGTAGGTCAGCAGCGCCGGTAGCTCGTCGTCGTCCTGCGCGCCGAAGTAGGGGGCGATGCGAAAGTCAGCGGCTCGGTTCAGCGGCGTCTCCGTCGCGTGCCACAGCGTCTCGTCGAGGTCGAGGATGAGCAGGGGCGGGGTCAACGGCTCAAGAGGGCTAAATCCCAGCGTCGTTCTGGGGCTGGACGGGATGAGCTCTACGTCCTGCGTCGTCCAAGATGGAGCACGACGCCGACCAAAAGAAGGCCCAGGGCGATGCCAAACCGAACGCGACGCTCAGGCGTGTCCAGCGGCAGCAGCAGGAGCGCCCAGACCACGGCAAACCCGCTTAGCGCAACGGGAACGTGCGCCAGCCACCGCAAAGGGCTCAGCAGGGGAGCAGTGTTGCCTACCAGCACGCTTACAGCAGCACTCTCGTCCGCGACGAACTGCTCAACCAGGTCGTCGGCGCGCTCGCGCTCAGCCGTCGGGACCGTGACGATGTAGCCCTCGCCTCGCTCTTGGTCGGCGTACATGACCGGCTGCACGTCGTGGTGCTCGAGGAACGCGACCACGTTCTCGGCACGGTAGAGTTCGTCGTGCTCGCAGGTGAAGACGAGGACTACCTCCTCCGCGGCCTCGGTGGAATCGGGCACCTCCGGGCGGGCGGCGTCACCTACGAGCAGGCGTTCCACCTGATGGGCTGCGGCCTCGTGCTCAGGCTGGACGTACAGCGCGTGGTAGTGGATGGATGCTGTTCCGATATCGCCGGAGCCGATGTAGCCTCTCGTGTAGTCGATGTGGCAGGGAATGCCCACCTTTGCCAGCAGGTCGGCAAGCTGCTTGATCCAGTCGAGGCCTTCGGTTTGAATCAAGACTAGATCGTCGGTGAAGGGAAGGGGCTGCCTGGCGCGCTCATACGTGTCGGGCGCGACGAGTTGAGCATCGCAGCCGGTGCAGCGCTCCCGGGTGGTGTGATACGCTGCGCCGCACAACGGGCAACGCGCGGCATCATCGCTCATAAGGACAGGACAACGTGAGAGAGGTTCAGTCGATGATACGCTGACTGTTCAAGTCGAGCTAAAAACGCGTGCGGAATCTTTCGCCGGGCCCTGCGTTAACGTCGGCTCATCCTGCCCCTCTCACTCGACAGCGTCCGCCTGACCGCGTTCCATGCCCGCCGCCCTGCCTGACGCCCCCGCGCGCTCCAGCTTCATCCACGACCAGATCGAGGACGACCTCGCCGCTGGGAAGACCGAGGTCGTCGTCCGCTTCCCGCCGGAGCCCAACGGCTACCTCCACCTCGGGCACGTCAAGTCGATGTGCCTCAACTTCGGGCTGGCGCGCGACTACGCCGCCCGCGCCGTGACACGCTGCCACCTGCGCTTCGACGACACCAACCCCGAGACCGAGGACATCGAGTACGTCCGCGCCATCCAGCGCGACGTCCGCTGGCTCGGCTTCGACTGGGGCGCGCACCTCTACCACGCCTCGGACTACTTCGAGCAGCTCTACGACTGGGCGCGCCAGCTCATCCGCGACGGCAAGGCCTACGTGGACAGCCAGGACCTCGACGCGATCCGCGCCAACCGCGGCACCGTCACCGAGCCGGGCACGCCGAGCCCGTACCGCACCCGCACCGTCCAGGAAAACCTCGATCTCTTCGAGCGTATGCGCGCGGGCGACTTCCCCGACGGCGCGCACGTCCTCCGCGCGAAGGTGGACCCGCAGCCGGGCGACGCCTGGCCCGTGATGGGGCACCCCAACATGAAGCTGCGGGACCCCGTCATGTACCGCATCCGCCACGCCGCGCACTACCGCCGCGGCGACGCCTGGCCGATCTACCCGCTCTACGACTGGGCGCACGGCCAGTCCGACGCCATCGAGGGCATCACGCACTCGCTCTGCACGCTGGAGTTCGACGTCAACCGCCCGCTCTACGACTGGTACCTCGACGCGCTCGGCTTCGAGGCGGGCGCGCGCCCGCACCAGTACGAGTTCGCGCGCGGCAACGTGGACTACACCGTGATGAGCAAACGCAAGCTGCGGACGCTCGTTCGGGAGGGCCACGTGGCGGGGTGGGACGACCCGCGCATGCCGACGGTCGCGGCGCTGCGGCGGCGCGGTGTCACGCCCGAGGCGCTGAGGGCCTTCTGGGAGAGCGCGGGCATCACCAAGACCAACAGCCGCGCCGAGATGGCGCAGCTCGAATATGCCATCCGCGACGACCTCAACACCCGCGCCCCGCGCGTGCTGGCCGTCCTCGACCCGCTCACCGTCACCGTCACGAACTGGCCGGAGAATGAGGTTGACTACCTCCACGGTGACTACTGGCCGCGCGACATCGACCGCGAGGGTAGCCGCCCCGTGCCGTTCGGCCGGACGCTCCTCATCGAGCGCGACGATTTCGAGGAAACGCCGCCGAAGGACTACTACCGCCTCGCGCCGGGCCGCGCCGTGCGCCTGCGCCACGCCTACGTGCTCCGCTGCGACGAGGTCGTCAAGGACGCCGCGGGCGAGGTCGTGGAACTCAAGTGCACCTACTTCCCGCGAGACGAGCACGGGCACGACACGTCTGGGCTCAACCCGAAGGGCACGATCCACTGGGTCACCGCCGACCACGCCGTCGAGGCGGAGGTGCGGCTCTACGACCGCCTCTTCCGCGTGCCCGATCCGGACGACGTGCCCGAGGGCGGCAGCTTCCTCGACCACCTCAACCCCGACTCGCTGCGCGTGGTCACGGGCTACCTCGAACCGAGCCTCCGCACGGCGCAGGTCGGCGACCGCTTCCAGTTCGAGCGCCAGGGCTATTTCGTGGTCGATGAAGACAGTATCGCCGAGGACTCGACCAAAGGCGCGCTCGTGTTCAACCGCACCGTCACGCTGCGCGACTCGTGGGGCAGTGAGGAGGAAGCCACGACCGGCGAGAGCGCCGAGGCGAAGGCCGCCCGTAAGGAGCGCCAGCGGCAGTTGGAGGCCGAGCGCGGCGACCCCGTGGAGGCCCTCGACGCCGACGCCCGCATGGCCTACAACCGCTACGAGGGCCTCGGCGTGAGCCAGGGCGACGCGCTGCTCCTCGCCCAAGACTCGCTCCTCGCCACGTTTTTCGACGCCGCCCTCGCCGCCCACGGCGATGCCGCCGCCGTCGCGCCGTGGGTGACCAACGAGGTACAGCGCGTGCGCAAGGACACGCCGTTGGCTGATCTCAAATTCGCTGCCGCTGACCTCGCCGCGCTCGTCGCGCTCGTGGACGACGGCACGCTCTCCAACCGCGCCGCGAAGCAGGTCCTCGACGCCATGGCCGAGACCGGCGATGCGCCGGCTGTGATCGTCGAGCGTGAAGGCCTCCGCCAGGTCTCCGACGTCGACACGCTCGCGCCCGTCATCGCCGAGGTGCTGGGCCGCTTCCCGGACAAGGTCGCGGCGTACCAGGGTGGCAAGACCAAGCTGATCGGCTTCTTCGTCGGCCAGACGATGCGCGCCACGGGTGGCTCGGCCAACCCGGCGCTGGTGAAGGCCCTCCTCGTCGAGGCGCTGTCATGAGGGGTGCTGTCGGCTGTCGGCTGTCGGCTGTCGGCTGTCGGCTTGCGGCTGTCGGCTGTCGGCTGTCGGCTTGCGGCTGTCGGCTTGCGGCTGTCGGCTTGCGGCTGTCGGCTGTCGATAGGTGGGCAAGGGCGTACGGCGCGGGGTCCTCTGTCCGACTCAAAACGACCCAGCCTGTCATCCTGAGCGAAGGTCCGCGGGACCGAAGCCGAAGGATCTGCGGGCCAGCTTCCAGGCTGGGATTGGAGCGCTCAGGTGGACATAGATCCTTCGACTCGCTAGCGCTCGCTCAGGATGACAAGCATGAGAGCGATGCGCGTGGGTGCGGAGGCAACCTATCGCTTACGGCTAGCGAAAAGCAGGAGGCTGTGCTCGGGGCGGCACTCCCCGTTCTGCGTCGTCTCCGCGCTGCGCGCTCCGCTCCTCGAACTGTCCCCCTCACACTCTGGATCAGAATGCAGGGGGACAGCTGGGCCGCCGTCCAGGCGCGTCAAGCGGGGGGTGCCTTATGGGCGCACGCCCTCACGTTGCTCCTCACCCTCCTCGCGCTGCCAGCCTTTGCCCAGCCGAGCGCATCCCTACCGGACAGGGCCCCGGTGCCCCCGCCAGGCGTGCCGCAGGTCTCCGCCGAGGCGCGCGTGTCGCTGCTCACGTTCTACCCGCGCGAGCAGGTCCACACGGTCTTCGGCCACAGCGCCTTCCGCGTCGCCGACCCCGCGACGGGCCTCGACCGCGTCTACAACTTCGGCACGTTCGACTTCGACCAGCCGTTCTTCCTCCTCCGCTTCATCCGCGGGCAACTCGACTACCGCCTCTCGGTCGCCGACACCGACCGGGTGCTCGCGTTCTACCGGAGCCAGGGCCGTGCCACCGTCGAGCAGACGCTCGCGCTCGACAGCACGGCGGTGCGGACCATGTTCGCGCTCCTGGAGACAAACTACCTCCCCGAGAACCGGACGTACCGCTACGACTTCTTCTTCGACAACTGCGCCACGCGGCTCGTTGACGCCGTCGATGCGTCCACGCCCGACACGCTCCGGCTAGGCACCTTCGACGACGACGCGACCTTCCGCGCCCTGCTCCAGCCCTACCTCGCCGAGCAGGGCCTGCTGCGCCTCGGCATCAACCTCGGCCTCGGCCTGCCCACCGACGCCGTCGCCACCGACTACCAGCGGACATTCCTCCCGCTCGAACTCCTCGACGCGTTCGACCGCGCGACGCTCGGCGGGCGGCCCCTCGTGGCGCGTACCGACACGCTCTACTGGACGAGCCACGCCGGACGCACGCGGACCACGTCGAGCTGGCCGCTCGTGCTGACGTGGGGGCTCTTCGTCCTCGGCGGCACGCTCACCGTGCTTGGTTGGCGACGCACACAGGCTGTCGGCGTTTGGAGCCGCCGCGGCGACGCGTTGCTGTTCCTGGTCGCTGGGTTCGCAGGCGCGATCCTGGCGTTTCTCTGGTTTGCGACGGAGCACCGCGTGACGGGGCCGAACCTGTCGCTGCTGTGGCTCTGGCCGACGCACGCGCTCGTGGCCGGGCTCTTGCTCCGCACGGCCTTGCCAGGGTGGGGGCGCGCCTACCTCTGGGCCGCGGCGATCGCGGCGGGCAGTATGGCGCTCACGTGGGGGTTGTGGCCGGAGACGTTCCCCACGCCGCTGTGGCCGGTGGCGGCGCTGCTCGCGCTACGGGCTGCCCGACGGGCGCTGGAGCCCCAGCTGGAAGGCGAGCAGGCGGCGCAGGCTACGTAGAGTAGAGCGATAGAGTAAATGTTTGTTGGAACAAGTAAGGGAATGGGCCGTCTCCTCCTCTGACCCCATCCCCTCTCGCCTCGCTGCCCAATCGGCCGGGTTGGGGCCCTTTCTTCTCTATCCTATCCTGCCATGACCGTCTTCCGCTACCTTGCCGCCGTCGCCGCGGCCGCCCTCGTCGTCGTCGCCTTCTCGACGCTACGGCCCGCCGAAGCCCCCGCCTCGATCCTCGACGTCCCCGCCGGGACCTACAACCTCGACGCCGTCCACTCCGAGGTCTCCTTCGAAGTCCGCCACTTCGGCGTCTCCAAGGTGCGCGGCGAGTTCAAGGACTTCACCACCGAGATCGCCTTCGCCGACGGCACCCCCGGCAGCCTCTCGGTGTCCTCCACGATCCAGGTGGCCTCGGTCGACACCGACAACGAGCGCCGCGACGGCCACCTCAAGAGCGACGACTTCTTCAGCGCGGAGACCTACCCGACGATCACCTTCACGAGCACGCGCGTCGAGGATGCCGACCCCGATGACGACATGTTCCTCCTGATCGGTGACCTCACGATCCGTGACGTCACGAAGGAAGTCACGATGGAGGTCGAGATGCTCGGGCCGGTGATCGGCATGAACGAGGACACCCGCATCGGCTTCGAGGCCGAGACCGAGATCAACCGCCAGGACTTCAACATGACGTGGGGCGGCGCGCTCTCCGGCGGCGAACTCGTCGTGAGCGACGACGTCGAGATCGAGCTCAACATCGAGGCGATCCTGGCCGAATAAGCGCCTGCCGCGATCTCAGCACCACGCGCCCCCGCTGCTTCTGAAGTGGCGGGGGCGCTCGTTTATGAGTGCGGCGGTTTAGCGGTGAGGCAGTGGACGGTGAGGCGGTGGACGGTACGAGAGGGTGACGAATTCGTATGACCGGGTAACGGAGGTCGGCTTGCTTCTTCGGCCCACGGCGCCCATGCGAGGGCCGCCCCCACACGGCGACGGGACGCACCCCGGCAGGCGAGACGGGTCGGAACCGCTTCCGCCCTGGAGCACGGCAGGCTACTCTGGAAGCAAACAGCCTCGTTCACGCTTCCGGCTCCTCTCATGCGCCCCTGTGCTCCTCACGTCGTCGGCATCGACTTCTCTGACGCCTCCGCCCGCGCCCTCCGTGCCGCCGCTGGGCTCGCCCTGGCTGCCGCTGCCCCGCTCCACGTCGTCCACGCCGATGAGACCCAGGCCACCGCGCACGGGCAGGAGCGCGACGCGCTGCTGACCGACCTCCGCGCCTTCGTGCGCCGCACGTTCGACGACACCTTGCCCGGCGTGCGCATCACCTACGCGCTCGCCCGCGACCTCTCGCCGGGCCTTGCGCTGAGCACCTACGCGGCCGCCGTCGAAGCCCGTCTGCTCATCGTCGGCACGCATGGGCGGCGCGGCGTGAAGCGGCTGCTCCTCGGCAGCGTCGCCGAAGAGGTCGTGCGCACGGCTCCGTGCCCCGTCATGACCATCCCCGACCCCGTGGCCGGGAAGACGAGTCCAGACAATCGGCCCGTGCTGGCGCCCGTCGACTTCTCGATGGCGTCGGAAGAGGGCTTGGGTCTCGCGCGAGCGTGGGCCACGCGCCTCCATGCGCCGCTGGTGCTCCTCCACGTGATCGACGCCGGGCCGTACCCCGCGTTCTACCTCCCGGACCTCGCCGAGGGGACGGCGCTCACCCACCTCCTCGACCAGCGCGCGCGCAAGCGGCTGCCTCGGTTCTACGCGCAGGCCATCCACGGCCTCGACGCCGCGCCCGAGCTAGCAGAGGCCGACGGCGTCGAGGTCGCCACCGCTGTGGGACGCGCCGACGTCGAGATCGCGGCGGTTGCCAGGGAGATCGGGGCGCGCCTCATCGTGATGGCTACGCGCGGGCTGACGGGGCTGGAGCACGTCCTCCTCGGCAGCACCGCCGAGCGGACGCTACGCCGCGCGCCGTGCCCGGTGCTCACGCACAGGCCGAGCCCGACGGTGGACTCTCCCGGCGACGCCGCGGCCGTCCGCGCCGACGCGCAGGCCCTCCTCGAAGCTGACCTGCATCTGCCGTAGCCGACCCGGCCCCGCCGGCGGCCGCGCTCCCCCCATTCCAACCGGACCTGACCATGCTCAAAATTGACCGCCTCCTCTTCCCGACCGACCACTCCGACTGCGCCGACAGCGCCCTCGGGCACGCTGTCGCCCTGGCCGCGCTCTACGATGCCGAACTCCACGTCCTGACCGCGCTCGATGACGACGATCTCGACGACCTGGTGGACGACGATGACCTCGACGAGGTCGCCCAGCTGCTGCGTCGGCACGACCGCGTCCGCATCGTCCGCGTGGCCGAGCTCGGTAGCTCTGCCGCCGATGTGATCCTCGACTACACGGCGCACGCCTCCATCGACCTCGTGGTGATGGCGACGCACGGCCGGCGCGGCGTTGCGCACCTGCTCCACGGCAGCGTCGCCGAGCGCGTCGTCCGCGAGGCGCCGTGCCCCGTGCTCACGCTCCGGTGCGACGCCCCCATGCTCGACGCCGACGACACGACCGACAACCGCATCCTCGTCCCGTTCGACTTCTCCAGCCGCTCGCGCTACGCCCTCGACTACGCCGCCGACCTTGCGCGTGCCTTCCACGCCGAGCTGGACCTCGTCCACATCGTCTCCGACGCGATGTGGCCAGACGTCTACGGCTATGACGCGGGAGTGGCCAACACCGAGGTGCTGCTCACGCGCGCCCGGACGGCCCTCGACCGCCTCGTCGGCGAGTTGCGCGCCAGCGGGGTGAGCGCGCGCGCCCACGTGGACGTGGGCTTCCCGGCGACGACCCTCGCCGACATCGCGGCCGAGCGCGGGGCGGACCTCATCGTGATGGCGTCGCACGGGCTGACGGGGCTCAAGCGGCTGCTCCTCGGCAGCGTCGCCGAGAACACCGTCCGGCTCGCGCCGTGCCCGGTGCTCGTCGTGAAGCCCTTCGGCACCTCGCTGCTCCACGCCCGCGACCTCACGCGCATGGGCATGACGACGGTCTAGCGCGTCCTTCGTCCTTGGTCACTGGTCCTTTGTGCAGCATGGGAACCCGCAAGGGGCCAGGGACCAAGGACGGACTGGTCGGTTCAGGAGATATAATCGATGGGGACGCCGTCGATGTGGGTGGGGCCTAGAGTGGTTTGCGATGCGCTTCAGTACAGCCACTCCGTCGAAAACGATCGGTACGCGCCGGAAGGGGCGCATTCTGAACCACTGACGTACTGAACCACCGATCAAATGACTCTAGTGCACACTCAAGGCGTCTTCTGCGCTTGCGGCCTTGGACGTGAC
>JBCCLD010000156.1:0-10462 GCA_039027055.1 Bacteroidota bacterium
CCTCTAGTTCCTGATACGCAATATCCATTAGGTACATATGTGAACGTTTCGGTTCTTGGATTTAACAGTTTATCAAGATCAAATTCAATAGTCCATATTTCATCAAAGTTTAGTCCATTATCTCCGCTTTCTACCCAGTCGCAGTCGCCTAGGATATCTGTGTTGCTCGTAACATTAGTTGTGTGATATATATTTCCAGATTCATCTGTTACTTTTATATCCATAATATTGAGCGGGTCATCTTGTATGAGTAGAACTATTTCATTGGGATTTATTTGCTGATTGCATTATGCTGATACATGACTAGTTGTCAAAAATAGGATAGGGAAAAGTAAGAAGGAAAAAATTTGGAATAACGTGTGCATGGGAGGTGTAGAAATATGTGATAAAATGGAACGATGAGGCATGGGGACTACATGGTCGTCTACGGTAAAGCTATTTGTCGAGTCCTAGCTTTAGATGAGACTACACGGTCAGAGTATAACGTCCAAAACGTCCGTTGTCAACAAAATGTGTCGTATATGCTTAGCGGGCTCGATAGGTCGTCACGTCTACCGCACAAAGCCTCCTTGGAAGGTGCGCTCCGCAGAGCGCGCATGCAGTTCTCGAAGTACGAAGTAGCTCGTGTCGTTGTCCTGCACTGCTGGACAGCAAGACAGCTCCGGCATAGAGGCTAAGGTGCCAAGTAAGCCCCCCGTATCGCCGTGCTGCTGGGTGGCGGGTGTACTACAGGGTCCGTTTGGCTCCCGTACCGCTACTCGGTCGGCTGCTGAGTCTGGGAAAAGCCGGCTGCGGCTTATGGCTGTTGGCACTGATCTAAGCTAAGCGTGCCTCAAGAGTCGCCACCTCTTTCTTCGAGGGCCTGGATGCTCCTTACCTGTGGCTTGATGAGGTCGAGGAGCATGGCTGGTACCCTAGCAAGGTCCGGGTGAGCCCTCTGGCCATCGATGTAGCTGTTAAGGTCAGTCACGGCTCACAGTCTATGGCAGCGGAAGTCCGATGCTTACAGCTGATAAATAATGCCCTTGGTGCCTAGTGTCGATGGCTGCCAGCCAACGTTCCTAATTACCGGCTGAGCCACCAGAAGCACGCGAGCTGCCCCGCCGTCGCCACGCCCTTCCCGGCGGCGATGCCCCAGATGGCCCCCAGCACGCCGAGCGAGGGGATCAGTGCCCCCGCCACGGCGAAGGCCGCCACCAGGCTCACGAGGTTGACGTAGAACCCCACGTTGGGCCGCTCGATGGCCCACAGCCCCGCGTCGGCGGGCATGCCGATGGCTTCCACGACGGTCGCCACCGCGTAGACCACCACGGCGGCGTGCTGCCCGCTGAACTCCTCGCCGAAGAAGAAGGCGATCACCCACTCGCTGCCGAGCGCGAGCGCGAGCGCCACCGCACCCGTCGCGAGGCCCATCAGCAGCGCCGTCTGTGCCACCATCCGCCGTACCGCGCCTACGCCGTCCTCGGCATAGGCCGCCGCGATGCTCGGCGTGAGCACGTTCGCCAGCGCCGTGATCATCGGAAAGATGAGCCCGACGACCTTCATCGCCGCGTCCATGAAGCCCACGGCGGCCGTCCCGGCGAAGGCGGCGAGCAGCCACGGGATGCCGAACTCGCGCCCGTTGACGGAGAGGCGTCCGGCGGCCACCCAGCGCCCGAAGCGCCAGTTCTGGCCGAGGTCGGTGCGCGCGGCCTTTGGGTCGACCCGCCAGCCGAAGCTACCCCGGCCGCGGCGTCGCGGCCGAAACGCGAGCCACAGGGGGAGCAGGCACGCTGCGCCGTAGAGCACGTAGACGTGCCACACCGTCACGGTGCCCGTCGCCGCGAGCATGCCGAGGCCGCCGAGCAGGACGGCCATCAGCAGCACGTCCATCAGGAGCGCCGTGTGGACGCGGTGGTGCGCGAAGGCGACACGCCGCCCGAGGTCCATCAGCAGCCGCAGCGGCAGCATCCCCGCCAGGGCGAAGAGCACGCTGCCCAACCCGACCTCACCGACCCCAAACCAGGCCACCGCCCCACCCGCAGCCACCAGCCCAGCCATTCCAATGCCGAGGGCTCCGACCTGCACGAGGGCACTTCCGAGGTAGGAGCGCCGAGCCGTCGCGCCGAGCCGCTGGCTGTAGACGGTGTAGGGCAGCGCCACGAGCGTCTCGGCGAACGCCTCGGCGAGTAGCAGAAGCGTGAACGCCAGGGCGTAGAGCCCGAGCGCGTCGGCCCCCGCCGCGCGGGCCACGACGATGCTCAGGAGCAGCCGCCCCGCACTCACGAGCGCCTGATCCGCCATCGACAGCCCGCTCTTGCCGAGGGGCCCGACCAGGAACCGCCTCACCCGCCAGCGCAGCCGCTGCGCCCATGACAACGAGGAAGCCTCGGCGTCGGGCGGGTCAGGAGACTGGGCAGAGGTGAAGAGCACCAGAGCGCGGACGAAGAAGGCAGGGCAGAGCGAAGGCGTGTGGATGGCAAAGATCAGGCCGCGCCACGACGCTTGGCCGAGAGAACGAGTCCCGAGTGTGAGCGCAAGGAGCCTACTGCGCGATCCCCTCTGGACGTGACAGGGTTGCCAGGTCGGTCAACCGCCCCTATCCCCTCCCCCGCGTTCGCGAGGGCAGGCGAGGGAGGGGGACTGTATTCGCGGCTTCCACAACCGAGCGGCGATACCGTAAAAGACGGGTCATCGTGCACTGGGACATGTAGCCCTCCGCACAGGCCGCACCGCGACGCTCACCCCAGCCGTTCCATCAGGCGAGGGGCCCAGCCGTACCATCCGGCGAGCTTCGCGTCGAGCGTGGCGGGCGTGTCCCAGGCGTAGGCGTTGAAGCGGCCCCAGGCGTACGGGTCGCTGTCGGGCGTGACGAGGGTGCTGTCGGTGGTGAGGGCACAGGCCACGCCGAGCGCCCGCGCCCGCTCGGTGAGCGCGCCGCCCGCGAAGCCGAACGCGGTCCGCCCGTAGGGAAACGCGAACGTCGGTGCGGCGATGCCGAGGCGCTCGTCGAGCCAGCGCAGGTTCTCGGCGAGGTCGGCCTCGAAGGCGTCGGGCCGGTCGATGAACACGGCGTGCGTGTGCGTGTGCGCGCCGACCTCGAAGAGCGGGTCCGCCACGAGCGCGTCGAGGCCCGCGCGGGTGACGGGGCGATAGGCACTCGGCGGTAGCCCCGACCGGTGCGCCTCGGCCCACGTGTCGAAGGGAAACGGCGCTGTGTGGTCTACGAACGCCGTGCTGACGAACAGCGTCGCAGGGATGCCGAGGCGGCGCAGGACCGGCACGGCGGCGTCCACCACGTTCTGGTAGATGTCGTCGAACGTCACCACGACAGCACGGTCGGGGACCTCGCCCGCGGCATGTGCCGCGAGGAGGTCGCGCAGGGCGAGGAAGCGGTGCCCGCGCGCGCGCAGGCCCACGAGGTGCCGCTCGAACACGTCCGGCGGCACGTTGAGCGTGCGGTCGTCCGGGACGCCTTCCACGGGCGGGGCAATGCGGTGGTAGATCAGCAGGCCCGCACTGGGACCGGAGCGGCCCAGCACGCCCTGCAGGCCCGTCGCGACCAGCCCGGCGGTTTGCTTGACGGCCTCCTTGAGCATACTCGCCTCGTTGGGATCTCAGCGTCCGACGCTCGCCTCGAGGTCGAGGGGGAGCACCTGCCGAAACGCCCCCGTCTTGCCCATCACCTGGGCGTAGACGTCGTGCATCACCTCGCCGTTGCTCGTCCAGAGGTAGTGTCCCGCGCGCTCGATGGCGCCGATGCTGAGGCGGTCGTAGCGCTCGGGCGTCGCGACGATGCTGCGCACGGCCGCCGCGATGCCCTGGGCCGTCTGCTTGGACCACCTCAGCGGCACCTTCACGCCGCAGTCTGAGGTGACCATGTCCCGGGCCCCTTGGTGGTCGAGGGCCACCACGGGCAGGCCGTTGGCGAACGCTTCGAGGACGACGTTGCCCGAGGTGTCGCGTAGGCTGGAGAAGACGAACAGGTCGGCGTCGGCGTAGGACTTGAGCGCCTCGTCGTAGGGGAGGAAGCCCTTGAAGTCGCAGTTCGGGAGGTTGTGGAAGCTGTCCTCGTCGGGGCCGCTGCCGATGACGGTGAGCTCGAAGGAGCCAGGGCCGTCGAGGAGGTGCTGGAAGGCGCGGCGCATGAGGGTGGTGCCCTTGCGACGGACGCAGTGCCCGACCCACAGAATGCGCACGGGGCCTGGGCGGCGGTCCGCCCAGCGCTTCGGCGTGCCGACGCCGCGCACCCCCGTCTCCAGCAGGAGCTGCGGGACGCCGTCGGTCAGCCGGGCGAGGTCGCGCTGGTTGGTCGAGTTCGCTGCGAGGATCACCTCGGCGCGGCGTGCAGCCTTGCGGACGCGGGGGCTGAGACGGAGTTGGAGCCGGTTGGCCACGTTGCGCACGATCTCCGCGACGGCGTCGTGCGGCTTGATGGTGTGGAGGAACTGCCAGGGGAAGTTTTGTGTCCCGCCGACCGGCCCCCAGATGAACGGCACGTCGTCGAGCTGCCACCCGTAGCCGGGCTCCCGGAAGCCCACCATGTTGACGTGGTGGACGAGGTCGAACCCGACTTCGCTGTGGAGCGTGCGCGCCACCTCGGCGGCGCGGCGGTTCCAGGCGCGGAAGGCCCGGCTGTTGACGAACGTCATCGCCCGGTTGCGCCACTCGCGATCGGTGAGTGACACGAAGTGCCAATGGACGCCCGGCAAGGCCCCGTGCTCGTCCTCGAAGCGGCGGATGTCGTCCTCGAACTCACGCTGCTCGGTGATCACCCACACGTCGTAGAAGCGCGCGGCCTCGATGACGCGGTTCCAGCCCACCTTCGGCTCGGAGCCGTGGTACGGGCTGCAGGCGTAGGCGAGCAGGAGCACGCGCGGGCGCGGCGGCGCGGCGAAACGACGCCGTGCGGACACGTCCGAGAGCGTGCCGGGGCGAGGCGTGGGTAAGGTCGAGGGTGCGGTCACGAGTGGGGAGGGACGCACGGCGAGAACGCAGGGATAGCAGGGGAATGTCGTACAGGACCGCCTCTTCGACAAGGTTCATGCCGATCTACATGGATCTGGCTTGACTTGCGTGGGGAGACACGCCTGTGTGACCCGCCTCGTGATGGGTGGAGACGTTCTTGAAACGATATCTCGACTCGGCGGGTTGACGGGCCGCTCTGACCGGGCAGGCCGCGTGTCGGCTCGGTCGTTTTCTCCGCACGCCGCGCGGTCGCGCGCCTCCATGCTCGCCTCGCTCGCTGCCCTACCCCTCGCAAGCGCCACGCTGTGGCCGGTCGCCGCCGCCACGCCCCACATCGAGGTGAGCTGGCTTATCTGGGCTGGCTTCAACGCCCTCGTCGTCGGGCTGCTGCTGCTGGACCTGCTCGGGTTCAACCGCACGGCGCACAAGATCGAGCTACGGGAGGCAGCGGTGCTCTCGGCGTTCTTCGTGGCGGTGGCGCTCGTGCTCAACGCCGCGCTCTGGATCACCTACGGCACCGACGTTGGACTGACGTTCCTGACCGCCTACGTGGTTGAGAAGTCGCTCTCGGTGGACAACCTGTTTGTGATCGCGGTGCTGTTCCGATACTTCCAGGTGCCGCCGCAGTACCAGCACCGGGTACTCTTCTGGGGCATCTTCGGCGCCATCGTAATGCGCGGCGCGATGATCCTGGTGGGCGTGAAGCTCGTGGCGCAGTTCCACTGGATCCTCTACGTGTTCGGGGCCTTCCTCGTGCTCACAGGCCTCAAGATGCTACGCGGCGAGGACGAGGACGCGGATCCGTCGGACAACCGCGTCCTTCAGGCGCTCCGCCGCGTGCTGCCGCTCACGAAGGCCTACTACGGCGAGCGCTTCCTCATCCGGCGCTTCGGGCGCACGCTCGTGACGCCGCTCTTCCTCGTCCTCGTGATGATCGAGCTCACGGACGTGGTCTTCGCCTTCGACTCGATCCCGGCCATCCTTGGCATCACCACCGACCCGTTCCTGGCCTACTCCTCGAACATCATGGCCGTGCTCGGCCTGCGGGCGCTCTACTTCCTGCTCGCGGGTGTGATCGAGCAGGTGCGCTACCTCCACATCGGCCTGAGCCTCACGCTCGTGTTCATCGGCGCGAAGATGCTCGCCATTGACGTGATGCACGTGCCGACGCCGGTGTCGCTCGGCGTGATCGTGACGCTCATCGGCGGGAGCGCGCTCGTCTCGGTGTGGGCCAACCGTCGCGACACGCGCTCCACCGGAGAGGAGGACGCCGCCGAGGACGCCGGGCGGGAGCCCCCAACGTTGGACCTACCCACGCCAGAGCCCAACGCACCGGTGGACGAGCGCGACTCGGCGCGGGCGGCCGCCCTGGCCGAGAAGACGCTGTAGCCTACTCAGCGCCGAAGCCCCGCGCGACGCACCAGAGCCCGGTCAGAAGAGCAGGCCGACACGGAGGCTGAACACGTTGATCTGGTACGATTCGACCGTCACCTCAGGGAACGGGGCGGCTGGCCCGTCGGGGTCGATGCGCGCCTCGTCGGTGAAGCCTGACACGTCGGCGACGTAGCGGATCTCGCCGAACAGGTGCGAGCGGGGGCCGAGCGGGAAGAGCACGCCGCCCGCGATGCTAAACGCCACGGCCGTGCCGAGGACCGCCTCCTCGATGTCCGCGCCCTGGTCGCCGATGGGGATGCGCAGCTCCGGGCCGAGGGCGACGTACGGCTCCACGCGCGGCGCGTCGAAGCGGTAGTGCAGCTCGATGGGCAGCGCGATGTAGGTCACGTCGAAGCCGCTGGCCAGCGTGTCGCCGATCACGACGGCGACGTCCGGCTGGCGTGGGTCCGGGCGGACCTCGGCCTCGATCGGCACGGCGGCGATAGTGCCCGCCGAGACGTAGGTCGCCCCCACACGTAGCGCGATCGGGGCAGTGCCCACGTCCACGAACAGCCCGACGTGGGCCCCCGCCGAGCCGTCGATGTCGGCTCCGGCCGTCCCGTCGAAGGCGCTTGCGTTGACGCCGCCCACGATGCCGACACGGAACTGCGCCGCCGCCGCCGGGGCGAGCAGCACGCAAACGAGCAGCAGACCGAGCAGCCGCGTCCAAGACGTACGGCCGGGATGAGGAGATGGACGCATAGAACGGGGCACGGTCGGGCGGGACAACGAAGAGGATGACCTGGCGTAGGACGCCCTGGAGGCCAGTGGCCCTCGGGGCGGCGGCCCTCGGGGCGGCGCGACCTAGATGCCGAGGCCGATGCGGAGCATCACCACGTTGACCTTCACCGTCTCGTCGCCTTCGGAGACGCCCGAGAGGTCAAAGGCATAGCGCAGCTCGCCGAACACCTTCGGACCAATGATTGCGCCAAACTGCGCGCCAATGCCAATGTTGATCGCCGTCGTGAACGAGCGCGCGCCCTCGTCGCCGAACGCAGCGTCGGCGAGGTCACCCGTGGCGATGCGGAATTCAGGCCCCGCGAGGAGGTACGGCTTCACGATCGGCGTCGGGAGCGGCTTGTAGATCAGGTCGATGGGGATGAGCACGTAGCTGACGCCGATGTCTTCGAGGCCGGGCGTCTCGAACTCGATGTCGCCGACGCGCTGGTAGAGAATACTCGGCCGCACGGCGAAGCTGGCCACGCCGATCTGGGCGTAGACCCCGATGTGGTAGCCGGTCGAGGAACCGATGTCGAGCGAGCTGGCGTCGGAGAGCGAGCCGAAGTTGAGGCCGCCCGCGATGCCAAACTGCGGGATGATCTGGGCGGAGGCCGTGGCCGTAGCTGCCAGGAGGGCGACGGCAAGGAAGAACGAACGGAGCATCGTCATGAGAGGGAGGAAACCAGGTGGACGGATGGAGAAGTCAAGGTAGACGACCGGAGCGACGGCCGGTCGGTCAGACGGTGAGCGATAAGACGGTAGGCGATTAGACGCTCGGGGACGTCGGTTCAAGCACGACGTGGTAGAGCGCACCAACAGCAGGCATCGGCTCGCCTGAGAGGGTGCGGGCCGTGTAGCCCAGGGGCTCCACGGTCGCCGCGAGGAACGCCTCGAAGTTAGCGACACGGTAGTGCACCTCACACAGCACCACGGGCCGGTGCCGGGCGAGCACGTCGAGCATGCCTCGGATCACGCGTTCCTCGTTGCCCTCCACGTCGATTTTGACGAAGGTTGGGGGGCGGACGGCCGCCCGGGTGGCGAAAGCGTCGAGGCTGATGAGGCGGACTGGGAGGGTGCCGGTGGGCGCGCGGGGCCCGGGCACGTCGTCGAGGCGGAACGTGACGGGGCTCTCGGTGGCGGCGAGGGCGCCCATGCCCGGTGCCTCGCTCACGGCGGCCTGCTCGACCTCCACCCAGCCGAAGTCGTTGTGGTCGGCATTGCGGCGGATGCGGTCGGCGGACTCCCCGAACGGCTCGAACGCGTAGACGCGCCCCGTCGGGCCGACCAGCCGCCCTGCGATCACGGTGAAGAAGCCCACGTTGGCCCCCACATCGTAGACCACGTCGCCCGCGCGCACGTGCTCGGCGAAGACGGCCTGCACCTCGGGCTCGGTCGTCCCGAGGCGGTAGCCCGCCACCGCCACCCCCGGCTCGAAGCGTAGCCCCGCGCCCACGCCGCGCTGGATGACGCCGACCTGGCCGGCGAGGCGCCGCGCCCCCCACTGCGCCAGAGGCCGGACCAACGGGATGCGGTACTGCGCGCGTCCGAGGAAGCGAAGCCAGGAGGCTGGGAGACGGCGGGCGAGGCGGGCGAGCATGGCAGGGCGAAGGCGCAGAGCACGGGCGGAGCGCCCGCAAAGGTACCGTTCGGGCCGCCTCGCAACCTCCCCCGGTACGCGACGTTGGGAAGGGCAGCCTCTCCCCTCGCGTCGCTCCCGCCACCATGTCTGTCTCTGCGCCCCTCAAGATCGGGATCACCTGCTATCCCACCTACGGCGGCTCCGGCGTCGTGGCGACCGAACTCGGCAAGGCGCTCGCGGCGCGCGGCCACCAGGTCCACTTCATCGCCTACGACCTCCCGCTGCGCCTCGCGCACGTGACGGAGAACCTGTTCTACCACGAGGTCCGCGTCAACTCGTACCCACTCTTCGAGTACCCACCCTACGCGCTCTCGCTCACCAGCAAGATGGTCGACGTCGTCCGCCACGAGGGCCTCGACCTGCTGCACGTCCACTACGCCATCCCCCACGCGACGAGCGCCGTCCTCGCCCGCTACATCCTCCAGCGCGAAGGCCTCCGCACGCCCATCGTCACCACGCTCCACGGCACCGACATCACGCTCGTCGGGCAGGACCCGTCGTACCTCCCTGTGGTGGACTACTCGCTCTCGGAGTCGGACGGGATCACGGCCGTCTCGGACTACCTCCGCCGCGAGACGCACGCGCACTTCTGCACCGCCCCCGACGGCGAGGCGTGCCCCATCGAGGTGATCCCCAACTTCGTGGACACGGAGCGCTTCCAGCGGCTCCCGCGCGAGCACTTCAAGCAGGCCATCTGCCCCAACGGCGAACGCCTGCTCGTGCACGTCTCCAACTTCCGCCCGGTGAAGCGCGCCACCGACGTGGTTAAGGTCTTCCACCGGCTCTACACCGAGGGCATCAACGGCGAGCGGCCCGGCGCGGTGAAGCTGCTCCTGGTGGGCGACGGCCCCGACCGCCCCGCCTGCGAACAGCTCGCGCGCGACCTCGGCGTCTACTCCGAGGTGCGCTTCCTCGGCAAGCAGGAGCCCGTCGAGGAGATCCTCTCCATCGCCGACGTCTTCCTCATCCCGTCGGGCAGCGAGACGTTCGGCCTCGCCGCGCTCGAAGCGATGGCCTGCGGCGTGCCCGTCGTGTCGTCCAACATCGGCGGGCTGCCGGAGCTGAACGTGCACGGCGAGACGGGCTTCCTCTGCGACCTCGGCGACGTGAAGGCGATGGCCGCCGCGACGCGTGAGATCCTCGCCAACGACGCGCTCTACGACGCGATGCGCGCCAACGCCCGCCGCCGCGCCGTGGACGAGTTCGAGGTCAGCCGCATCGTCCCACGCTACGAGGCCTACTACGCCGCCGTCCGCGACCGCGTGGTGGCCCGCTGGGAGGAGAAGCAGTATGGACGGGTGGACGCGTGAACGTGGAAGCACGGAGACCGGCTGGCAGTTCTCGGCGCTAAGGATCCTGCACCGCTTCGCACAGGCATAAACCTACGCCGTTGCGGCCTCACTCGGCCAGCACGAAGTCGACGTGGATGTGGTCGTCGTGGCGCACCCAGGAGGGGTTGCGGGAGAACCGCATGAGCCGACGCAGCCCCGGGTCGGCGGCGAAGAGCTCAGCCTGGAGGTCCGGCGCAAAGATGACGCGGCCGATGCGGACACCGTGCGATGGGCCGACCTCGTGGAGGGCGCGGAGGTGCGCCGCGAGCGCCGGGTAGTCGATGCAGAGCGTGCCATCGGGCGTGCAGCCGCTCGTCTCGAAGGCCATGTCGTAGCCGAAGCGCAGCCAGGGCCACGTCGGGAGCGGGACGGAGCGGCCGTCGCGGTTCAC
>JBCCLD010000157.1:0-10432 GCA_039027055.1 Bacteroidota bacterium
CTGGAGACTTGGGGACAGGACGTTGTCGAGTTCGGGGACCGGACCCGAGTCGTTCAGGAAGTCGATCGGCGCGGGGGCCAGTTCGTCCGAGACCAAGCCGTAGGTGCCGACAACGCCAAATCCACCAGCACTTGTGCCCGAGAGCACGACCTGCCGCGCGCGCTTGGCCTGACCTTGGATGCGTCCCAGCATGGCTTCCATGTTGCCGTAGCCCACGAAGTCCTGGCGGCCGAAGAGGCCCGGCACGCTGGTGTTCGGGCTGCTGCCACTGTGGACGTCTCCGGTGCAGTAGGGCACAAAGATGACGTTCCAGTCGGCAAAGGGGTTGTCCGCATTGCTTGCGTCAAACACGCCTACGGAGCCATTCTCGGCGATGTAACTGTCGAAGTCGCTCCGGCTAAAGCTGTTCGGGTTGGTCAGACAGGAGAGGAAGTCGTAGCACGCGCCGCCCCCTTGGAGGAGGATGAGAAGGTTTGGCGACCCGGAGCGACGCCGCAGACCGAAGCCGGTACGCGAGCCGTCACGGCACTGCATGCCGCTAGGTTGGAGGAATTGCCAGTCCGACGCCTGTGACGAGGCTAGCGAGGGGAGGTAGTCGACATCGTCGAAGAGGCCGACAGGCTCGGCTTCGGGCGTGATTGGGGACGAGCAAGCGGCCAGCGTGACGGCGGTGAGCAGCAGGAGGAAAACGCGCATTAGAGGGGGAGACAAGAGCATGAGGGCTACGTGTGCGTCACTATAGGCTCAGCCAAGCCAATTCGCAAGCCCTGGGCGCTCAAAGTGGGAAAGCCGCGAGGGTTAGCGGAGCAAGGCCTGGTGCTGCGACCCAGCAATGCTGTCGGGTTCGGGCGCGCCTGCACCGCCCGCTGCTGTGTTGGCTTTGCTCGCCATAACCCTCTATGTCTCCACCCTATCGCGATGGGGTGGGCTCAGCCGCCTTGCCGCGCACGTCGCCGTCATCGCCACGACATACTCCTGGTGCATAGACAACCGGTCTTTTGCGATATCGAAGCCATGTACGGAAGCCGCTAAGGCAGTTCTCCTCCTGGACAGAGCCTGCCCTCGCGAACGCGAGGGAGGGGACAGGGGTGGGTGACCGCATCAGCTACCCGGTCCCGGCCAAAGCCGAACGCGCAGACGACGGCTTGAGTGTGCACTAGAAGCGCCGCGCAAGCACGACGACTTCCTTATATGCTTCAGCGGTACCGCCTTGGGCATCGAGCGCCTCTAGTAGCACGACGTAGATCCCCACGCGCAGCTGGCGCCCTGCATCGTCGCGGCCATCCCAGTCAAGGAAACCAGTGCGTCCGCTGAGGTCACCCGATTCCAGCGTGCGGACCTGCCGGCCTGCCCCGTCGAACAAACGGACCCGTACGAGTGCAGCATCGGCCTCGAGGAGGTAGGCGATGCGTGCCGACTGGCCTTCATCCGGCGCGAAGGGCGAGTCGATCACCAGCCCGGCCTCCCCCGGGGGCGGAGCTTCGGGGTCCACGAACACGCTGTTGACGAGCCCAGGTGTACCGCCAGCCGGTGCTAAGCTACTCGACCACGTAGACGCCTCGCTAGACGGTCCGTCCACCGCGATGCGCTCAAGTGCGATGCCGTCGGTCTCGCGCAGTTCCGGCCGGTGCCAGTCGTCGCTGTAGGCGACCGAATCGATGGTGACGGCCTGCCCGTCGATACGCGTGGACAGGACCACGGCATCTTCGGAGTTGTTGAGCCCAGGAAAGTCCTCGGCTGCGAACAGATTGGGAATCTCGCCGAAGACCGTGCGCACGCTGTCGGGGTCTTCGGCGAGCACGAGCAAGCCATCCGGCGGAAGGATCAGCGGCGTTTCACTGATCAGCGGGGCGTCCGGGTCGCCATCGTCAGTCAACCGGAACTGCTGGAGGTTGAACGTTTTGTCTGTCGTATTGCGCAGTTCAACATATTCGCCGTCGGCTCCGGCCAGCGGATCAAACATGATCTCGTTGACGACGATATCGCCGGGCTCTGGTGTATCGGTAGTCCCGAAAAAGAGTAGGATCGATTGGGAGCCGGATACGTTGCCGCTGCGGTCGGTCAGGCCCGCCGCTGTGAGTGTGTAGAGGGTTTGCTCGGTGAGGCCAGTCTCGAAGGTGAGCCGCACAGCCTCACCGATTAGCGCCGGATCGTAGACTACGCCCGTTGGTGAGCCAACGCCCTGGTCGACGGTGTAGTTGGACGCATCGAGCGCGCTGGCTGCGGGGACGAGTTCGCTGAAGAGGACGGCGATCGTGTTTGTGCTCAAGACTGCCGCGCTGGTGACGACGGGGGCGACTGTGTCCGCCACGAACGGAATGGTCAAGACCGCGTCCGTGGATACGTTGCCGAGCAGGTCACGCACGCCATTGACGGACACCACGAGGTCGCCACTTGGGAGGCGCTCGGCGAAACGAAGCGTGACCGTCGGAGACGCCCCCGCGTCATAGGTCGCCTCAGTGATGGGTGGACCCGCTGTGCCAGCCACGGAGAAGGTGAACGCTTGCACCGTGACCGTGGAGGCGTCTAGAGGCTCATTGAAAAACACCACGAGGCTACGCTCGTCGACCCCGACCTCGCCTTCAATCGGGAGCGGACCAACGATGTCGGGCTCGAAGACGCTGTTCAGGGCGCCCGGCGTCCCCCCCACAGGTGCGGTGGATGAGGCGTAGTTAGCGCGACTCTGCGACGGCCCAACGGGATCCTTGCGTTCCAACGCAACGCCGTCACCGCCGAAACTGGGCAGGTATGCCACCGAGTCGATCACGATCGGAGCGATACCGCCGAGGTAGCTCAGCACTGCCGTGTCGCCTCCGTTGTTGAGCGAGCCCCAACTTGGCTGTTCGACCTCGCCTTGCGGTCCGAACACTGCCGCGAACGCTACGGCATCTTGTACGATCACGCCATAGCCTCCCGGTTCAACGAAGACAGGCCGGTCAGTGATCGGCGTGGGTACCACCGACGCATCGTCCAGGGCGAAGGCACGCAGGTCGAAGACTTTGTCGTCCGTGCGGTTGAACACCTCGACATACTCACCCGAGGAGTCCGAGCGTGGGTCATACATGATCTCGTTTATGACGAGGTCACCGGGCTCGGGTGCGTCGCCCTCACCGAAAAAGAGGGAAGTCGTGGACTCCGTAAGCGTGTTTCCTCGCACATCGGTCACGGCGCGGACGACGAGGTCGTAGCTGCGGGGTCCGGTGAGCGGTTCGGCGAGCGTGAGTAGCACCTCTGTAGGATCTCCTTCCGGAGCCAACATTGCGGTCGAGGGATTGCCAATGCCGTCAGACACCATGTAGTTCGTAGGTGTCTCAGCGGAAGTAGGGTTGAGGGGTTCGTCAAAACGAACGAGCACCACAGTCGCGCCCAGCGCCTCGGCGCCGAGTAGCTCAGGCGGCGTCTCGTCTAGCTCGAAGACGCTGTTCAGCGCGCCTGGTGTCCCCCCGTCAGGTGCGGTTGACGAAGCAAAGTTGCTGCGGCTGGACGAGGGCCCCGCCGGGTCTTTGCGCTCGAGGGACACGCCATCGCCGCCGAAGCTGGGGAGGTAGGCCACTGAATCAATCACAACGGAGGCCTCGTCGTCAGCGAAACCGAGAATTACGGTGTCGCCGCTATTGTTGAGGGTTCCCCAGTTTGCCTGTTCAACTAGGGCAGCCTCCTCGGTGTCGAATTCCGGGAATGCTGCCAAAAAGGTGGACACGTCTTGGACGATGACAGCATAGGCTCCGGGCGCTACGAAGGCCGCGTCCGAGGTGAGCGGCGTTGGGACGGTCGAGGCGTCGTCAAGCGTGAAGTCACGGAGGTCGAAGAACCGGTTGGTGCTGCGGTTGAAGACTTCGACGTACTCACCGGAGCCGTTGGCGGGCGGGTCGTACATCACCTCGTTCACGACCAGGTCACCAGGTTCAGGCGCGTCGCCTTCGCCGAAGAAGAAGGGAAGTACGGCCTCGTCGAGCACGTTGCCGCGTTGATCGGCAACACCTCGGACGGTAAGGGTAAAGGTCTGGGGCCCCGAGAGCGGGGTGGCCAGGGAGAGTGCCACTTCGGTGGGGTCGCCCTCTGGTGCGAGCTCAGCGGCAGCGGGCGCGCCGATCCCCTCCGCGATGGCGTAGTTCGAAGCCGTCTCAGCCGAGGATACCTCAAGTGGCTCATCGAAGCGGACCAGAAGCTCAGTGGCCGAACGTGCCTCGACGCTCAACAGGACGGGCGGCGTCTCGTCGCGAGCGAAGACGCTGTTCATCGCACCGGGCGTGCCGCCGCTCGGGTCCACCGTGGTAGCAAAGTTGGACGCGAAGCCCGACGGCCCCTCCGGATCGATGCGTTCGAGAGCCGCGTCCACGCCGCCCCAGCTGGGCAGGTAGGGCACCCGGTCAATCACGAGGGGGGCGTCGTCCACGGTCGGCTGGAATACGATCGCCACATCGTCCCCACCGTTGTTGAGCGCGCGCCAGGCTGGCACTTCGATGGCCTGTACGTCGGGAAAGACTCCTGAGAACGCCGTCGCGTCTCGTACAAGCACGGCGTAAGTGCCCGGTAACACAAACGTGGCCGCATCGGCGATCCGAGACGCGGCCGTGGCATCGGCGAGCACAAACTGCTGGAGGTCGAACGCCGTGTCGGACCTGTTGAAAAGTTCGACGTACTCGTCGGACCCCCCCGAGGGCGGATCGTACATGATCTCGTTGACGACGAGGTCGCCTCCCTCGGGCACCCCAGGGCTGCCAAACAAGAAGGACGTCGAGGTCTCGACCTGCACATTCCCGAGTACGTCTTCCGCGCCCCGAGCGGTCACCGTGTAGAGGGTCCCCTCGGCGAGCGGCGAACCCAGCTCCAGTGCGATCGTGGGGACGGGCGGATTGAGCGGGATCTTGGTTGCGAGGGGCTGGCCGATGCCCGGCGTGATCGAATAGATCGTCTCGTCGTCGATGTTGGCAACGGCCTCGTCGAATGTCACCTCGACGGCAGTGGCTGACAGGGCGGTAGCTACGAGCAGAACAGGCGGGTCGGTCTCGATCTCGAACGAGAGCGTAGTCGGGGTGAGGGGGTTGCCTGCATTGTCCGCGAGGCCATCGATGTTCAGATCGTAGGATCCCGGAGCGAAGGGGCTGGCAAACAACAGCCGGATCCCATCGAAGTTGTCCTGCTCCGCAGCAAACGGCGACCCCACGCCGGGCACGAAAAAATCCTCAAGCGCGATGGTGGCTCCATCAATCGATTCCGAGAATTGGACACGCAACGCATCAGCAGCGTCCACCACAACGGATTGGGCCACTGGCGGCGTCGTGTCGCTGCTGCCCCCATCGACAGCGAAATCGTCCCATAAGAAGGCCAGTCCTGCCGCTGAAGTGTGCTTGAGCCACACGCCGATGTGCGTGCTAGACGTATAGGTGTTGTCGCTTGCGAAGAAGGACACCGCGTCGCCTTCCGGGTTAGCGATGACGGACCACGTGCCATCTGTCTGGCGGTTTACCTGCACCACCACATCGCCAGCGTCTCCCACGACAAGATCTGGAATGCCGTCGCCCAGTTCGACGCGCGACGTTGAAGGACCGTCTTGACGGTACAGTCGAATCTCGTCGCCGTTGTTGGTGCCGATCTGGACGTAGTAGCCACGTACCTCGCCCTTGAGGTCGTCCGAGTCGGCGATCAGATAGACGCGCGTGCCCTTGCCTGTCGTCAGGTTGTCCTCGAATCGGAATCGGAATTGCCAGCGGCCTGCCGAGGCCATGCTCGGCGTAGCAAGCGCAATCGTGTCGCTCTCGGCGAGGCCGTCGGAGCGCAGCGCGAAGTCGTCCTCGAACGGCACGACAGCGAACCGCTCTCGGTCGCCCGACCAGGTAGGATCCGTAGTGAAATCGCCGTCGGCAAAGGTGTCGGTGACCTGAGCAGACGCTGCACACGGAAGCACGAAAACCAGGAGGAGCAGAATGCGGCGCATCAACAGTCGGGGTGGGTACGCGGGAAGATCGCCCGCGCCAGGGACACGCACAACCGACGTACCCTGCCGGCATCAGCGCCGTCGTTCCCGGCACCACGTCACGAGCGAGACCCGCCACCCCTCGGGTCGATCGTGCAAAATCCAAAGGTGGGTGCCTTGGCTGGAGGTCAGCGTCCCGTCGGGGGCCTGGTGCCGTGTCTCGTATCGGCACGATTTGTAGGCAATCCCATTTGCACCGTAGAGGTCTGTGATCTCGGTTTGAAGGTCGAGCAACCGCAAAGGCGACCTGAACAGCTGTCGACCTGCCGCTAGCCCAATCTCCACCTCAAAGCCGTCGTGGGTGATCCAGCAGATGTCCGGTGCGCAGCAGCCAAGCAGCGCCTCGATGTCCCCGCTCACCTCGGCACGCACCCACACGTCGTGCAGCGCTCGGATGGCGAGCGCGTCGACGAGGGCGAGGGCGGGACCGGGCATGGGTGGGCGCGGTCAGGACAACGAGAAAGCGCGCGAGGCGAACGTCACGGCGTGTAGTAGGTCGGGGCCTCAGGCCCGACTGGCATGCCGAGGAGGAAGACCCACACGTAGAACAGGATGATCCACCCGACGAGGAAGCAGATCGAGTACGGCAACATCGTCGCGATGATGGTTCCGATGCCCATCTTGCGGTCGTATTTCGCTGCGAAGGCGAGGATGAGTCCGAAGTAGCTCATCATCGGGGTGATGATATTCGTCGTCGAGTCGCCGATGCGGTAGGCCGCCTGAATGACCTCCGGGCTATAGCCGATGAGCATCAGCATGGGTACGAAGATCGGCGCAGTCACGGCCCACTGCGCGCTCGCCGAGCCAAGCATCAGGTTCACGAAGCAGCACATGAGGATGAATGGGATGAAGACCCAGGCGTTGTCCAGGCCCGCCGTCTGCAGGAAGTCGGCGCCAGTCACGGCGAGGATGGCCCCGAGCTGCGTCTCGCGGAAGAAGGCCACGAACTGCGCTGCGAAGAACACCAGCACGATGTACAACCCGAGCGTGCTCATCGCCTGTGCCATCCCTTCGACGACATCGCGGTCACTGCGTACGGTGCCGACAACCCAACCGTAGACGGCGCCTGGGATAAGGAATGCGACGAAGATGAACGCTACGATCCCGCGCAGAAAGGGTGAGTTGAGCACAGCCCCGGTGTCCGGGTTGCGCAGCACGCCGGTCTCGGGTACCACGAGCAAGGCCAGCACGCCAAAGACCACAAGTGAGGCGATGCCCGCCCACCGTAGTCCGCTGACCTCCTTCGCCGAAAGCGGCTCCATGGCGTTGTCGTCGTGGATGCTCGGGTCCGCGTTGGTGTCGTCGTAGGTCCCCAGTCGCGGCTCTACGATCCGGGCTGTCACCCATGTCCCTACGCCTGTGATGAGGAAGGTGCTAACCATCATGAAGTACCAGTTCACCGCCGCGTGGACCTCATAGTTCTCATCGATCAGCTGCGCTGCCTCCTGTGTGATACCCGCCAGCAGCGGGTCCACGGTGCCGATGAGAAGGTTGGCCGAGTAGCCGCCTGATACGCCCGCGAACGCCGCGGCCATGCCCGCGAGCGGGTGGCGCCCGAGCGCTAAGAAAATCACGCCCGCGAGGGGCACGAGAACGACGTAGCCCATCTCGCTGGCCGTGTTCGACAGCACACCCGAGAACACGATGGCCATGGTGACGAGGCCCTTCGGGGCTCTGAGCACGATGCCGCGGATCAGCGCGGAGAGCATGCCAGAGTACTCCGCGACGCCCACGCCGAGGAGCGCGACCAGCACCGTACCGAGCGGCACAAAGCCGGTGAAGTTGGTCACCAGCGTCGTGACGATGAAGCGCAGTCCTTCACCTGTCATGAGCGACACGGCGCGGATCATCCCGTCGTCGGCCCGGCCGCGCGCGCCCTCGGGGCGTGGGTCTTCCACCGCCAGCTCCATCCACCCAGCGATGCCACTGACTAGGATTACGCCGAAGGCGAACAGGGCAAAGAGCGTGACGGGGTGGGGCAGTAGGTTTCCCAACCATTCCACAAACGCCAGAAACTTGGCGAAGAACCCGCTTGGGGCCTGCGACTCGGGATTGGGCCGCTCGGAAGCGCTCTTGGTAGCTTTGGAAGCGGGCGGCGCCGTGGCGGTAGAGGCGTTTGGCGAATCCTCGGGTCGGTGCGCGTCGTCAGGCATGGAAAGGCGATTTGGATGGAAAGGACCGAAGATAGGGCGAGGGGCCCGAGGAGCCTATCCAACGACCGGGTCCTAGCCAAATTGCCCGTGCACCCAGACTGCGCAACGACACCGTGGCGCTACGCCGCAACCGTGGCGGGGCTGCCATCGCCGCGGGCGCCGACGGGGGAACCAACGCCCAAAGCGCCGCTGAACTGCATCGTGGCGAGGCGGGCATAGAGGCCGTCGAGGGCCACGAGTTCGTCGTGCGTGCCGTCCTCCACGACCTGGCCGTGGTCGAGGACGAGGATGCGATCCGCGTCGCGTACCGTGGCGAGGCGGTGGGCGATCACGAACGTGGTCCGGCCTTGCATGAGCCGGCTCAGCGCGTCCTGCACGAGTGCCTCGCTCTCGGCGTCGAGGGCCGAGGTGGCCTCGTCAAGGAGGAGGACCGCAGGGTCCCGGAGGAGAGCCCGGGCGATAGCGAGGCGCTGCCGCTGGCCACCCGATAGCTTGACGCCGTCCTCGCCGATCTCGGCGTCATAGCCTCCGGGCAACGCTACGATGAAGGCGTGCGCGTTCGCCGCCACCGCAGCAGCCTCGACTTCGGCGTCGGTGGCGTCGAGCCGCCCGTAGCGGATGTTCTCCCGAACCGAGCGCCCGAACAACTGAACGTCTTGAGCGACCACGGAGATGTGGCTCCGCAGCGATGCTACGTCGAGCGCCCGAAGGTCGAGGCCATCCAGCGTGATGCGACCCAACGAGGGGTCGTAAAAGCGCGGGATGAGGTTGAGCATCGTCGTCTTCCCCGCGCCGCTCGGTCCGACGAGCGCGACCAACTGGCCCGGCTCTACGTCGAAGTCTACGCCGCGCAGAACGTGCACGTCCGCGTCATAGGCGAAGTGCACCGCCTCAAACGTGATCGCACCTGCTGGTAGATGTAGGGCGTGGGCATCCGGGGCTTGTTGGATGTCAGGGGCCGTGTCTAGCAGGTCGAAGAGCCGCTCGGACGCGCCCGCCGCGCTGCTGTAAGTCGTGTAGAGACGCGACAGCGTGCCGACGGCCCGCGAGATGGTGAGCGCGTAGAAGATGAAGGCCACGAGGTCGCCCGCGGTGAGTCGATCTGCCAGCACCTCGCGGCCTCCAAACCAGAAGATGCCCACGATGACCATCATGAAGAGCATGCCCACACTCGACCAGAATGCCGAGGAGAACAGGATTTTACGGCGCGACGTCTCGAAGAGCGCCTCGACGCCGTCCCGGTAGCGTGCCACCTCGTAGGGCTCCCGCGCGAACGCTTTCACAACCCGTATGCCTTGAATCGCCTCTTCAGCGATGGCGGTCGTATCGGCGAGCTGATCCTGGATCGCCCGTGCGAGGCGGCGGAGTTTCACACCTGCCCAGCGCGTGAGCAGCGACCCGGCGGGCACTGTGGCAAAGATGACCAGCGACAGCCGCCAGTTGAGAAACAGCATCAAGCCGACGGCACCAATGAACGAGATCGTCTCGGTGAGGAGGCTAGAGAGCGAGCTCGTGGCCGCGCTCTGGATCTTCGAGACGTCATTGGTGAGCCGCGACGTGATTTCGCCGGTACGGCTGTCCGCGTAGAAGCGGAGGCCGAGTCGGTGTAGGTGCGCGTAGAGCCGCTGCCTCAAATCGGCCACGACGCGCTCGCCCGTCCAGCCCAGGAGGTACTCGCCGACGAGGCTGAGCAGGGTCCGTCCCACAAAGAGGCCGAGCAACACCACCGTGAGCGTGTTGAGCAGGCCGCTGTCGCCCGCTTCAAAGACGGCGTCGAGCAGTTCGCGTAGCCCCAAGGGGACGATTAGCGAGACGACGGTAGCGCCCATCGTCAGGAGCAGCGCAACCACGAGCCGGCCTGCGTAGGGCCGAGCGAGCGAGAGGATGCGGCCGAGCGCATGCAGGAGCGGAACCGCTGCCGCGTCTACCGATGCTGGGTCTACCGATGCTGGGTCTCCAGAGGGGTCCGACGCTTCGGGCCTGCGCGGCGAAGCCTGGGCTGCCGCGCGCCATCCTGGGCGGCGCACGGCCTGGGTCGATCGTGGGGTCATGCCCCATGAACGCTGCGGTCACTGGGTAGTTCAGCCGTCAAATCGGGTAGGCCACGAGAACCATCACGAAGATCACGTCCCTCGTACCTTGGTACCCGACTAGTACTATGACCCGTCGAGACGGTCGGCTCGTGTTGGCCTCGAAGCCGCGTTCGGAGGTCCCCTCCCACGCTTTCGCGAGGGCAGGCTCTGGACAGGGCAGCGCACTGCGCTGCGGGGTTGCCTGTCTTTTCGGGGCAGTGGTGGTTGAC
>JBCCLD010000158.1:0-10416 GCA_039027055.1 Bacteroidota bacterium
CCGAGCCAGCGCGGAGCTTGAACATGGGTGCGCCTCAGAGACGTGTGAACCTACCGTCGGTTTCGCTGGGTTAACACTGTTCTCCTGTGTAAGCGATTACATCGCGTGCCGGGGCGGTCTCCAATGCTTTGCTCACGTGAGGGTACCTGCGCGTTGACGATACGCGGTTCACCACAACGCGGCGTACGACCTACCCGATCGGTTGGTCGTCGTAGGCGCCGAGCCCGAACAGCGCGAAGTCGTAGCGGCACGGGTCGTCTGGGGCGAGCGCTCGGCAGCGCCTCGTGAGAGCCTGCGCGGCGCGCCAATCGTTTTGCGTGCGGAGGAGTAGGCCGAGCTTGCGCGCCTGCCGCCCCGTGTGCACGTCGAGGGGTAGCACGAGCTGGGCGGGTCGGATCGCGGTCCACAGCCCGAGGTCTACGGGGCCCGGGCGCACCATCCAGCGGCAGTACATCGCCAGCCGCTTGCAGGCGCTCTTGGTGGACGGGCGCGCGACGTGCTTGCGGAGGCGTGGCAGCTGGGCGTAGTCGAGCACGGCGTCGGAAAAGCCCTGGATCGCCGGGCCGATGTCCCCAACCTCGTTGGGAGCACGGTCGGCGGGGAGGTGCGCGGCGAACGCGCCCTCGATGGTGCCGTGCTTGTGTATGAGGTGCGAGAGCGCCGCCGTGAGCGCGAGCACGTCCTGCGGCTGGAACGTGCGGTGCTTGAAGCCCGCGAGCCGTGCCCCGTCCCGCTCCGCGTCGAAGTCGCGCACGAAGGCGTAGGGGCGGTAGTCCATCCGCGCAGCGAGGTCGGCAGCCTTCTGCAGGATCACGGAGCGGCGGCCCCACGCGAGCAACGCGGCGTAGAGGCCGATCACCTCCTGGTCGCGCGGGTCGTCGAAGCCGTGCGGGACCGAGATCGGATCGTCGGCAATGAACGCAGCCCGCTCGTACCGCTCCACGAGGTCGTCGAGCCGGGGCTTGAGTTCCAGCGCGAGATCGTCTGCAGTCTCCCCTTCGAACTTCCTACTTCTCACTTCGAACTTCGAGGCTCGGGCGTTCGAGGTCGAAGACGCCGTCCTTCACGCGCACGTAGCCGGTGCCACCGAGGCGCCCGACAGGGTCGAGCAGGTGTGTGTCGGCATAGCGGCCGTTGGCGGTGGCTTCGTCGGCAAGGTGAGCCAGGAGGATGCGGACGAAGACGGCGTGCCCGGCGCGGGCCGCGTCGCCTAGCGCAACGATGCGGTCGACCACGGCCTCGAAGGCCACCGGGGCCCCGGCGACGCGTGGCGGGGCCACGACGTCCGAGGGGACCGGCTCTAGGCCCGCGGCCTCGAACTCGCTCACGTCGGACGGCCACGCGGCGCTCGTCTGGTTCATCGCGTCTACGAGCGCGTGCGGGACGACATGGACGACGCACTCGCCCGTCGCGCGGAGGTTAGCCAGGGTGTCTTTCGTGCGCATCCCGCCGTTGGGCATCGGAGCCATCTGCGGCGCGAACATCAGCACCGGCGGATGGATGGAGGCGACGTTGAAGAACGAGTAGGGCGCGAGGTTGGCTACGCCGTCGTCGCTAAGCGTGGAGACCCACGCGATGGGGCGTGGCACGACGGCCGAGACGAGCAGCTTGTAGACGTCTGCTGGCGGGTGGCTGTCGAAGCGGAACGTGGGCATTGCTCAGTCCTCGGTCTCGTCGCCGGTAGGGAGGCTCGCGGTCTCACCCGCGTCGTCCCGCTCAACCACGAGCGTGATATCGGTCACGAGCGCCGCGATGGCCCCGAGCGCTGCGAGCACCGGCGTGAGCAGAACGGCTGCGGCGCCGGCCCCGACGCCCACCGTGAGCGGGATCTCGAGCAGCGTGCGCTCGTCCTTCTTGACGGCAATACGGCGGACGTTGCCCTCCTCGATCAGGTCGCGCACCTTGTCGACGAGTTGCGACCCGGCGACTTTGACTTCCTGCAGCGTCCGCTCGCCGAACGCCTTGGCTTCGTGCAGGGTCTTCTCGCCAGCAGCCTTGGCGTCGTCGAGGGGGGAGTGGTCGGACATGAGCGTGGGGCCGGGGGCGGCACGGGTTGGAAGAAAGGAAGGGCCGCCTATTACGAAAGGGAATCGACTGGGGTTCTTTCGCCCGTGTCGAAAACAGGGGACACTCAAGGGGGGCGAGCCCATCCCCAAAATCAGGGCATAGCGCGTAAAAAAAGCGATACAGGAGCCGTGTGTGAATGCGCGTGGGGACCTTAAATCGTGAGTTGACACCGAACCGGCTGCAGAACGGGCACGGTCCTGGCACATGCCCTCCCCGAACACGCAAAGGGGCACCCGCTCCAGGAGCGGCACCCCCGCCGCACGTGATTCACACCCAACCACAGAGCGGCGGAACACCCCGCCACCCCACAATCAACACCTTCAGGAGGTACCCAACATGGGACAGCAGCAACTTCTCCTTCTCGTCCTCGGCATTGTCATCGTCGGCCTCGCGGTCGTCGTCGGCATCCAGTCGTTCAGCGAGAACCAGGTCAAGGCCAACGCTGACGCGCAGGTCAACGACGCCATCCGCATCGCGTCGGACGCGCAGGCCTGGAACCTCAAGCCGACGGCCTTCGGCGGCGGCAACGGCGCCTTCACGGGCCTCTCGCTCGCAAAGCTCGGCTACGAGGTCGACAGCAACACGCAGTACGCCAACCTCAACGGCAACTACGTGATCCACACCGTCTCGGCCACCGGCTTCTACATCGTGGGCTGCAACGACAGCCTCGACACGCAGGTCGTGATGAACGTCACCGGCACGACGCCGGACGCCATCACCACCACGGTGAAGACCGGCCAGGCCACCTGCGACTACACGCTGACCTCGTAAGTCGGCGCTGCACGCGCAGCTAGAGTCGCCCGGCCCCGTAAGGCCGGACATCTTGGCGGCACTCTCGTCGGGGCTTCGGTCTCGGCGGGGGTGCCGTCTCTCGTTGGTGAACCTGGGCGGATCAGCCTCGGCGCAGAGCATGGGGCTGGCAGGGTGTTTGATTTGACGGGAGGCGTCGCTCCTCCTCGTCGTCCCTTTTGCATGCACAACCTCATCCGCTCCACGGTCCGGTGGGTTCGCCCTCCTGTAAGGGCTACATCGAAACCGGTTCGCTCCGTCGATGGCCTCTGGCTCGCGTCTCTGTTTGGGCCGCTGGCGTTGCTGGTGGTTGTAAGCCGCCTGATGGAGATGAGCAACGTCGGCACGATCGGGCTAGACGGGTTCCTGGGGCGCATCTGGATGTACGCACCGTTGCCGCTGCTCGGTCTCGGCATCGGCGTAGCAGCCATGCTGGGGGTCCGGCGTTGGCATCCCGCCGTGGCCGTGGCGGTTGGCCTGGGAGCCTGCGTGCTCACCTGGCAGGCGGCGAAGGCCTTGCCGATCTGGTGGCTGCAGGGCTGGCTGTCGACGCTGTCGTTGGCCTACATGCAGTGGGACCTCGTCTGGGTAGGGGCGCTCCTCCTCGTCGCCACAGCGTGGCTGGCCGCTCCGCCGCGCGCGGGGGCACGATGGCTACGCCGTACCCTCATCCAACTCGGAGCCGTAGGCGTGGCGACGTTCTACGCCATCGAGGCGGTGCTCTGCCTCACGCTCGGGATGCCCGGCATCTATTTCCCGGCGCTCGACTTCTTCGCCAACGCTCACGCGCTGCTTCCGGTGTTGCGCGACAGCGTGACGCCCACGAAAGCGGGGGTGCTCCTGCTTCCGGCAAGCCTCCTGCTCGGCCCGACACTCGTGCGCATCTGGCGGCGAAGGAACGCACCCGTGGCGGAGCGCGGTCCGTCAGGAACGGGGCCGTTCCTGGTCTGGGGGACGACGCTGGTGCTGGCAAGTTTGCTGTTCCTGCCCCAGCCCGAGACGGACCAGGTTGTCGAGAGCGCCGTCGGCCGACTGATTGCCACGGCCTACCACGACGCGCAGCAACCGCCGCTGGACGCTGGCGCGAACGCGATGACGTTCGACACGCGGCAGTTGCGCCTCGTCCCGAGGGCGAGCCACAGCGCCGTACCGCCGACTAGCATAGCGGACGGTACGATGGACACGGGGGCCGACGCGGACACCACGGCAGGGGGGCAACGACGCAACGTCGTTGTGATCTTGCTCGAATCCGTCCGGGCCACCGCCACCACGGTCCACGACTCCACGCTCGCCACGATGCCGTTTCTGAGCCGGCTCGCCGAGCACGGGACCCTCTACGAGCGGATGTACGCCTCCACGGCCTACACCAACAAGGCGATCGTGACGGCGCTGGGCGGCGTCCCGCCCAGCCCGGCAGCCCGGGCGGAGACCGCCGAGGCGGTGCCCGGTGGCCTGCCGACACCAGGCCTTCCCAGCTTGCTCCGCGAATACGGCTACCGCACCACCTTCGTCACCCCCGCCACGTTCGAGTTCGAGCGCAAGGACATCATTCTTCACAACCTCGGCTTCGAAGAACTCCTCGGCCACGACGACCACGACCTCGACGGGTACACTCCGAAGGCCTACTTCGGCTACGAGGACCGCGTCACCCTCCCCACGCTCGAACGCTGGCTCGATGCCCCCGACCCGCGCCCGTTCTTCCTTAGCATCCTGACGCTCACCGCGCACCACCCCTACGACACCCCGCCTGACTTCCCGCTCCGCTCGTACGTCCGCGACGACGAACTCAACGCCTACTACAACGCGATCCGCTACACCGACGGCTACCTCCGCGACGTATTCGCCCTCTTCCGCGACCGCGGCCTGCTCGACGAGACCCTGTTCGTTATCACCGGCGACCACGGCCAGGCGTTTGGCGAGCACGGCGCCCGCACTCACGGGGATATCGTCTGGGACGAGGTGCTCCACGTGCCGATGCTGCTCGTCGGCCCCGGCATCGAAGCGGGCCTCCGCGATGGGGCGGTCCGGCACCATGCCGACCTCGTCCCCACCATCGCCGACTGGCTCGGCTATGACCTAGTCGATGGGACGCTCCCTGGGCACACCGTGCTTGCGCCCCCCCCACCCGGCCGCCGGCTCTACCACGCCATGAAGAACGGCCGCAACGCCCTCGCGCTCCGCGTCGACGGGACGAAGTACATCTACTGGGGCCGCCGCCGCCCCATGCAGGTCTTCGACACGATCACCGACCCGCTCGAACTGCACGACATCGCCGACGAGCGGTCCGAGGGTGAACTGCGTGCCGTCGAAGGCGAACTCCTCCAATGGCGTCGCAGCGTTGAGTTGGCGTACGAGGAGGCACGAGCTACGTCCGCCGCGGCGCGTCAGAGGGTGACCTCGTCCTCGTAGCACCAGCCCCAGGACTCGCCGGGTTCGAGCGAGCGAATGATGGCGTGGCCGGTCTCGTGGTAGTGCTTGGTGGCGTGCTGGTTGGGCGACGAGTCGCAGCACCCGACCTGCCCGCAGACCATACAGATGCGGAGGTGGACCCACCAGTCGCCGGCCTTGAGGCACTGCTCGCAGCCGTGAGCGTTCGCCTGGACGGGCCGGATCTGGTGAAGGTGCGAGCACTTGGTGGCAGCATCGGCATCAGGCTCCAGCGTGTACGTTCGCTCGGTGTCGATCCGCCGCCGCATCGAAGGCGTGACTTGCGAGGGCGTGGGGTACGGGTCCGGGGGGGGCGGTCCTGAGCCGCCACCGGAGCTGCCGTCGCCGCCGTCGCCTGGGTCAGTGCGGAATAGGGGGGCGAGGTGTTTGAACGCTTCCGTCGGGCCCACGACAGTGAGCGTGTCGCCGGGGTGGAGGACCGTGCTCGGCCCCGGGTTGTCGTACGTCGTCCCGTCCTGGACGACGGCGAGTGCCGTCACGTCGTGGTCGTCGAGGTGGAGTTCGCCGAGCGCGCGCTCCGCCGCCATTGCGGACTTGCGGATGGTGACCGTGCGCGTCATGTGGCCGTCGTCGTCGGTCACCACCGGCTCCACCGTCTCGGCGTCCTGGTCGAAGGCGGCGTAGTTGCCCGCGCGGAGCGCCTCCTCCACGTCGAGGATGCGGTCGGGCTCGATCTGGTACTGCCGCAGCACCTCCTCGAAGAGCCCGACGAGCGCTTCGAGGTCCTCGGCGATCACGCGGTCTACGCCGCCTTCCTGGAGGTGGTGGATGTCGGAGTACGTGCGTGTGGAGGCCACGATGCGGGTCGTCGGGCTGAGCACGCCCGCGACGGCCGCTACGCGGTGCGCCATCGCTGGGCCGTCGTCGGGGATGACGAGCAGCTTGGCGCGGTCGAGGCCGAGCGCGTTGAGGATGTGCTGCTTCGAGTAGTCGCCGCGCAGCACGTGTAGGCCCAGCGACTCCGCCTCGCGTGCGCCTTCGGGCGAGAGCGTCGCCACCACGAACGGCACGCCCGAGCCGCGCAGCACACGGACGAGCTTGCGCGCCGCCCCGCCGTAGCCCGCCACGATCACGTGGTCGTGGAGGTGTGCGAAGTGCTCGCCGTCGACCTCCGGCATCGGCGCGGCGGCGTCGCTGGCCGCCCCCATCTTATCGCGAAGCTTGCCCTGCACGCGTCCCGCGAGCGCCACGAGGCCCGGCGTCGCCGCCATCATCAGCACCGTCGCCGCGATGAACGTCTGCGCGCCGTCGGCCCCCATGCCTGCGGGGGTGAGGCCGACCTCGCGGCCCGCGCGCTCCAGCACGAACGAGAACTCGCCCACCTGCGCGAGCGTCAGGCCGGTCGCCGCCGCTACGGGGAGGCTGTAGCCGAGCATCCGCACGCTCAGCATCGCGATCGCGGCCTTCAAAAGGAGCAGAAAGACGACGATGCCGAGCACGAGCGGCAGGTTCTGCACGAGAAAGCCGAGGTCGAGCAGCATTCCGACGGAGACGAAGAACGTTGCCGAGAATAGGATCTGCAGGGGCAGGATTTCGCCGAAGGCATGTTCCGAGAACTTCGACTCGCTCACGACGAGGCCCGCAAGGAACGCGCCCAGCGAGATCGACACGTCCGCGAGCCCGACGAGGTAGGCTGTCCCGAGGCAAACCCCGACGATCACGAGCAAGAACACCTCCGAGGAACATGTCCGAGCTACCGCTTCGAGGAGGGGCGGCATAAGGCGTTGGGCCACGACGAACACGAGGGCAATCACGCCGAGGGCGGTCCCGAGCGCCTTGGCAATGTCGAGCGGCCCGCCGCCCACCCCCGCGAGCATCGGCACGAGCAGCACCATCACGATGATCGCGATGTCCTGGAAGATGAGCAGGCCCACGGACGCTTGCCCGGCCTCGGTGCCCGTCTCGCCCCGGTCGCCGAGCAGCTTGAGCACAATCGCTGTCGACGAGAGCGCGACGAGGAAGCCCGTGAAGACGCCCACCTTCCAGTCCACATTGAAAGGCAGTAGGATGAGCGTCACCGCCGCCGTCGTGAGGCCGACCTGCAGCCCGCCGCCGCCCACGATGAGCCGCCGGATCTTGGCGAGCTTCTCTAGGCTGAACTCGATGCCGATGGTGAAGAGCAGCAGCAGCACGCCGATCTCGGCCGTCGCGTTGACCAGCTCAATGTCCTTGACGAGACCCAACTGGTTCGGCCCGATGATGACGCCCGCGATGAGGAAGCCAACGATGGGTACCAGCCCGATGCGCTTGGAGACGTAGGCGATGAACGCGCCCGCGAGCACCAGCGCGACGACTTCGGTGAGGTAGGCAGGCATCGCACCTGCGGCGAAGACAGGGTAGGGCATGGTGGTCTCTGGTCCTGGGTCACTCGTCTTTGGTGGGGAAGCGCCACGAGCGCTCGCCCGGAGAATACGGCCCCGCCTGCTTTGTTCACCGTCCTACCCGAAGAGGTGGGAGCGGACAGCCGCGTTGCAGTGGCGGGCTAAGCCAGTTTGCTTCCACAACCCACCGAACATGAATTCGTTTGACACGGCTGCGAGGGCCAGGGTGCTTCCAATGACCAATGACCAATGACCAACCGGTACCTTGTGACCTTTCCTCGCCGCGCGGCGGCTCTCCCCACCAAAACCACCCCTGCCCATGTCCGCGCCTCGGTCCACGTCCGCATTGGACGCCGCGTTCGTAGTCCGTGCCCAGCAAGGCGATGAGATCGCCCGGTCGCGGCTGCTGCGCGCGCTCGAACCGATCCTCCGGGGCTTCTTCATCAAGCGCGCCGGCCACCGCGCCGAGATCGACGACCTCGTCCAGAACACCCTCGTGCGCGTCCACACCGGCCTCGGCGACCTCAACGACCCCGCGCGCCTCAAGGCGTTCGCCATGAAAGCGGCCTTCTTCGAACTCCAGGACCTCTACCGGGGCCGCTACACTGCCCGCGAGTCGCTCTTCGACCCCGACCTCCCCGGCCCCGCCAGCCCCGACACGACCGCCAGCACCGGCCTGGGCCTCGACCTCGACCGCGCGCTCGCCGAGCTGACCGACCACGCCCGCGAGATCATCGAGCTACGCGAGCAGGGCTACCGCTACACCGAGATCGCCGAGACGCTCGGCACCACCGAGGCGGCCGTCAAGATGCAGGTCAAGCGCGCCTTCGAGAAGCTGCGCGGCCTCCTGGCCACCCTCGCCGTGACCCTCGCCGGGTCTGTGACGCTCCTGAAACTGGGCGCGGCTCTTGCAGGGCCGTCCTGATCCAGCCCTTGCTGCCTCAGCGGCCAATGACTCGGCGCTCTTGCGCCACGCACCTTCCTCCAACGCCCGACACGCTGCCAACCACGCCGATGTCGCCGACTCCACTGTCTCCGGACACCCTCGCCCTCTACGACGCCCTCGCGCCCGCCGAGCAGGCCGCCCTCCGTGCCACGCTCGCCGAGGATGCCGACCTCCGCGCGACGTTCGACCGCTGGCGCGCCGTCCGTGCGGCCGTCCGCGCTGACCTCGACGCGGCGGTGCCCGACCGGCACCTCTTCGTGCTCTACGCGCTCGGCGAGGACGATCCTACAATGCTCACCGACGAGGAGGCTGCACGTGTGGCCACGGCCCAGGCCGACCTCGACGCGGCGGTCAAGCGGCACCCTGGCTTGCACGCCGCGGTCCGGCGCGTCTGGGCCGATCGCATGGCCTTCGACGCCGCGTGGGACGAACTCGCCGAGGCGTCCTTCGCCGAGGCCGCACTCGCCGACATGGGGGCCGAGGTACCGGCCGTGCCTTCGGCGAGCACGACCTCCACCGCTGATCCTGCCTCACAGCGTCGCGCGGCAGACCGGGGCAGTCTCGGGCGGGCGACAACGCTGCGCGGTGGCGCGCGGTGGGCGTGGCGCCTCAGCGCGGCCGTGGCCGTGGCGGCGTTCGTCGCCGTGGCCATCTCGGTCTTCCAGCGCGACAGCGGCTTCGACACCATCCAGACGGCGGCCAACGAGACGCGCCTCGTCGAGCTGGCCGACGGCTCGACGGTCGAGCTGGCCGAGAACTCGATGCTGATGGTCGCGGCGGCCGACAGCGACCGCTCGCCGCGCCTCGTCCGCCTGCGTGCAGGTACGGCCCTCTTCGACGTGCGGGAGAGCACGGAGCCCTTCATCGTAGAGACGACGCCCGCTCGCACGACCGTCCTCGGCACCGTGTTCACCGTCGAGACAACGGACGCGCAGACCGAGGTGACGCTCCTGAGCGGAGCCGTCGAGGTCGTCTCGCGGGTGCAGCCCGACCAGTCGGTGACGCTCGCCCCCGGCCAGCGCAGCGAAGTCCTCGGCGGCGATGCCCCCACCGCGCCGGAGCGCGTCGACGCCCAACTCGCGGCGTCGTGGGCCCGGTTCTTCTACTTCGAGCAGACGCCCCTGGAGGACGCTGCCGCCGAGCTGAGCGCCCACTACGGCGTTGCCATCGAAGTAGACGATGCGCTTGCCGAAGAGACGTTCACGTCCGCCGGTAGCTTGGAGCGTGCCATGCCGGTCGTCGACCTCCTCGACCTCCTCGCGCGCACCCAGGGCGCGCGCGTCGAGACGGTCGAGGGTGGCTACCGCCTGGTACCGTAGGACCGGCGCTCAGCGTGGTCCTTGGTGAGGACTGATACCGCTTACGTATAAGGCCGGTGCTTTTTGTAGTCGTCCTCGCGCACGCGGGGACCCAAACGAGGGGCTGGTGACCCCCGCAACGCGGAAGGACGAAAGACCGAGGACCAAAAGAAACGCCCCCGACCGCCGCGATGGCAGCCGGGGGCGAAGCGTTTCTGCGCGGCATGAACGCCGCGTCCGCTAGCGCAGGCGGAAGGTCACGGGCAGCGAGAACTGCACCTTCACCGGACGGCCCCGCTGCATGCCGGGGCGGAACTTCAGGTCGCGGACGCAGCGCAGCGCCTCGTCGTCTGTGCCGCCGCCGATGCCGCGTACGACCTGCGGGCTGACCACGTTGCCGCGCTCGTCCACGACGAACTGCACGAACACGCGGCCTTCGATGCCCGCTCGCTTGGCCATCTCCGGGTAGCGGATGCAGCCCTGGAGCGCCGCCATGCCCTCAGCCTCGTTGGGCAGCAGAACCGGCTGCTGCTCCACGATGCGGAAG
>JBCCLD010000159.1:0-10382 GCA_039027055.1 Bacteroidota bacterium
CATAGTGGCGACGAACATAGTGGCGACGAACATAGTGGCGACGAACATAGTGGCGACGAACATAGTGGCGACGAACATAGCGGTGGGCATCACGACCACGATGGCCACGATGCCGTTGATACCGTGGGAGAGCCATCTACACCCACGCTCTCTGCATCCGACAGGTTGTCGACGACATCCCCCCCCATCGTACAGGCCAGCGTGGCTGTTAGCCCGCTCCAGGCTCCTGCCCCACCGACTGGAGCCCCCTCGGTTGGCACCCAACCAGGCGTATCTCTCCAAGACACCCCACCGACGGGCGCCCCGCCCACTGGCGTCGCCCCTCCTGGAGCCACCCTCTCCGGATCGACTCCGGCGCGTGAATACACCGCATTGCTTATTTCATACGCCTCGCCCATGGCCGCGGTCACGTTCCCACGCATGATCAATGCCCAAACCAACATGCAAGCCGCGGCACCTGCGGTCGAGACACAACGCCTGCTGAACTTGCTCGGCATTGGGCTCGACGCGCTCCGGCTGTTTGGGATCGTGCTTATAGCGGCAGCTGCCCTCGGTGTAGGGATTGCGCTCTACAATGCCATGCGGGATCGCCGCTACGACCTCGCCGTGATGCGGAGCCTGGGTGCGAAACGGCGCACGCTTGTGGCCCATGCGCTCCTTGAAGGTTTTCTACTCGCCTCCATGGGTACGGTGCTGGGCCTCCTCCTCGGCCATGGGGCTGCGTCCGCGCTCGGCGCTGCCACAGCGGGGACGCGTACGCCCGTTCCGCTCACAGGGCTGACGTTCGTACCGGAAGAATGGGCGCTGGTCGCGTTGATGCTTGGCCTCGGCATCATCGCGGCCCTGATTCCCGCGATCCAGGCGTATCGCACCGACATCGCTCGCCTACTTGCCCGCGGCTAAGGAACGACTTCCTCCCCCGTTTGCATCAAGCTGCGCCAGGCACTTGGCGTGCTCATTCACCCTGCAGGTCTCATCGACCTTTGAATGTCTCATGATCGCGCTTCGCAACGTCCGCTTCGCCTACACCAATGAGCCCGTCCTGGACGTCTCCTACCTTCGCATCGACCAGGGGGCGCATCACCTTCTGCTGGGACCGTCTGGAAGCGGCAAGACCACGCTCCTTCACGTCCTCACCGGGCTGCAACGCCCCGACCGAGGCGCCGTGATGATCGACGGCCACGACCTCTACGAAATGCCGGAGGGCAGCCGCGACACCTTTCGCGGGCAGCGTATTGGCATCGTCTTTCAGCAGTTTCACCTTGTCCAAGCGCTTTCGGTCACGCAAAATCTGTTCCTGGCCCCTTCGATGGCTGGCTTGCGCGTGGATAAAGCACGGGCCGCGACCCTCCTCGAAACACTCGGCCTAGGGGACAAGGCCCGGGCCTACCCAGACGAGCTCTCACAGGGGCAGCGGCAGCGCGTTGCCATCGCTAGAGCACTCATGAACAAGCCGCCTCTGCTGATCGCTGATGAACCTACGAGCGCCCTCGACGACGCGAACGCCCAGGCCGTGGCTGATCTCCTTCTGTATGCCGCGGATCAGGAAGGAGCCACGTTGGTCGTAGCCACGCACGATGCCCGCATAGCGGACCGATTCGAGCATCGTCTGACGCTACCGCTAGTAAGCGCGGAGGCGGCGGTGGAAAACGAGTAGCGAATTGCGTGTTGGGCGCAGCGCGCTCAGTCTCGGCTCTTGAACCGAAGCGGCCGGCGCGCTACGGGGCCGTTGACGCCGTCGCCATCATGTTGGGCGTGGTAGGCGAGGTCGTGCATCACCTGGATGTCGTCGGGGTCGATGCCAAGCAGTTCCTGTGCATCGCGAAGGCCCACGTGCTCGTCAAAATCGATGCTTTCGTCGGCCAAAGCGATGTCGATCAAGTTGAGCATCAGGCTGTGGCGCACCTCTGTGTTCGCCCCGCGCAACTGCTCTAGGCACGTCCCTAGTCGCGGCGGCTCGATGGCCAGTTGGAACACCCGCGTGCGCGCGTCGGCGGAGAGCGGCTCCAAGTCCAGCGTCTCGAAGATGAGTGTTGACTCCGCGTCGTCCACGTTGTGATCGGCGTCGGCAATAGCGAACAGGGCACCGTAGAACGCAAGGCGCTGGGATTCAGGGAGCGGACGGAGGTCGAAGGTCTCAAATGAGGCGGCAGACATGTCGGCGTCGGGCTAGGGGAGGTGGGCGCTGGGCCGGAAAGTACGTCCACACAGTCCCTTCCTGCGGCCCCCTTTACAGCCCTGTCTACTCTACCACTGGGAGACTGAACGCACTATGCGTCAGCGGGTCGCCGTCTTCTTGTTTGGAACGGGAATCCCCAACGTTGTACCCAGGCGGTCGAGTGCCGCATCCAAGGGTCGGGGCTTGTAGCCCAGTTCGGATTCGGCCCGCAGGATGAGCAGCGGCGTTGCCCTAGGCCTCGGATGCCCTGGATGCAGCGCCTCCGCGGTGATGGGCTGTACGAGTTCAGGATCGAATCCGAAGTGTACGGCGAGGCGTCGGGCGAAGTCGAACACCGTCATGGTCTCGCGGCCAGCAAGGTGGTAGAGCCCACTTTTCCCGCGCCACTCGATGCGGAGCAGTCCGTCGGCGAGATCGTCCACGAAGGTCGGCGTCCGGATGAGGTCAGTAACGACCCGCACCGTCTCCCCGGCTTTCAGGGCCGAGCATAGCCACACGGCAATGTTCCGGCGGCGTAGGTCTTCGCCGGCTCCGTACACGAGGGCCGTCCGCGCAACCGCCCAGCGGTGCAGCCCAGCTCCACGCACCGCGTTTTCGGCGGCGAGCTTCGAGCGGCCGTAGTAGTTGACTGGCGCGGGATACTCGTCCTCGGCATACGGGGGGGTCTCCCCGTCGAAGACGAAATCGGTCGAGACCTGGATGAGGCGGGTTCCGTGGGCCCGGCAGGCGCTCGCGAGCGTTTCGACAGCCTCTACGTTGACCGCCCAGCAAGCTTCCCGGTCGGCCTCGCAGGCTTCTACCTTCGCTATCGCAGCGCAGTTGATTACGGAACGCGGTGCGAAATCCATAAAGACGTTGCGCACGGCCTCCGTATCGGTCAGATCGAGCGGGACGTAGCCGCAGTTGGCCGTCTGGAACCGTGGATGGTCTTCACGGCTCGTCGCGAGCACGTCGATCTCGGGCACCGCTGTGAATCGACGCACCACGGCCTGGCCGACGAGGCCATTGGCTCCGGTTACGAGGACGCGGTGGTAGAGCATCAAGCAGAGGGACGGGCTACGCAAAACGTGGCATGCACGGCCCTCAAGCTACGCAGGCATCGTGCCAGTGTCGCGCACCATATTGCGGACGGACTGATCGCATCCGTTCGCGCGGTAGCCTCGCCTTGTCGTGTATCCCCCGCACCGGACTAGACTACGGTGCGTGGGCACGCCCGTCACGCGCAACGGTGAGCCATGCCGCCCGCATACCTCACACCTATTCAGAAAGCCCCGAGGCATTCGTACCCTACGAGCCCAGTGCTTCGGCCCGTGAATTAACACCGTTCACCGAACCCACCAGTGCCCGCTTGGTACGTCGCGTTGTTTAGCGATCTCTCCCCTCGCCTACCTTTTCGCTATGATCGATCCGTCCCATCCTGCTCAGCTTGGACTCGTCCTCGGGGGAGGTGGGGCGCGTGGCCTCGCCCACGCGGGCGTCCTCAACGTGCTTGACCGGGAACGCATTCCTATTTCCCACATCGCCGGGACGAGCATGGGCGGGCTGGTCGCCACTGCATATGCCGCAGGGGTCCCCGCGCGTGCCATCGAAGCCGAGCTCATCGACCTATCGCGGCGCTCCCGGCTCATCCAGCTTGCCGACTGGCTTCCGAGCCTCACGGGCTTGTTTTCGGGCAACCGATTGCAGGACTACTTCGCCAAGTGGTTCGGTGTAGACCGCACGTTTGGTGAACTCGCCTGTCCGCTTGCGCTCACCGCGACCGACCTGCGCAGCGGTCGTGAGGTTATCCTGGACTCAGGCTCTGTGACTCAGGCGATGCGCGCCACGATGTCGATTCCTGGCATCTATCAGGCGGTGCAGATGGGCCAGAAGCGACTTGTGGACGGCGGCGTTCTGAACAACGTCCCCGCCGATGTGGCTCGCCGTATGGGTGCGAAGCGACTCATCGCGGTGGACGTGCTGCCGTGTTTCGACCAGAACAGGCCCGATGCCCCGGTCGTGGAGCCGCAGCTCATGCCCCCGATGTTTCCGCCCGTCGCGCGCGACATCTGGCATACCATCTTCCTTTCGATCTCAGCGCTGACGGCCTACCGACTCGCAGAAGCGAAGCCCGAAGTGCTCATCCGTCCCGCGCTCCCGCAAGACGTGACGCTGCTCTTCGGGTTCACACGCGCTGAGGAGTTGATCAAGCTCGGCGAGGAAGCCGCTGAGGCGGCGCTACCCCAAATCCGGCGCTTGCTTGCTGCGACCGTACCCGTGGTCGACACATCAGCCGAGGCAGCATAGCGAAACTAGTGCTGCGACCAGCCGAGACTGTCGGGTTGTGTTGGCCTCTATCCTGCATTTGGAGTTCCCCTCCCACGCTTTCGCGAGGGCAGGCTCTGGATAAGCGGGGACAGGGGTGGTTGAGCGAGGTAGCTCTAAGCATGACAAGATGAATCGGTCGCAGCACTAGGTTGCCGCAAACGACGCAGAGCCACACACGCCGGCGTGGACGCCGAGCGTAGTAGCTTCAGAGGCACTCACCACTCTTCTCCATGCGTGTCCTTTTCGTTGCTGCCGTTCTCGTCGTCTACGCGCCACTCGCACGCGCGCAGGAACCCGTCCTCCTTCCCGACTCGGTGGAGGTGGAGCCTGCCCCGCCGCCACCCGGCCCCTACTTCGTGATGGCGGGCAGCTTCAAATCAAAGAGCACCGCGCAAGACTATGCGGTCCAGACTGGCGGTTGGGTGCTACGCACCGATCTCTACGCGCTGCTGACGCCGGGCTTCTACGCCGTTGTCCACGGCCCCTTCTTCTCGCGCGACGTCGCCGAGACGACCCGAGAACGCCTCGGCCTCGACGACGCCTACGTCCGCCTCGGAGGCGACTCCTACCTGCCACCAAGCCTAGGAGACCCCGCCCTGCTTGCTGCGCTCCTGGGCGACCTCGGTGCCGAGGTCACGCGGCGCGATGGTGCAACAGATGGCTGTGCCCCACCGGAGCCCTATCTCGACATTCGCATCCGATATGTCGCCGACAGCGACGGAGCCGACGCGCCTTCGCTGGGACGAGGATTCTGGGTGCTACGTCGTACCGGCGAAGTCCGTCGCATCCCCGCCTGCGGAGTCGAGTGAGGCCGCGCGCTCGGCTTCCCGCGCCCGTGCTTCGGCCCGTTCGCGTCGCCCAAGCGCGACATGAGCCGCAACCACCATCACCAGCCCTAGAATGATCGATACGTCGGCGATATTGGCCACGGGAAATAGTGGGAGAAACGTCGGATACGCGCGCCATGGTAGGTTAACGAAGCCATGGTAGACGTCGAGGTGGAGAAAGTCGATGACGTTGCCGTGGCCGAAGGGCGCGTAGCCGTAGACGACCCCGGCACATAGCCGGTCGATGAGGTTGCCCATCGCCCCGCCCAGGATGAGCGCAAGCGCTAGGCGGTATGTCCTGGATGCCGCTCGGAGCCACACCAAGTACAGGGCCACCATCGCCGTAGCCAGCACCGACACGACCGAGAGCAGCCCCTTTGAGCCCAGGGTCCAGCCAAAGGCAAAGCCTGGGTTCTCGAAGTAGGATAGCCGAAACCATCGACCCAGCACCGGGATCGTGTCGCCCACCTCCATCATCGCCACGACCCACGCCTTGGTGAGTTGGTCGAGGACAACGACCACGAACGTGGCCCAGAGTACACGCATGACGGGACCGAGCGAGCGGCAGAAGAGCGTGGGACGCGCGTGCCGAGGTAAGCGCCGCGCCGAGGGTGGTTCCCACGAAAGGACCAAGCTTGCAGGCGAGCTGCTTCAGGCCTCGCCCACCTGACTACCCTACCGCACTTCGCCCGGTAAGCGCCTCAAAGCGCCGCCCGTCTATGCGAAGCGCACGTACGTTTTGGTGGTGCGGCCGGTCGAGGTGCCACCCTGCGCGCTGGAGCGCGTCGGCGCGTTGGGGCGCGTGCAGCATCGCGGGAATCGCGTTGGCGACGGAGTCAAACCGAGTGCTGCAGTACTGCCGCAACGCCTCGGTAAAGTGGCGACGCATGCCGAACGGATAGCTGAAGTGTCGAACAGGCATCTCAAGTAACACTTCAAGCTCCTGCTGACTGCGGTCGATCTCGGCAACGGCTTCCGCAAAAGAAAGGTTGGCGAGGCATCGGTGCGTGTGCGTATGCGCGCCGATGAGGTGCCCGGCCGAAGCGATCTCGCGCAGTTCGTCGGTGGAAAGGCTCGTGCGGTCCCCATGGTGCACCAGGCGGTCGAAGTAGACGTCGAGTTCCTGGGTGGTAGCGCGATCTCGGAACACACCGGTGTTGGTATAAAACGTGGCCGTGACGCCGAGGCGGTCGAGCAGGGGAAGCGCACGGTGCCAAGCTCGGTAGTTGTCGTCAAACGATACCCACGCAACGCGTTCGCCCTCCGGAGCTTCCAGGAATGCCACCGGACCCTTGACGAACCGGTACCCTTCCTCGTTCGCCCACGCTAAGGCACGCTTGAATGCGTCGTACTCGTGCGGTTCGAGGCTGTGGAAATACAGCGCGAGGCGATCGGGTAGCCCTCGATCCGCGAAGGCGACGTGGGCGGTACGAATCGCAGCTTGCAGGAGCGACTTCATTCGGTACTGGGTTGGGTGTTCGTCTAGCGTCGCGTCATCGCACGGCACGTCATTCGGCGCGCACGACGGCGGGGTTCGCGCCGGCGTGCGGGTAGCGGAGCACACGCGACGTCGTAGGTACGTTCGAGGGGAGCGGCTGGGCGAGGTTGGCTCCCAGCTGTACCGGCAAGTCAGCCCAGCGGCGGGAAACGGGCTGGAGATCACGAGGCACATCCACCAGCCGTGCGTCCATGTCCGAGCCGGTGTATCGCTGCCACGTGGTGAGGTCGCTCCCACGGTAGTCGCCGCTCCACGACGTGGTGCTGGTCGGCATGAAGAAGAACGATTGCACCTCCCCGGCTCGGTGTAGGCTGTAGACGTTGGCGTCGAACCGGGTCGTCCTCGTCTCGACCTGCGTGTTGCCATTTACCTGCACCTCATAGGCTTCTGGGGCGTTTGTGCCGTTGCCTACAAACACATTGCTCATGACTACATTGCGTCCATCGGGGGCGCGGCGTTCGGGGTCGAGGCGAAGCCAGAGGCCGTGGCCTTCGTTCCCCGCGAAGGTGTTGTGCACGATCACGTTCTCGCTCGCCGCCTGGGAGAGCAGCCCCGCGCCGCTCCACGCGAGCCAGCGCGTACCTACGGCCACGTTGTGCTGAACAAGCGTCCGGCGGGTCCTGTATTCGAGCATGATCCCTGCAACGGCATTGGCTTCGGCGTAGGTACCCTCGATGACGTTGTCATTGTTATCGATGTCGAGCCAGAGGCCAGGGCCCTCGTTGTCGATCGTGCGAAAGCGGCGGAAGGTGCTCCGGACAGTCTGGCTCCATTTTCCGCCCCCGGCCTCCCAGAAGGGGTTGTAGCCTTTCCAGTTGTTGCGCGAAGCCTCACAGTCCTCGAACAGACACTCGACGCAGCTACCCGACCAGCCGATCTGCCCGTGGTCGAGCGCCCGCACGCGGCGGAAGACATGCTGCCGCCCACCCGGGTCGACGCCGCTGCCGTTTGACCACGACACGGTGACGTCCTCCACCAACCCACCGACACTCCCTGCGCAAATGACACCCCACTGCGCGTGATTTGCGGCATAGCGGAAGGACAGCCCAGCGAGACGGATCCAGCCGGGCATGTCTTCGGCCCCGCACCGAGCGTACGGGTCACGGCCGAGGGGGGCGTAGAGATGCGGCTCTACCGCCACTTCAATGGATCGAAAAGCCGAAGGCGCTCGGTCGCCTGGAAATCGCGCCCAGATCACTCGCGGGCTCTCTGAAGGCCCTTCGATCCAAAACGTGCCCGGCACCAATGCACCTTGCTCAAAGACTGGACGCAAGACTATGCCATCTACGATGAGCATCTCGCGGCGAAACACTGGGTCGTCGCTGTAGCGGTCCATTCCCCCGTAGGTCCACGGTAGCGTCCACGCGCCGCGCTGCTGGGTCCAGCCCCCGTTGGCTTCCACGGCGCCCGTCACGACAACGTCGTCGCCTGGATAGGCAGCATAGGTCACCCGCGCCGATTCGCTGGTGCCGCCGACCTGAGGCCGCACAAACTCGCGATAGACCCCGGTTCGGATCAGCACGGCATCGCCCGGTCGCAGGACGCCTCGCCCGGTCGCTCGGCCGATCGTGCGCCATGGCGCTGCCTGCGTACCTGGGTTGGCGTCGCTTGCGCTCGGGTGGCCTTGATCGACCCAAAATACTCGGCCGTTGGGCGCATACACCCGTTCGGCGGGCTGGCAGCGCTCGGTCGCGTCGCGCACCTGACCCGGCGGGCACGTTTCGAGGGCATGAGAACCCACGGCCTCGACGGGCCCATCCTCAGCCCGCTCATCGTTTAGACCGACGACCGTTGCTGACGTCTGTGCCGCTCCATGCTCCAACGGCCGCTCAGAGCAACCATACGCTACGCCGACAAAGAGCAACACGCCGAGGGTATACATGGGATGCAGCGTCCTCATGTGGCGTGCCGAGACGTGAGGGCTTCGTCGTAGATATCGGTGAGGCTATGGTAGTTCGCTTCGGCCGTATACGCCAGCTCGTATTGGCCACGCACTGTCGCTCGCATCTGTTGTAGGCGATCGGTGTCGGCGGCAAGGCCTGCTACGGTGGCGGCCAGGGCGGCTGGGTCGCCTGGGGTAAATCGCGCGCCCACCTGTTTTCCTTGCAGCATCGACTTTGGGCCGCCGAGGTCGGACGCGACGACAGGCGTGCCGTTTGCCATCGACTCGATAATGGTCATGGGTGTGCCGCCTTCGTAGCACTCTGAGGAAAAGACGAGGAGCGCGGCATCGGCCATGAGTTGAATCACCCCGTCACGGGTTTGGTGCCCCACCCACGTGATGGACGGGTAGAGGTCGGCGGCGGCCTTTACAGCGTCTACGCGTGGCCCGTCACCCGCGATCACCAGCGGCATGGGTGGGGCATGCTGCGTCCAGGCGTCCAGAATCAGGTCGATTCCCTTTTCCGGCGACAGCCGCCCCACGAACAGGGCATAGGCACCGTTGCCTGCCCCCGGGCCAGGGTCTTCAGCCATGAAGTTGGGCTTCAGTGCCAGCTTCTCCGCGGGGAGTCCCCCCTCGATAAACTTGTCGTAGGCGAATTGAGTCAGGGCGATATAGCGGTCCACCATCCGTGTCCACGTGCCCAGCAACCGATGTGTCGCGGTCATGGTCGCCACAACAGCGGTGGCGGCTTTCGAGCCCCGATAGCAGCCATGGCGCACCCCGGGCCATGCGAACGTCTTGCCTAGGCACGACTCGCAGAGTTTCCCCTCGCGGAAGTAGAGCGCCCCCGGACAGTGCAGGCGGTAGTTGTGCAACGTCTGGACGACTGCGGCACCTCCCTTGCGCGCACCATGGTAGGCTGCAGGCGAAATCAGCGGGAGCGTGTTGTGAAAGTGCACGACATCGATCTCGAAAGCGCGGACACGCTGCACGATGGTAGCGAGGATGTCCCGGTTCCACAGCGTCCGCGCGGCCAACGTGGCACGGCTCTGGTCATCGACGGCGTCGTTGTGGACGGTGAACGTCTGGACCGTATGCCCCATCGCCTCCAACAGTTGGACTTCGGCGCGGAACACCTGGTCCTCCCCACCGGGCTGCTGGTAGAAATTGTGCACCATCAACACCCGCACGGGCCGGCCCAGCACCGACGACGGGCGCGGCTGCATGCGGCGAGGCGTGAGCATTGGGGGCGTGGGTGGACACGAACGTGGCGCCAGCGGCGGTACGAGCGTCGGAGTCGTCATCGAGCAAGGAGGGCTGATGCTGGAAGAGCCACATGACCGCAAGACCCAGACCAAAGACGGTCCAGTACCAAGCTCCACCCATCGGTCCCTCGAAGTAGACGTCGAAGGAGGCGTTGATATTGGTTGCGATGAAGTAGGTGAGGAGGAAGGCGGCAACAGCCATCCATCGCGTCTTGCCCTGTGCACGAGCACGCCACCAGACAGCGAGCATGCTAAAGAACCACATGAGGTTGAGCGCCACCCACAGCGCAGCACCAGGCACCCCCATACGCGCCAGGATCGTCATGTGCCCGTTGTGCGGGCTCCGCAGCGCCCGGTCGACGAGGAAGCCATCTTCCTTGGCGAGGTTCGGCCCGAAGCCCTTGCCCGTCATGAAATACGG
>JBCCLD010000160.1:0-10361 GCA_039027055.1 Bacteroidota bacterium
CCGCTTCGAGCACCGTGCGGGTCGGCGTGGCCTCAGCAAGTATGACTTCCGCAGCCCCCCGGCTTCGCGACTCGATGGCCAACGCCCCCGCCCGTTCCAGCACGTCGAGCCACGCGTCGGGGCCGTCGAAGCGCAGCGTGAGGGCGTTGGAGCCAAACTGCCGCTTGACATCGCCGAGGGCCCCGGCGAGTACGACCCGCCCGCGTGCGATCAGGCACACGTCGTCGCACAGCTTCTCAACTTGCTCCAGCCGATGCGAGGCGAAGAGGATAATGCGGCCCGCCGCCCGCAGCTCCTGGATGATGTCGCGCAGCAGATCCGCGTTGATGGGGTCGAGGCCGCTGAACGGCTCGTCGAGGATGAGCAGGTCGGGCGCGTGGGCGATGGTGGCAACGAACTGCACCTTCTGCTGCATGCCCTTCGAGAGCGCCTCGACCTCCGCCCCCCACTGGTCGGCCAGACCGAGACGCCCGAGCCAGTCGCGGGTGGTGCGCTCGGCGTCGGCACGCCCCATGCCTTTCAGCTGCGCCAGGTAGACGAGTTGCTCGCCCACCTTCATCTTCTTGTAGAGGCCACGCTCCTCGGGCAGGTAGCCCATACGCCGTTGCGACGCAGGGCCCACGGGTTGGCCGCTGAGCGTTACGGTGCCTGCATCCGGCACCGTGATGTGCGTGATCATCCGGATGGTAGACGTCTTGCCAGCCCCGTTGGGACCGAGTAGGCCGAAGATGCGCCCTCGCTCAGCCTTGAACGAGACACCATCGACGGCCGTGAAGGAGCCATAGCGTTTGACGACGTGGTCGACGTGGAGCATGCGGTCGTGGAGATGAATGTGTTGTGCGTGGAGAGGCGATTTTTTTGGTGCGAACGCGAGCCTCCCCACACCGGATTGCCGTCTTTTGTCGGGAATCGAGAGGCTCGAGGCCCTATGATCGGGAGGGCTTTTACCAAAACCAGCTGCGCACTTCGACCTTGTCATGCTGAACTCGATTCAGCATCTCAGCGATACTTCGCAACGCCGCAGTCGTCAGAGATCCTGAAACGCCCTGTAGAATGAAGGGGGGCAGGATGACACCATCGCAACGCTCCAAGCGGACTGGTTTTATTGATCGGGGAGACCTAGCAAAGCGCTGTACGTGGGGTTAATACTCGAAGGTTGCGCCCGCGACGGACCGTGCTGCCTCCTATAGCGATGATCAGTAGCGTTAAGAGGCTACCCAAGAAGTTCTCCCCCCTGGTCAGCGGGAGACTGAGGGGGTTGCTGACCGAAGCTCGATGATCGACCACCCCCAGCCCCTCCCCCGCGTTCGCGAGGGCAGGCTCTGTCTAGGAGGGGTGCTATCAATGCCTATGCATTCTGCTATGACAGCGATGGGTATGAGGTGAGTATTGACGGAAGCAACGACACACGCCGGACGTCAGCGCCCCTAACCCCGCTCACATGGCCTGGGCGGCCCGGACGACATCGGCAAGCAAGACGGCCGTCGTGATGTCCACGCTGGCCCCAGGACCTTGGACGATCAGCGGCTCGGGCGCGTAGCGATCGGTCGTGCAGATGGCGATCAACGTGGGGCCGCGGAGTCGCGCCATCGGCGATTCGGCCTCGACCAACCGGACAGCGCACTGCAACAGCCCAGACTCCGTGTCGAGCGTGCTGACGTACTGCAGCGACTCTGCGCTGCCTGTCGCTTCTACCCGGTGTGCCCACGCTTCGTCCAGGTCGGGTAGGCGCTCCCAAAACACATCCAGTGGGAGCTGCGTGAACCCGTCGGGGAGGAGCGAGTCGGCCTGAACGTCACGCAGGACGGCGTCACGCAGCCCAGCGTCCGGCCCCAGTTCACGGGCGAGGATCAGCAGCTTGCGGGCCGCATCGACGCCCGTCAAATCGTCACGGGGGTCCGGTTCGGTGTAGCCCGCCTCATGGGCCTGCCGGACGGCTTGGGAGAACGGCTGCCCGTCGCGCATCGCGTTGAAGACGTAGCCGAGGGTCCCCGAGAGCACGCCTTCGATGCGGCGGACGCGGTCGCCGGTGCGTACGGCCTCGCGGAGCGTCGGCAGGAGTGCCAAGCCCGCACCGACCGTCGTGTCATAGAGGAAGGGCGCCCGGCGTGTCCGAATCGCGGCCTGGAGGTCGTGCCAGAAGCCATGATCGAGCGTGCCCGCCTGCTTGTTGGGAGTCACGACAGCGACCCCGGCTCGCAGCAGGTCTGGGTACCGTCGTGCCACCGCATCTGACGGCGTGGCATCGATCACGACGAGCCGTTCGAGCCGCGCCGTGGAAATGGTGTCGAGCAGGTCCGTGAGCGACCGATCGTCACGCAGCTCAGACCGGGCAGCGGCGAGGCGTAGGCCGCCGGGGTCATAGGTCGCCTGCGTCGAGGTCGCCAGGCCGACGAGTTGGAGGTTCACCTGCTGGTCGAGGAGTGCGTCCCTCTGCGCTTCGAGGAGCGCGAGGAGCCGTTGCCCGACGGCCCCCGCCCCGACGAGCACGAGGTGCGCGCGGATGCGCTTCATGGCGAACGCCTCGTGGAGCGCCCGCACGGCCGCCGACGCATCGGCTTCCGAGACGGCGGCCGAGATCGCGGTGTCCGAGGCGCCCTGTGCGATGGCGAGCACATTGATCCGCGCTTTGCCGAGGGTCGCGAACATGCGCCCGGCGACGCCCGGCGCGTAGTGCATGAAGTCGCCAACGGCAGCCACCACCGCAGCCCCCTCCTCCACATCGATTCCAAGCAGGTCGTCACGCTCGAGTTCGCGCACGAGTGCTGCCTTGAGGATGCGCTGGGCCGTTGCCGCGTCGCTCCCGCGCACCGCGAGGGTGACCGTTTGCTCGCTCGACGCCTGCGCCATGAGGAACACGTCGATGCTGGCCTGCGCGAGTGCGTCGAACGCACGCGCTGCCAACGCGGAGGCTCCGGAAGCCCCACTGCCGCGTAGGGTCACGAGCGCGGCTCCGCGTACGGCAGTGACCGCCTTCACGGTCCCCTCGGCACCGGTCCGGGCGTCGGAGATGACTGTGGCCGCCCCGTCCGCATCCATGGTGTTTCGAATCTCCAGCGGCACGCTGCGACGCACCAGCGGGCGCATCGTGCGAGGGTGAAGCACCTTCGCACCGAAGAAGGCCAGCTCGGCCGCTTCCTGGTAGCTGAGCGCATCGAGGGTGAACGCCTCAGGCACGAGCCGGGGGTCGGCAGAGAGCACGCCGTTGACGTCGGTCCAGATGACTACGCGCCCTGCGTCGAGTGCATCGGCAAGGATCGTAGCGGTGTAGTCGCTGCCCGAGCGACCGAGTGTGGTGGTGACGCCCTCTTCCGTAGTCGCCACGAACCCTGTCACGATCGGCACCACATCGGGCGGCAGCGCGGCGAAGGCGGCCTGCGTGATCGTGCGGGTCGTCGCGAAATCGACGGTCGCCTCGCCGAAGCGGTCGTCGGTGCGCACGAGCGCCCGGGCGTCGAAGGCCCGTGCGGGCAGTCCGGCGTTCCGAAAGGCCGCAGCCACGAGGGGCACGCTCGCTCGCTCCCCGGCCGAGATGATGGCGTCAGTGAAGCGCGGGCTGCATTCGCGCAGCAGAAACACGCCGTCGAGCAGTTCGCGCACTTGCTCCCACAGCGCGTCGAGGTCGGCGCGCAGCGTGGGGTGCTCAGACGGGTCCGCGAGATCGCGTAGGGCCGCCTCGTGGCGCTCCCGGATCTCGCCGAGAATGGTGCGGTGGGTTTCCTCGCGCGCGACGGCTGCACGGATGGACTCAAGCAGCCGGTCCGTGACGCCGCCGAACGCGGACGAGACGACAACGAGCCGCCCGCGGCGTTGGCGGTAGCGCTCCGCCGCGATGAGCCGCACTGCGCCTCGCACCCGCTCGGGCGTGCCGACAGACGTGCCGCCAAATTTGTGGATGACGGCTTGTCCTTGGTCCCTTGTCACTGGTCCTTGGGGTTACGGCGCGGGGCTTTGTGAGCAGGCCTGAAGCAACGAGACACCGGGTTGTCGGTAGCTAGACGAGGAGGGTTTCCTCCCGCTTCGGCCCTGTGCCAATCACCGTCACCCGCACCCCAAGGAAGTCCTCCACGAACGTGAGGTAGTCCCGTGCTTCCTGAGGCAAGTCGTCGGCATGCGACAGCGAGCCGAGGTCGCCCTCAAAGCCCTGGAACTCCTCGTAGAGCGGCTCCACAGTTGCCAACGTGGCGATGTTGTTCGGGAAGCGGTCGGTGACCTTGGTCTGGCCTTCAGGCGTGGTGATCTGGTAGGCCGTGCACACCCTCAGGGTCTCGATGCCGGAGAGCACATCGAGCTTGGTGACGGCAAGTTCGGTGAAGCCGTTGAGGCGAGCCGTGTAGCGCAGCGCCACGAGGTCGAGCCAGCCGCAGCGGCGCGGGCGGCCGGTCGTAGCGCCGAACTCGTGGCCGACCCTCCGGAGCATCTCGCCAACGCCCTCCGGGTCGCCGTCGAGTTCGGTGGGGAAGGGCCCGTTGCCCACGCGCGTCGAGTAGGCCTTAACGATGCCGATGACGCGGTCCACGGCGGTCGGCGGCACGCCGAGGCCGGTGCAGCAGCCGCCGGCCGTCGGGTGGCTGGAGGTGACGAAGGGGTAGGTGCCGAAGTCCACGTCCAGCAGGGCCCCTTGCGCCCCTTCGGCGAGGACCCATTTCTGCTCCGCAAGAGCCCGCGTGAGGTAATCCGTCGTGTCTGTCACGAACGGGTCGATGCGCCGGTCGAAGTCGACGTATTCCTCGATGATGGCCTCTACGTCAAGCCGCTCGTGGCCGTAGACCTTCTGCAGCACGTCGTTCTTCGCCTCGATGTTGAGTCGCAGCTTGTCGCGCAGCACGTCGGGGCTCAGCAGGTCCACGACGCGGATGCCCACGCGGGCGAACTTGTCGACGTAAGACGGGCCAATGCCACGCCCTGTCGTGCCGATGGCCTCGCCCTTCTTGGCGGTCCGCGCGCCCTCCTTCGCCGCCTCGATGCGCTTGTGGTAAGGCATGATGAGGTGGGCGTTGTGCGAGATCAGCAGCCGCCCTTCGACCTTCACCCCAAGCGCCTCGACCTGCTTGATCTCCTCCATCAGTGCCACGGGGTCGATCACGACGCCGTTGCCGATCACACACACCGTCTTCTCGTGGAAGATGCCGCTCGGGATGAGGTGCAGCACAAACTGCTGGTCGCCCCACGCGATGGTGTGGCCTGCGTTCGCGCCGCCCGGGTAGCGCGCGACGATGTCGTGCTTGGGCGCGATCAGGTCAACGACTTTCCCTTTCCCTTCGTCGCCCCACTGCGACCCGATGACGATGGTGACTGGCATGGTTGAGAGGTGAAGAGTGAAGAGTGCGGGGTGAAGAGTGGGTCGAGCCGAGCACGAGACCCCTGGCTGGCCTCCTACTCTTTACTCATCACCCTTTACTCTTCACTAAACGACGCCACAGCGTAGTTCACGGTCTCGAACTGCCGAAACACCTTGTCGAGCCGCGTCATCGTGAAGAGCGTCTGGAGGCGCGACGAGGCTCCGGCGAGGCGCAAGTCGCCGCCGCCATTTTTCATCGTAGTTAGGCCACCGATGAGCATGCCGAGACCCGACGAGTTCATCAGGCGCACGCCGGTGAGGTCCACCACAACCTGCCGGACGCCGTCCGTGCGGAGGTCGCTGAGCCGGTTGTGTAGCGCGGTGCCGTCGGGGCCACCCATGACGTCGCCCTTGAGGGCGAGAACGGTCACGCCGTCGTGTTCGGTGGTGGAGATGGTCATGGGGAAGCGTCGGAGAACGGGAGAAACGGGGAGACGGAGCACGGGCGGAGAGCCGACGCTGAAGCGCGTCGCGGCTCCTCCTTCTCCGCCTCCCCGTCTCGCTACTGCTCGTTGCGCGACTTGAGCGCGACGACCACCGGGGAAGCTACGAAGACCGACGAGTAGGTGCCGATCACCACGCCGATGATGAGCGCGAACGCGAAGCCGCGCAAGACCGGCCCCCCCGCGATGAAGAGCACCGCCACCACGATGAACGTGGTCAGCGAGGTCACCACCGTGCGCGAGAGCGTCTGGTTGATCGACTTGTTGACGACGGTCGCGTAGGAGTCGGTCTTGAAGATGTTCGCGTACTCACGGATGCGGTCGAAGATGATCACCGTATCGTTGAGCGAGTAGCCGACGATGGTGAGGAATGCCGCGATGATCGCCTGGTCGATCTGGAGCGAGAACGGGACCACGCCCTGGAGCAGCGAGAACAGGCCGAGCGTGATCGTGACGTCGTGCGCGAGCGCGGCGACCGCACCGAGCGGGAAGGCGAAGTCTTCCACCTTCGTCGGGATTAGCGAGCCGAAACGCGCCAGGATGTAGACGAAAATGACGAAGAGTGAGCCCAAGACGGCGTAGAGGGCCCCACGCTTGAGGTCGTCGGCGAAGCGCGGGGCGAACGAATCGGTCTTCTGAAGCGACAGCTCGACGCCGGGGTTGGCCGACTCGAGCGCGCCTACGACCAGCGCGCTCAGCTCAGTCACGTCGCCGCCGACCGTGGAGCGGATGAGCAGTTCGGTGGGCGAGCCGTACTCCTTGACTTCCGGCTCGGTGCCGAGGGCGTCCGACAGGGTCGACCGGACGTCGCCCACCGCGAGCGGCTGGCTGGTCTCCACGACGAACTCGGTGCCGCCCTGGAAGTCGATACCCGTCTCGACGCCGCGTGTGATCAAGGAAATGACAGAAATAGTGAGGAGTACGCCTGAGATGATGTACCCGATTTTGAGGTTGCCAACGATGTTGTAGTTGGCGTTTTCGAAGAGACGCATGGATGGTTGGTCATTGGTCCGTTGTCAATGGTCGTCGCCTAGGGCCACATACGTGGAGGGCCACATAAGCGGCTAGGGACAAATGGCAGCGGACGCCAAAGAGAAAGTCGAGGTCGTGCGAACGGCGTGGTGTCACCCGAAGGCCACGTTGCGGCGCTTCTCGGACACGAGGTAGTCGAAGAAGAGGCGCGTCACCACGATGGCGGTGAAGAGCGACGACACGATGCCGGCCATGAGCGTGACGGCGAAGCCTTGGATTGGCCCGACGCCGAAGCTGTAGAGGATGACGCCGGTCAGAAACGTCGTGATGTTCGCGTCGAGGATGGCCGAGAGGGCTTTGTCGTAGCCCCCTTGGATACTCGCCTTGAGCGTCTTGCCGGTGCTCATCTCCTCGCGTATGCGGTCGAAGATGATCACGTTGGCGTCAACGGCCATGCCGATCGTGAGCACGATGCCCGCAATGCCCGGCAGCGTGAGCGTCGCGCCGAACGCCGCCAGGATGCCGAAGATGAACACGACGTTCAGCAGGAGCGCCACGTCGGCGATGAGGCCCGCCGTCCGGTAGTAGAACACCATGAAGACGACCACGAGCAGGAAGCCGACGATGACCGACCATGTGCCAGCCTGAATCGACTTGGCGCCGAGGCTCGGGCCGACGGTGCGCTCCTCGATGATGTTGACCGGGGCCGGCAGCGCGCCCGACTTGAGCACAGTCACGATGTCGTCGGCCTCCTGGCGGCTCACGCCTTCGATGACGGTGCGCCCGCCGGTGATCTTGCTGCGGATGACCGGGTCCGAGTAGACCACGTTGTCTAGCACGACGGCGACCTGCTTGCCCACGTTAGCGCCCGTGATGCGGCTCCAGCGCTGCGCCCCCTCGTTGTTCATCGTCAGCGACACCTGCGGGGCGTTGGTGACCGGGTCGAAGGCCGGGCGGGCGTCGGTGAGGACGTCGCCCTCGAGTTCGGCGCGGTTACGGACGCCGAGGAGGTTGTAGATCGACTCGCCGCCGTCCTCAGGCTCGAAGCCGTCGGCTGAGTACATCAGCGTGATGCCTTGGGGTAGCAACCCGCGCACGGCATCCGCTGTCACGAGGCTGCGCACCAGTGCCGTGTCGCCCTCGGCGACTTGCGCGAAGATCGTGCCTTGCCCTGGACGGACGATCCCTTGGAGCGGGTTGACGGCGGCCTCGGCCACGTCCCCACTGCCAGCGTCCGCCTCGGCGGCGTCGCCGAAGCCGAGGTCGAGCGTAGCCGTCGTGTCGGCGTCGGTCGTGCTAGCGTCCGCCACCTGAGTGGTGTCCGACGAGGCCGCGGCGTTGGCCGCGGCCGTCTGCTCCTCGTAGTAGTTGTAGATCGCCTCCAGCGAGGACTGCAGCTCTTGCGGGTCTGCCATCAGGCGAAACTCCAGCCGGGCAGTGCCTCGGAGGAGGTCACGCACACGCTGCGGATCGTCCACGCCAGGCAGCTCTACCGCGACGCGACTCTCGCCTTGCTTCTGGATCGATGGCTCCGAGACGCCAAATCGGTCAACGCGCTGACGAATAATGGAGACGGCGCGGATGACGGCCTCGTTCGCCTCTTCGCGGAGAACGGGGAGCACCTCGCTGTTTTCGCTACGGCGGCTGAGCGTCTCGCCGACGTTGCGGTAGTAGCGCGAGAGCCGCACCTCGGGGTCGACGTTCTGGAGTTCGTCGTAGAAGATGTCGACAAAGTTGCCGTTGTCGCCAGCATCGACGCGCGCTCGTGCTGCGGCCAACGCCGTCAAGAACGTCTCGTCCCGGTTGGTAGCGAGTTCGTCCATGAGGTTGTCGACGCCGACTTCGAGCATGACGTGCATGCCACCCTGGAGGTCGAGGCCCAGGTTGAGCGCCTTGATTTTGGCGTCTTCGATGGCGTCGTAGTTCGCGTCGTGGTATTCCGTGCTGTCTGCGCCGACGAGCTCTTCCAGCTTGTTCTGGTAGAGGTTGTTCTGCAGGGTCGGGAAAAGGTAGAAGCCCGAGAGCAGAATGAACGCGACGACGGAGAAGATTTTAAATCCGTTGCCTTGCATGGCTAAAAGGGAGTGGATGGGGGTTGATGTTCGTAGCCCGGGCAGCGCATGCCTTAGCGGGCACACGGGCAGGGCGCGAGGACGCTCGACCACCGAGCGTCGGTCTGGAAATCAGGAGGATGGGCAGTGCGAGGGCGCACCGCATCGGCGTCGCTATGGTCCGAGCGGCTGGACGGCAGGGTAGCGTTCGCGGGGGACCGGCAGACCGGTCTCATCGGACGTAGGCACCATGCCTACGAATGCATCGGCCCGACCGGGCGTTGGCTGCGCAGCGCTACCCAGCGCAACCCGTGCGCCCAACGTCGACGACGGAGGCGGGGCGGGTGCGACCCAGGTGTCGCTGAGCGCGAACGGCACCGCCGAACCGAGGTGCGAGGTGCCCAGGAGCGCCCGCAGCACATCGGCTGGGTCAGCGACCGAGCTCAGATACGCGACGAGTTGTTCGCCGCCGGGCGCTTCCGCGAGCACGTCGAGAAAGGCGGCGACTTGTACGGCAGAGGCCGCCGTGTCATCAGCGTTCTGCGCGTGCTCAACCGCCCGATCGAGCGTACCGTCGGAGAGGGCACGCTGCCAGGTCTGCCGCGGGTGCTCGGGCGCAGCTTCCGACACGGTGCCGGCGGCGCCGCTGAGGAAGCCCAGCAGCACGCTCCCGACGAGGAGCCGGGCTAGCAGGAACGAACGGAAGAGGCGCATGATGACGCACGCTGACACGCGTGCTTTACAAGGGGGAGGCGCACAGAACGTCTAAGGTAGCGAGGTGTTGCGCCCAGCGGCAACCCTAGACCCGTGGATTCATCGCACGTTTAGCCCTGCGAGCATAGTGGCACCCGCTAGCAGCCGCGAACGCGGACGGTCGTTCGAACGCCGCGCACGGTGTAGCCGCCGCCTTCGCTCACGTTGGGGTCGAAGAACACCTCCTCGCGGCACGGGAAGTAGCGGCGGTAGTCCGAGGCACGTTGTTGAGCTAGCACCGCTACGCCCTCGTCGAGGCTCGCGGCCCGGTTGTAGTAATCCACTGCGACCCAGGCTGGTGCGCGTGCCTGAATAGAGCCGGTAGACGCCAGCGCCGCCCAGGTATCACCGATGAGAACAAGCGACCGCCCGTGGTTCTCGTCGATCTCCAGAACCTCGTTGGCTACGTTGCGCGCATCGCTCAATTGGTCTGTGGTGTAGAGTAGTCTCGCCTTCTCATACAAGAGCAACACCCGGTCGACAGCGACCTCGACTTGCTCCAAGGCCCGATCCAACAAAGCCAGCTTCTCGTTGTCGTCTCCGCTGACCAAGATGAGACTGCGAATCACCTCCAAGGAGGGGTCCATGGCCAACAAGATGGGCTTGAGCTCGGCGACCACTTCGTCCTCGCTTAACGTGTAGGCGAGGTCGAACAGCGGGGCGATGAGTTCAGGATCGCGGATGCCTTCCTGATAGCGTCTGTAGTAGTACGTGAACCGATCTCGATCGGTCAGGGCACCGAGGATGTTGTCCTCGAAGTACTCCTGTCCCCCAGGCGTGTCGATGCGTTCGAGCGCATCA
>JBCCLD010000161.1:0-10346 GCA_039027055.1 Bacteroidota bacterium
TAGGGCGTGTGGACATTGATCGGGTCAGGTGCTCACGAGACGCCGTTTGCGTCTCCGAAAGGCGCACGAGGAGCGCGATCCCGTAGGATCGAGTGACGAGTGGACCCCCCATTCTGTAGAGGTGGGCGGAGGCCGAACGGTGGCCGTTAGCACCTATCAGACCGATTGTCCACACGCCCTAAAGCAGACATAGCGATTCTGGACACATTCGAGCAGCTGTGTCTATGGGTGGGAAACGCACGACTGCCTTAGCAACCCGATGTCACGCAGGCTGCGCGGCCCCGGCCTTGACGCGTGGCGCTACCTGCGTGCCGATGCGCTCGATGGCGCGCAGCAACTGCTCGTGGGACAGGCCCGCGTTGTCCATCTGGAAGGTGAACCGGTCGATCCCGCCGAGGGCCTCGCTGTGGCGCAGGATCTTCTCCGCCACCTCGTCCGGGCCGCCGACCATCAGTGCGCCCGTGGGGCCATTCTGCGCGTCGAACCGGGCGCGTGTCACGGGCGGCCAGCCACGCTCCTTGCCGACCTTCGTGAACGTCTCCGCATAGCCCGGATAGTAGTCCGCGACGGCCTGCTCCGAGCTTTCGCCGACGTAGCCAAGCGAGTGGAGGCCTACCTTCAGGCGCTCCGGTGGATGGCCCGCCTGCTCGCCCGCCGCCCGGTAGAGGTCGACGAACCGCCGGAAGCGGCGCGTCTCGCCGCCGATGACGGCGACCATGAGCGGGAGCCCGAGTGTCCCCGCCCGCACAAACGATGCAGGCGTGCCGCCCACGCCCAGCCAGATCGGGAGCGACGGTTGCATCGGCCGGGGGTAGATCGCCTGTGCGCGCAGCGGCGGGCGGAACTGGCCCGACCACGTGACGACCTCCTCGTCGCGCAGCTGAAGCAGCAGGTCGAGCTTCTCCGAGAAGAGCGCGTCGTAGTCGTTCAGGTCGAGGCCGAAGAGCGGGAACGACTCGGTGAAGGAGCCACGGCCGACCACCATGTCAGCGCGCCCCTGCGAGACGAGGTCGAGCGTGGCGAAGCTCTGGAAGACCCGCACGGGGTCGGCGGCGCTGAGCACGGTGACGGCGCTCGACAGCCGGATGCGCGTCGTCCGCGCGGCGGCGGCGGCGAGGATGACGGCGGGAGCCGCGTCGAGGAACTCCTCGCGGTAGTGCTCGCCGATGCCGAAGCTGTCCAGGCCGACCTCGTCCGCGTAGGCCATGCGGTCGAGCAGTTCGCCCATCGCTCGGCTGCGTGCGGGGCCGCCGTCAGTGCCAGGGTGGGGATGGTACGCGGCAAAGCTGTCCAGGCCGATTTCCATGCGAGGTGCCTCCGTGGAGTGAATGGGAGCAAACGTGTTGCAAAGGGAGATAGTCCAAGATATTGCCGTAGCCAGTGGCCAGGAAAGCGCCCCTTCTGGACAGAGCCTGCCCTCGCGAACGCGGGGCAGGGGGGGGCGAACATCACGCTTCGATGGTCAACCCCCTCTGTCTCCCCCTGACCAGGGAGAGCACTTCTTGGGTGGCTTTTCAAGCTCACGAGATACTGTTCATAGCGGCAGAGGGCGAGGGCAGCGATGGGGCGCCGAGCCGTACGTTGCGCACACCGTACTCACCAGCAACTTGCCCCGTCATGCGCCGCGTCATGCTCGTCCTCGTCGTCCTGCTCGTGATCCCGCGCGCCGCGGTGGCGCAGGACCCGATCCCCGCGATCCTCTCGATGCGCGAGCGCGCCGAGGTGCGCGACGCCTGGCTGGAGCGCCGCCTCGACACCGTCGTGCCGATGCTGATGCGGCGCGAGGGCATCGATCTGTGGGTGCTCGTGGCGCGGGAGTACAACGAGGACCCCGTGCTCAAGACGATGCTGCCCGCGACGTGGCTCAACGCGCGCCGCCGGACGATCCTGCTGTTCCATGATCGGGGGAGCGATGCCGATGGAAACGACCTCGGCGTCGAGCGACTCGCCATCGCGCGCTATGCTGTCGGCCACGCCTTCCCGGCGGCGTGGGACCCCGACACGCAGCCCGACCAGTGGGCGCGCGTCGCCGAGCTCATCGCTGAGCGCGACTCGCAGCGCATCGCGCTCAACCGCTCCACCACGTTCGCCCTCGCCGACGGCCTCACCGACACCGAGTTCGACGGGCTGAACGCGGCGCTCTCCGAGGCGGACCGTGCCCGCATCGTGTCGGGCGAGGCGCTCTCGATTGGCTGGCTGGAGACGCGCATCCCCGAGGAGATGGCGGTCTATCCGCAGATCGTCAAGATCGCGCAGGCCATCATCGCCGAGGGCTTCTCGGAGCAGGTCATCACGCCCGGCGTGACGACCGTCGAGGACGTCGAGTGGTGGTACCGCGACCGCATCCGCGACCTCAATCTGGTGACGTGGTTCCATCCGAGCGTGTCCGTCCAGCGCGCCACGAGCGGTCCCCGCAGCGGAGACTTCTCCGACTGGGGCAGCGGCAACGCCACCATCCAGCCCGGCGACCTGCTGCACGTGGACCTCGGGATCACCTACCTCGGCCTCAACACCGACACGCAGGAGCACGCCTATGTCTTGCGCCCCGGCGAGGCCGACGCGCCAGGCGACTTGAAGGCCGCGCTCGCCGTCGGCAACCGGCTGCAGGACATCCTCACCGACGAGTTCGCGGCGGGGCGCACGGGCAACGAGATCCTCGCCGCCGCGCTCGCGCAGGCCGACCGCGAGGGCATCGACGCGACGATCTACACGCACCCGCTCGGCTACCACGGCCACGGCGCGGGTCCGTCCATCGGGATGTGGGACAAGCAAGGCGGCGTGCCGGGCAAGGGGGACTATCCGCTCTACGCCAACACAGCGCACTCCATCGAACTCAACGCCGCCGTGCCGATCCCCGCGTGGGACGACCAGCCCGTGCGCATCATGCTCGAACAGGACGCCTTCTTCGACGGTGAGGCCGTGTGGTACATCGACGGGCGGCAAACCGAGCTGCACCTCGTCCCGCGCGCGTCGCACACTGGACCGCTGCGGCCCGTCCCCGAGGCCGCCGAGATGGGTGCACGCTGAGGAGCGATACGGTGCGGTATCGATGCGTACCAAGCAGTCTGTAGAGGGTAGGGGGTGGGGCGTTTGGTACCGATCCACACCCTCCTCCCCACACCCCACATTCTAGGGTGCTGCGAGCGGGCGCAGCCGCCTGCCGCGTGTGCGGTGGCGCACAGTCCGAACGAATCGGAGGGCTTCCGAGGGACTAGAGCCTGGGTGGCACATGGGTTGACGTAGGCAGAGCAGCTTCGCAGCGGCATCTACGCTGCGCCACTAGCGCTCTCGTCACGAGTCGTCCGACCATGCTCAAAGTCAACCTCATCGCCGCGCTGCGCGCGTTCCGCCGGCAGGCCTCGTACTCCGCCCTCAACCTGACCGGCCTCGCCGTCGGCTTTGCCGCCGCGTTCCTGATCCTCTACGCCGTCCAGGACGAACTGCGGATGGATCAGATGCACAGCGACGACCTCTACCAGGTCCTGCGCACGGCCTCGTTTGACCAAGGGGAGACGATCCTGACCTGGACCGTAGCGCCGCAGCCGCTTGCGGAAGAACTGCGGGCCACCGTCCCCGAGGTCGAGCACGCGATGATGCTGCGCGACGAGGGCGAGCAGGTCGTCGCCGCGGGGGCCGAGAAGTTCTGGTCGCCGGGCTTCTGGACCGACGCGTCGTTCTTCGAGATGTTCGCCTTCGACCTCCTCGCCGGGGACCCGGCCACGGCGCTTACGCAGCCCGACGGGATCGTTGTTACCGAAGTGATGGCGCGCAAGCTGTTCGGGGCCGAGACCCAGCCGGACGAGGCGATGGGGCAGGCCGTGCGGCTCAACGACCACGAGGCCCGCGTGACCGGGGTCGCCGCCGATCCGCCCCCGAGCGCATCGATGACGTTTGAGTGGGTCGCGCCCGCGTCGGAGTTCTACGCCCGCAACGCGTGGGTCAAGGACTGGGGCAACAACGCCATGGCACTCTTCGTGACGCTCCGCCCGGACGCAGATGTCGCCGCGCTCAACCGCACGATGACGGACCTTCTCCTGGAGCGCGACGACATCGAAATCACGACGGCCTTCGCCCAGCGCTACACCGAGCGCTACCTCCACGGCACCTACGACAACGGCGTGCTGGTCGGCGGCCGCATCGAGGGCGTGCGGACGTTCTCGATCATCGCGGCGCTGCTGCTCGCGCTGGCGTGCATCAACTTTACCAACCTCGCTACGGCGCGCGCCACCCGCCGGGCTGGCGAGATCGGCGTGCGCAAGTCGATGGGCGCGACGCGGGGCAGCCTGATGCGGCAGTTCCTCGGCGAGTCGGTGCTGATGGCGCTGGTCGCCTTCGTGGCGGCCACCGTGCTGTTCTCGCTCCTCGCCACCCCATTCGGAGCGTTGCTCGACAAAGACTTGGGGGCCGTAAGCCTGCCTGTGTGGATGTGGCTCGGTTTCTTCGGCGTGGCCGTGCTCGTAGGCCTCGTGGCGGGATTGTATCCAGCCGTCGTGCTCTCGCGCTTCAGCCCGGTCAAGATCCTCAAGGGCGAGCGCAAGGGCGGGCTGGCGCTGCGCCGGAGCCTGGTCGTGTTCCAGTTCGCTGCGTCCGTGGTGCTCATCGTCGGCACGCTCGCCGTGGCTGCGCAGCTCGACTTCCTCCAGACCCGCGACATCGGCCTCGACCGCGAAGAACTGATTATGGTGTCCCTGCGCGATGGGGCCGCGACCAACTACGAGGCCTTTCGGAGCGCCCTCGTTGACGATCCTGCGATCACGCACGTCGGGGCCGCGCACAGCAACCCGCTCCGGATGGGCTCGTCGACCGGCAGCGTCGAGTGGCGGGGCAAGGACCCTAGCATGTCCGCCTCGTTTCACTATATGGGCGTCGACGCCGCGGCGATTGAGGCGCTCGGGATGGAGATGGCCGAGGGCCGTGCCTTCTCGGACGCTATTGCATCGGATTCGTCGAACTTCATCGTCAACGAGACCGCAGCGCGCCTGATGGGCTTCGACGCGCCCGTCGGCGAGCGAATCACGCTGTGGGAGGGCGACGGCGAGATCGTTGGCGTGGTCAAGGACTTCCACATGCGGGCGGCTGGCAGCCCCACGTCCCCGACGATCTTCTGGCTGACCTCGCCGCGCACGTCGAACTGGGTCTTGGCCTTCGTACGCACCGCGCCGGGACAGGCCGACGCCGCGCTGGAGCAACTCGTCGCCGCGACCGAGACGTTCAGCCCTGCCTACCCGCTCGAATACCGCTTCCTCGACGACGAGTACAACCGGATCTACCAGGACGAGCGCCAGCTTGGCACGATGGCCTGGTGGTTCGCGGGGATCGCGACGCTGATCGCCGCGCTGGGCTTGGTAGGCCTGGCGGCGTATGCGGCGGAGCAGCGGCGCAAGGAGATCGGCGTCCGCAAGGTGCTCGGAGCCTCCGTGTCGGGGTTGGTCGGCTTGCTGTCGCGCGACTTCCTACTCTGGGTAGGGTTGGCCTGTGCGCTGGCCGTTCCCGTCGCCATGCTGCTGATCAACCGGTGGCTAGACGGGTTTGCCTACCGGGTGGAGGTGGGCGTCACCCCGTTCGTCCTGGCGGTCCTGGGGGCGTTGCTGCTTGCGTTGGTCACCGCCGGAGGGCAGGCCTTACGCGCCGCTACAGCCAACCCCATCCACTCCATCCGGTCAGAGTAGCCGCGCGGCTACCACGTGAGTGCTGGACGAGTCTGCAAGTAGGGCCACAGGCACCAGTCGCGTGTACCCGGACACGACAGCGCCGCCTCGGTTCATCAGGGACCGAGGCGGCGCGTGAAGCATGACGCGACTCAGGCTAGAATGACAGGGCGGGCGCCGTTGCCCCGGCTAGGAGGAACTGGGCGTGGAACTGCGCCACCCTGGCAAAGCCCTCGATGCCGCCCTCACCCATGGCAAACGGCGAGTGGAACTCCACACCGAGCTCACCGGCCTCTGCATCGCCATAGGGGTTGTATTCGTACGCGCCCATCGGCGGGGCCGCCTGCGCAGCCTCGTTGAGAGCGACGGCCTGCTCGAACGGCACGACGATGTCGAGGCGGTGGTGAAGCACCTGCGTGTTAGGCAGGAACGCGGTGTAGAGGGCCGACGAGCGCTTGACGACCTCGGCCCGTGCGTCGGCCTCCGCGAGGGTGCCGTCGAGGTAGGGCTGCAGCAGTTCGTCGCGCAGGTAGATCGCTCCGGGCAACGAGAGGGCCGAGGGGTCGTCGGCGAGGACGCCGAACGCGAGCAGCTGGATCGTTTCATCGAAGAAGTCGGTGGGGCCAAAGTAGTCCGTGACCACGTCGATGCCGACGCCGCGCTGCGCCATCAGCAGGCTCACGCCGCCGCCGCGGCTGTAGCCGAGCGTGCCGAGCCGCTCTGCGTCGGTGGCGTCGGGGAACGTGTCGAGGACAGCATTCATCAGCGTGATGGCGTCATCCACGTCGCGGTCCCAGGGGCTCGGGGCACCGCCTGCGGTGTAGGTCTGCCCGAAAGCGTCGCGGATGGTCTCGCTGCGGAAGACGGGCCAGGCCTGCACGGTCGCCGCCGCTACCGACGGGAAGCCCGCGAGCAGCAGGGCGAGTTCGTCGTCGAGCGAGAAGCCTTGGTCGCCGCCGTGGTTGATGACGAGGACCGGCAGGTTGGCGGCGTCTAGCGGGATGCGGATCGCTGCGTAGTTGGTGAAGTTGGTGCCGTCGAGGTCGGTCATCGTGTGGGAGACGACGTAGACGGTGCTGCCGTCGCCGAGGGTCTGCTGGTCCACGACGGCGACGTCGCGCACGGCGTAGCTGCCGTCGGCGGTGCGGGCGAGGAGGTCGGCCCGCACCGCGTCGATCTCGGCTTGCGTGGGAGCGGCGAAGAGCACCCCGAGGGTAGGCGGATCGACGACCGGGTCTATGGTGTCCTCGTCGGTCGTGTCGCAGCCGACGGCCACGATAGCGAGCAGGAGGAGGAGGGCTACACGGCGCTTAACATCGTTAAGGGAAAAAGCGGACATAGGTATAGGAGGGGTCCAAGGTGGTGGAAGGGCGGCCGGGTCCACACACGGCCGTGCCAGAGGGCAAAATACGTCCTGGATGCGAAGGGGGCGAGGATTCGAGTGAAAGCGCTTCCGAAATGGAATTCAGGCAACACAAAAGGGTCGCTGACTGTTAGCTTGGCGCGCTGTACCTCTCTCCGCCCCCGCACCGATCTCGCGTTCATGTCCGCCGCGCCGATCTACCTCGACTACCACGCCGCCGCCCCCGTTGACCCCCTCGCCTTCGAGGCCATGCGTCCCTACTTCACGGAGCGCTTCGGGGACCCCGGACAAACGCTCCACGCGCACGGCTGGACGGCGGACGAGGCCATCGACGTGGCCCGGGGCCAGCTCGGGCTGCTGCTCAATGCTGAGGCCGCCGGCTTCGTCTTTACGAGCGGGGCGACGGAGGCTGTCAACCTCGCCATGCGTGGGCTAGCCTCGACCTACGGCCACCGCCGGACCCGCGTCGTGACCATCGCCACCGAGCACCCGCGTGTGCTGGAGACCGCGGCGAGCCTGGAGCGCGACGGGTTCGAGATTGTCGTAGTGCCGGTGGACCGCGCCGGCCACCCCGATCTGAATGCGCTGCGCGCCGCCGTAAACCGCGACACGCTGCTCGTGGCGGCCATGTGGGCCAACGACCAGACGGGCGTGCTGCACCCCATGGCAGACATCGCGGAGATCGCTCACAGCGGCGGGGCCTTCCTCCTCGCCGACGCGACCTGGGCCGTCGGCAAGGTGCCGGTGGACGTGGACGCCGCGGACGTGGACCTGCTGGCGTTCGATGCGAACCAGTTCTACGGGCCGAAGGGCACCGGCGGGCTCTGGGTTCGCCGTCGCCCCCGGCGCGTGCGCCTCCTCGCCGAGCTGACGGGCGCTGGCCAGCAGGACGGCCTCCGCTCCGGCCACTACAACGTGCCGGGCATCGTGGGCATGGGCAAGGCCGCCGACCTCGCCGACGAGCGCCTTGCGGAAGAGGCGGCCTACCTGGAGCGCCTCCGCGACCGCTTCGAGGCCGCCATCACGACGAGCTTCGCCGACGTGACCGTCAACGGGGCCGAGTCCCCGCGCCTGCCTACGGTCTCGAACCTGACGATCCCCGGCACCGAGACGCGCAAGCTGCTGCCGCTGCTGCGCGGCGTTGCAGCCTCGAACGGAGCCGCGTGCAAGACGAGGGCGGCGCAGCCGAGCCACGTGCTCACTGCGATGGGCCGCAGCCGCGCCGACGCCTTTGCCTCGCTACGCTTCTCCTTCGGGCGCTACACGACCGAGGCCGAGGTCGAGGCCGCCATCGAAGCGGTCATCAGCGCCGTGGGCAGCCTCCGCGGCCGCGCGATGGCGGCGTAGGGCTCAGCCCTGCGCTGCATCGATACAGGCGGCCAGGGCATCGATGCCGTCGGCCAGCCGCGGGCCGGGGCGCACGATGAGGTCGGGGTCGAGGCCACACACGGCCTCACGCTGCAGCGCTGGGACCTCGGCCCAGGCAGGCTGGGCTGCGCTCAGGTCCCCGACGCGGTAGTCCGTGCCCGCCAGCACAACGATGACGTCGGGAGCCTGCGTTAGCACCCACTCATTCGACAGGGTCACGCCTTCGCCGTCAAGCTGGGCCGTGATGGAGCGGCCTCCGGCGCGAGCCACGAGGTCGTGAACGTAGCTCGCCCCGCCGAACCCGTACAGGATGTCGTCGCCGATGAGCAGGAGCACGCGCGGCGCATCGGGGAGCGGGGCAGTCGTGTCACCGACGCGTTCCTCGAAGCGCCGCGCCGCCGCCTCGGCTGCAACGCGGGTGCCGAGTAGGTCGCCCATGGCACGAAGCGCCCGGGGGACATCGGCTAGGGTCTCGAAGTTGAGATAGAACGCCGGGATGCCAAGCCGGGCAAGGTCGTCACCGACGCTGGGGTCGTTCACCTGGTCAGTCCCGATGACGAGGTCGGCTTGAACAGCCAGCACGGCCTCCCGGTCGAGGGGGTAGGTCGAAATCGGGCGGAGTGCCAGCACAGCCTCGGGCGCGTTGCAGTAGGGCGTACGGGCAACCAGCCGGTCGAGGCCGCCTGCTGCTGCAACCAACTCGGTCACGCTCGGAGCCAGCGGCACGATGCGCCGCGGCGCCCGAGGCAGACGCACGCTCCGGCCGAGGTCGTCCTGGACCGTCTGCATCGAGTCCGCAGCCGGAGCTTCAGAGGCCGCCGTCGTGGTCGAGGACTGGGGGCGGCACCCTGCCAGGGTAAGCAGGACGACGACAGGAAGGAGTCGATACACCATCACGTATACGGGAGCCATAGCGGGTGGTTGAGGACGGTCAGGCACGGCGGGCGAAGGCGGACCGTGGTGAGCGCGCCGTGGTGCACGTCGAGACGAAAAGCGTGCGCTGGATCGAGGTCGAGCACGTGCACGAGGAGGGCCCGGATCGGACCGGCGTGCGCCACCACGACCACGCTGCTGGTGTCGTCCGTGGCAGCGTCGGCGGCGTGCTCCGAGAGCCAGGCGTCCACGCGTGCCCGCACGTCTGCGAACGACTCGCCGCCGGGCGCTGGCGTGGAGGTCCAGTCGCCCATCCAAGCGTGCAGCGAGGCCGCGTCGTCCTGCTCGATCTCGTCCCACGAGCGCCCATCCCACGCACCGAAGTCCATCTCGCGCAGACGTGGTTCGTGTTCGATCTCTAGGTTCCAGGTCGTACTGAGCGCGCGCGCTGTGTGCGAGGCCCGCAGCAGGGGGCTCGCGACGAGGCGCGTCGGGGGCTCGTGGGGCCAGGCATTGGCAAGGCGATCCGGCGCAGTGGGGTCGGCGAGGGGGAGGTCGGTATGGCCGATCGCGCGGCGCTCGGCGTTGGCAGCAGGCAGGTGACGGAGGAGGTGTAGCGTCTTCATCGGACTAGTACCGTGACCCGTCGAGATTGTCGGCTCGTCTCGGCTTCAACGTCGCGTTTGGAGTTCTCCTCCCCCGCTTTCGCGAGGACAGGCTCTGGACAGGAGGGGACAGAGGTGGTTGACCAGGGTGACACTGAACCCAACGACACTGAACCCAACAGGGTGAAACGGTCAGAATACTGGGGCATGTGGACAGTCGATCTGATCGGCGCTCACGGCCCCCATTCGGCGCTCGCGGCGTTGTGTTCGTCGTCCGATTCTACGGAATCGCACGGCTCACACGCCTTGCGAGCCCGTAAACGGGGTCTCGTGACCGCCTGATACGCTTTCGGTTCGTCGATGTCAGGATCGCCGAGGAGGTGTTTCGTGTCGCGTAGTGCGTGTTGACCTCGGTCCGATACGCAACACGCAACACAGAGCCATGCTGACATCGTGACGCCGATTCCGTATCAAGTCTGGGATGACAAA
>JBCCLD010000162.1:0-10319 GCA_039027055.1 Bacteroidota bacterium
CGAGGTGGAAGACGTGGCACATGAAGTGCCCGCAGTAGAGCACGTGGTCGAGTTGGTCGGCCACGTCGTCCGGGATGTCGATGATCCAGTCAGGGTCGCTGCCCAGGAGCGCGATGTCGAGCGCGAGGACCTCCTCGGTCGTCTTCTGATGGACGTTCTGGTAGCGGATCCCAGCCCCGGCTGCCGCGACCCGGTGCAGCAGCGCCGCCTCCGCCTCGGCGTCCGTGCAGGCGAAGAAGGCCACGCCGTCGCGGGTGCTCCACACGTCGTCGAGGTAACGCTGCGCCTCCTCGATGCCGTCGTCCGACACGTTGAGGATGAGGTAGTGCTCGTAGCGGTCGCGGTAGTGCTGGATGCGCGCGGGGACCTGACTTGGGAAGAGCTTGCTGAGCTGATACAGCACGAGGTCCGGGAGGAACCGCGGCAGAAACGAGACCTTGTTCGTGAGGTACTCGACGCGCGACTTGAGCGCGTAGAGCCTCGGCAGGCGCTTCGTGCCGAGGTGCTTGATCGAGAGGACGACGTCCTTGCCGTAGCGCTTGGCCGTGTCGAGGATGCTCCGGTTCATGTACTCGACTTTGTCGGGCAGCTCCTCGAAGCGCGTCAGGATGTGGCGGCGCAGCGCGGTGAAGTCGGTGGGGTCGTTGGTGCCGAGGAAGAAGACCTGCGTCCGCTGGGGTTTCGGGTAGGTGTCGACGCGCACGGCGAAGGCGGCCACCTTGCCCGCGCTGCCGCTCACGTCGTGGAGGCGCCGCGGGTCGGCGTTGTAGCGGTTGGGCACGTCGGCGTCCAGGTTGCGGATGCGCGCGGCATACTCGCGGTCCGACGCGGGCGTGTCGAACGCCTCCAGAGCGTCCTCGGGGATGCGCCCGCGCTCCAGCGCCGCGAAGATCTCCTCGGGCGTCTCGCCGAGGCCCCGGACGCCGAGGTGGTTGACCAGTTCGAGCTCGCCCGCCTCGTTGACCCGCGCGAAGAGCGACAGCTCGGTGTACGACACGCCGCGTTTGCAGAGCGCCCCGCCCGCGTTGTTGGCGATCCCGCCCACGATGGTCGCGCCGATGGTCGTCGAGCCGATCACCGAGTGCGGCACCCGGTCGATGGGCGCGAGGAGTTGCGTGAGTTCGTGGAGCGTCGCGCCGGGCATCGCGACGACCTGTTCGCCGCCGCGAATGGGGATGATGCCCTTGAGCCGCCGCGTGTTGACGATGACGAGCGGGCGGTCGTAGTCGAAGCCGCTGGGGCCGGAGCCGCCGGTGAGGCCCGTCTTCGTCCCCTGCATGAGGATCGCCGCGCCCGCATCGACGCACGCCTGCAACACGCGCCATTGCTCTAGGAGCGATCCCGGAAAGACGACCGCCGCCGCGCCGCCGAAGCCGTAGCGGAAGCCGGTCCGGTAGTAGGCCGTGTCGCCGTCGTCAGTCAGTACGTGCTTGGCACCGACGACGCCCTGGAGCGCGGCGATCAGGTTCGAGGTTGACATGGCGAGGCACCGTGTTGGACAGGGGGACACGCGGCACGCCCGACGCCGCGTACGGTTTCGGCAACCCGAAGCCATGCCACTCGGGGCCAGCCCTAGGTCGTCACCGGCAGCGGCGAGCGGCCTCGGCGCAGGGCCACGCCGACGGCGACCGCGAAGCCGAGCACGCCGACGGCCAGCATGCCCGTGAGCAGCGGCGCGTCGGCCCCGTTGCGCGCGTAGATCGCGGCGAACGCCCACACCAGCACGCCTGCGAAGGCCACGTCGCCCGTACGGCTCAGGAGCGCCGCACCGATGGCAGCTACTACGAGCATAAGCAACGGCGGCCAGAATGCGGCTCCGGTCCCGAAGGCCGAGGCTAGCGCCACGGTGATGTTGAGCGGCGTCGCGACGGTCAGCCACGCCAGAAACAGCGAGGTCGGCACGCCGAGCAGCCAGCGCTCCGCCGTCGTCATGCCCATCCGGTCGAGGCGGATGTAGAGCCAGACGAGGCTCGCCAGGATGCCTACGATCACGACCGCCGCCAGCGCAAGACGCCCCGTGAGCCACGGGATCTGCCACAGCCCCGTCAGCACCGTCGCGCTGACGAACGGGACGCCGAGGGCATCGTAGCGCGCGCCGCGTGCACTCGGGCGTGCCTGGGTCGCCGCGAAGATGAGCACGCCGGTGAAGATGACGCCCCAGATGGCGAACGCCCAACTCGCCGGCGTCACGCCTGTCGGGATCGCGTTAGAGACGGCGCCCGTGTTCGTGTCGAAGAGCATGCCTGCCCCGGCGAGCCCGTTGAGCACGACGGCAAAGAGCGCCGCCGCGATCACGGCGAGTTGACGAGGCAGACCGGACATGGAGGACGAGTCGGGGAGACGGCGAATCGGGGAGACGGCGTGACGGGCCGCTATGCCCCAGGCTTCGGGCGGCGGGCCGGTGGACGGGCAGACGCGGTACTCGGTGGCCGCGCAGGCACCGCGTTCGGCGGGCGGGCGGGCACCGACTTCAGGACGGGGAGGGAGATCGCGGGCATCTCGACGGGCGGGGCAGGCGGGCGTCCGACGGGGCGCACCACCGGACGGGGCGGCGCGCCATCGCCCGAGGCGGCCCCGTCGCCCGAGGGCGTGTCGAAGTCGGGGAGGCTCGCCGTGCGCGGGCCCGCCAGCTTCGCGCGGAGGCGCTGCACGACGAACTTCGTCCAGCTGTAGCGCACCTTTGAGGGAAGTGCCTCCCAGAAATAGCCGGTTGTTGGCTGTGTAGCGAAGCTCGGCTCGAAATAGCAGTTGACCGTGCAGCCGCGGCAGACCTCTAGGCGGCCCTCGTGCTCGCGGTGGTAGGCCACGCGGTCGCCCTGCCAGAGGTCGTAGAGCCGCCCCTCGATGGGCAGCTTCTCCAGCCCGGCGTGGTAGCACGGCAGCACGAGCTCGTCGAACGGCGAGATGACGACCGTCGTGCTGACCGCTTTGCAGACCGGGTCGGCGGGGTCGTTGCCGCCGCGCGCGCGCAGCGTGAGGAAGGCCGGGTTGAGGTAGGTGTAGGGCTGCTTCGCGAAGGTCCGCATGCGCGCCATCACGTCGTCGGAGAGCTCCGCGCCGAGGCCGTGGTACTCGAAGAGCGGGTTCACGATCAGGATGAGCTTGTTCGGCAGCGCGAACTGCTCGTAGATCGTGTCGAGGTGGCGGACGCTCTCGTTGGTGACCGTAAACAACAGATCGGGCCGCTCGCCGATGCGCAGCGCCACCTCGATGGACTCCATCAGCTTGCCGAAGCACGTCACGCCGCGCGAGGCGTCGTGCTCCTCGGCCGTCGGCGCGTCGATCGAGAAGTGCAGCAGATCGACCAGCCCACGCAGCGCCTCGGCGCGCTTCGGGTAGAGGAGGCCGTTCGACGTGACCGTGGTGAGAAAGCCGCGCTCCTTCGCCATCCGGAGCAGGTCCGGAAGCTGTGGGTGGAGCAGCGGCTCGCCGCCCGTGAAGTCGATCACGCGCACGCCGATGCGGCGGAGGTCGTCGAGGTTGCGCGCCGCGTCCGCGAGGTCGATCAGCGGGGAGGGCTGCTCCCAGATGTCACAGAAGCCGCACTTCGCGTTGCAACGGTAGGTGACGTAGTAGTTGCAGAGGACAGGGCGCATCCGGGCGGGGCCGCGAGGAGAGGAAGACGCGAGCGGGGAAGAAGGGAGAACCGTAAGATCGGAAGAGCGGAGCTGCTTGGCTCACGTTTCCCCGCGACGGACGGTGCGGTAGAAGAGCCAGCCTGCTCCCGCCCCAAACAGCAAGGCAGGACTGAAGTAGAACGAGAACATCAGAGCTAGCACAAGCAGGTCCAGGCTTCCATACAAATCGAAAGCCTCGCCTCCTCGAATCTGCTCGGTTGCCTGGATAGCACTCATGCCCATGGTCAGAAGCACGGCCCCGATGCCGTAGCTCAGTGGGGCGATGCCTAGCCCAGGCATGATCCCTCGCCACTCGTCTGGGGCACGCAGCGCGTCGCGGGCCATGGCGGGGCCGACGAGCCAGGCTACGCACGAAGCGGCCAGCGTACCTGGGACGATGAGCCACCAAGCAGGTCCACCGATCACGATGGAGAACCCGAGCCAGAACACTAGCGCTGCTGCTCCGAAGAAAATCGCGGCGGTGTTCCTCTCCGTCATCCGCTCTGGTTCTCGGCAGCAGGCGGCGGCAGCACGTCCGCGACGGGGATTGGCGCGAGGTCCGGGAAGGCCGCAATCGTGAGTGCGCCGTCGGGGCCATGCTGCTCGACGGTGCCATAGCCGGTCGGCCCTGGCAGGCGATGGATCTCCGCGCGCCCCGGTCCGTGGTCGTCACCCACGAGCACGAGCCACACCTCGGGCACGCCTGCGGCGGCGTAGCGCGGGAGCTTCACGTTGCGGTCGAACGCCTCGGTAGTGTCGGCGACCTCAATCACGAGGAACACGTCCGCGGCTGTTGGGAAGCGATCAGCAAAGTCGTGGCGCAGCAGAGCGAGGTCGGGCTCCGGCTCGGTGCCATCATCTAAGCGAACGGGGTTCTGCACGCTCACCTGCGCCAGCGGCGGCTCCGAGACATAGAGCCGTCGCGCTAGCGCACGCTCTAGCAGATTGACGGAAGCAAGGTGCGGGCGCTTGAAGGGCGACATGGTGATGATCTGTCCGTCGATGAGCTCGACGCGCTTCTCGTGACCGAGAATACCGGTCTCCCAAATCGCATGATACTCGTCTACGGTGAAGCGGTAGAGGTGCGGCGGTGCGAGGCTCGACATAGCACACAGGGACGGCTGATCGGGAAGCAATACAAGATGAAGACGACAGCGCCCGAAGCGTTCCCTTCACTGCGACACCGCCGCACTCCCCCTACATCCCCACCACCTTGAGCCGGGCGAACTTCAGGCGCAGCTTCTTCTGCCCGACGCGCTGGAAGTAGACCGTCGCTGAGGCACGGTCGCCGCGGCCCTCCACACCCATCACCTTGCCGACGCCGAACTTCGGGTGCTCGACCTGCATGCCGGGCCTCAGTTCGCCGCCTTCGCCCTCGTCGTAGACGATGCGGCGGCCCTGCGGCTCCGGTTCGGCGGCAGGCATCCTCTTCGTCCGACGCGGCTTTTTCGCGCCCTTCTCGCCGCGCAGGTTGCGGCGGTAGTAGTGCGGGTCCACCTCGCCGTAGCCGCCCGTCCCGCCGCCTCCGAGTTCGAAGCGGCCTTTCTTGGGGCGGAAGGCGCGGCCGGTGTCGGTGCGCAACACGTCGTCGAGGCCGTCGAGTTCGTCGAGGAAGCGGCTGCGGACGGCCCCCTGCGACTCGCCGTAGCGGTAGCGGCTGCGCGCGTAGCTCAGCTGCAGCAGCTCCTCGGCGCGCGTCACGCCGACGTAGAACAGACGGCGCTCTTCCTCCAACTCCTTCGGGTCCTGCGCGGCCTTCGCGAGCGGGAAGAGGCCTTCCTCAAGACCGACGAGGAAGACGACCTTGAACTCCAGGCCCTTCGAAGCGTGGAGCGTCATCAGCGTGACCCGGTTGTCGTCGTCCGAGACGCTGTCGAGGTCGGTCACGAGCGACACCTCCTGCAAGAACTCCGAGAGCGTGCGCGGTGGCGTCTCCTCGGCCCCCTCTGCTCTGGCAGCCGGGATGTCCGCGAACTCGGCGATGGCGTTGAGCAGCTCGTGGACGTTCTCCAGGCGCGCGAGGCTCTCCGGCGTGTTCTGGTTGCGGAGGTCGGTCATCAGCCCCGACTCCTGGAGGAGGCTCTGCGCGAGCTCGTGCGCGGGCGTCGTCTCGGCCTTCGCGGCGTGGTGCGCGACGAGGAAGCCGAATGTTGAGATGGCGTTGCTGGCCCGTACCGAGAGCCCCGTCTCGTGGACCCGCTCGATGGCTTGCCAGAGCGTGAGGCCCTCGGTGGCGGCGTACTGCTCCAGCCGCTGCATCGTCTTGGCGCCGATGCCGCGCGTGGGCGTGTTGATGACGCGGCGGATCGAGGCGACGTCGTTGGGGTTGACCGCGAGGCGGAGGTAGGCGAGCGCGTCCTTGATCTCGGCGCGCTGGTAGAACGAGATGCCGCCTACCAAGCGATAGGGGATGCCGCCGCGCCGCAGCGCCTCCTCGAGGGAGCGGCTCTGCGCGTTGGTGCGGTAGAGCACGGCCACGTCGCGCGGGAGCACGCCGGCGCGGGCGTTGAGGTCGCGGACCGTCCGCTCGATGCGCTGCGCCTCGTCGCGCTCCGAGAGCGCCTCGGTGACGCGGACCGGGTCGCCCTCGCGGTTGTCCGTCCAGAGCGTCTTGTCGAGCTGGTCGCGGTTCTGCTTGATGATCGCGTCGGCGAGCTTCAGGATGCGCTGCGTGGAGCGGTAGTTCTGCTCCAGCCGCACGACGGTCGCGTCGGGGTAGTCCTTCTGGAACGAGAGGATGTTCTGGATGTCGGCCCCGCGAAAGGCGTAGATCGACTGCGCGTCGTCGCCCACCACACAGATATTTTTGTGCTTCGCGGCGAGCAGCTTCGCGAGCTGGTACTGCGCCTGGTTGGTGTCCTGGTACTCGTCGATGTGGAGATAGCGCCACTTCGCCTGGTACTTCGCCAGCACCTCCGGGTGGTTCTCGAAGAGGCGGATGGGCCAGATGAGGAGGTCGTCGAAGTCCATCGCGTTGGCGCGTCGGAGGGCCTCCTGGTAGGGGCGGTAGAGCTTCGCGACGGCCTCCTCGAACGGGTCGGCGGCGAGGCGGGCGTAGTCGTCGGGGCTCACCATCTGGTTCTTCGCGCCCGAGAGGCGGCCCCGGACGGCGCGCGGCTTGAACTTCTTCGCGTCGATCCCATAGCGCCCCATCAGCTCCTTGAGCGTCTTCTCGGAGTCGTCGGAGTCGTAGATCGTGAAGTCCTTCGTGAAGCCGATGGGCTCGGCCTCCATGCGCAGGATGCGCGCGAACGTGCTGTGGAACGTCCCCATCCAGAGCCCGCGCCCCGCGCCCTCGCCGACGAGCGCCACGGCGCGCGCCTTCATCTCGCGCGCGGCCTTGTTGGTGAACGTGAGCGCGAGCACCTCCCACGGCTTCGCCCGCTTGGTCGCGAGCAGGTAGGCGATGCGGTGCGTGAGCGTGCGCGTCTTGCCCGAGCCGGGCCCCGCGATGATCATGACCGGCCCGTCGAGCGCGGCGGCAGCCTCCTGCTGTGCGGGGTTTAGCCCAGCCAGGATCGCGTTAGGGTCAGAGGGGGACGCAGCGGGCTGGTCGTCGAAGGAGATGGCAAACTGGCGCATCGGAGCGGGAAACCGGTGGGAGAGGCCCCGGAAGGTACCGGGCACTCACGCGGTCCTCAACGGTCGTGGATAACCGCTGCCGCTGCGTGGATAACTCGCCGGTGCCCTAGCCGCGTGCGAGGCGGCGCTCCAGGCTGCTGAGCAGCGCGTCGTAGCCACGGCGGGCGAGCACGCGCTGGAAGGAGCGGCGGTAGTTGTCCGCCGTGCTCACGCCGTCGATCGAGAAGTCGGTGATCGTCCACGCGTCGCCGCTCTTGGCGAGGTCGTAGACCACCTCCGTGCGCACGTCCTCGAACGAGGCGGTCGTCGTGGCCGTGGCCGTCGAGCCGCTCACGTCGATATCCCCGTAGGCCACGGCGGCGCGGTAGAGGTCGAGGTCGGCCAGCGACTGCGCGCGGACGACGCCGGAGAAGACCTCCACGAAGCGCGTCTTTTGCTCGTCGGTGAGCGTGCCCCACGTATCGCCGAGGGCGTAGGCGCTCATCGCGCCAAAGTCGATCACGTCGTTGACGACGGTGCGGAGGCGTTCGCGCTGCGCGTCGGTGTAGGACGTGCCGGTGCCGAGGATCGTCTTGATCTCGCCGTCGCGGTCTTGGAGCATCTGCTTGATCGCGGACGCATCCTGGGCGAGCGCCGTCGGCGTCAGCGCGGGCAACACCAGGGCAACGGCGAGGGCAGCGAGGCCGAACAGGCGGAGGGTCGTGCGAAGCATGGGGAGCAGCTGGATAGGTGTGGGGGTTCAACCGCGCACCAAGCCGCCGGTTCAGCGCGGGAGGTCACGGCCCCGCGTGTGGAGCGTCCGTTAACCCGGCAGCTTGTTGCCCGTGAGCTTCTCGCCGAGCGCCGCTCCGATGAGCGCAAGGCAGAAGGCGATGGCTGCTCCCAGGACCAGCTTGCCGCCCGTCGCGCCGATGAAGCGGAAGGGCGTCAGCGCCGTGAGCGAGAACATCAGCACGATGGCGAGCGCCGCACCCACGGCAGGCTCGCGCAGCCGCAGCCCCGGCGACACCGCGCCGATGAGCAGCCCGCCCAGAAAGTAGCTCGCGATGTTGAGCAGCCCTTGCAGCAGGAAGCGGAGGTTGTACGAGAACGCGTTGCCGAGCAGCAGTTCGCCCACCAGCGCGCCGAGCACCAACTCGATGCCGACGAACGCGGCCATGCTGGCAAACGTCCAGCCCCACGAAAATGTTGGAATCGAAGCGCGCGACATAAGAATGCTAGGTCCGGGAACGCGGGTGGAAGGAAGGTTGGACGCGCTGAAATGCGGGCTACGGCGAGGGGTGCTCCTACTTTTGCAGTAGTACAGGACCAGAATACGTGCCGTTCAGCAGAGCGAGCACGTCCTGGTTCGACAGCGTCATAGGCTCAAGTAAAAAACCAAGCGTGATAGCACCGGCATTGATACTCATGTCCCTGAAAGCGCGCAATTCCACGTCCGTGAGCCCGCCTTCCCATGCCTCCTGGACGTGAACGACAAGGCGGCCTGGACGGCCTCGCCGGTGCGGTAGAACTTGACGGATCGCATACCTGAACGCATGTTCGGCCGACTCAAAGTTGCCTATGGGAAGCCGTGGATGCGAGAAGCCGTCCCCGACCTGCAACCGGTCGCCCCACTCGCGGCGAAGCGAAGCCAGCTCGGCATCCGTGATCGGACGCGGCTCAAAGCGCTTGGCGCGAGGAACGTAGGCCACGCGCGTGAGCGTCTCGAACGTATTGTCGCGCGGCAGGTCGGTGACGGAGAGCCAGCCTCGTTTGATCTGGATGTAGAGCGGGACGCGGCGGCCTAGGCGTTCGAGCCAGGTCAGCCCTTCCATCAGTCGCGCCGGCGGCCTCGCCCGCGGCCCCGGTCCCCGTCGCGGCGTCCACCGTCGCGGCGGCTCTTGCGCTTCTCCTTGGGGTCGTCGTCGGTGAGGTCGTCGGCGACCTCCGGCTCGTAGGCCTCGCCCGCGTCGCTCTCGGACGCCAGTAGCGTGGCAGGCTTGCCGTGGAGCGAGGCGTGGTAGAATTCGTCGAGGAGCAGCGCCAGCACCTCCGGCTCGCCCTCCTTCACGAGGTTCTGTACGAGCGGGACGAAGCGCCCGACGCGCTCCTGCTCCAGGCGAGAGAGCGCGCGGTGGGCGTCTTCGAGTTGCACGAGGACCCGCTCGGCGACCTTCGCCGCCACGTCCGCGTCGGTCGGGATCTCAATCTCCTCGAAGTCGATCTCGTACTTCCGCTCGACGATCTTGAGCTGGTTGATGTCCTCCTTCGTGGTGAGCGTGACCGCGACGCCGGTGTTGCCCGCCCGGGCGGTGCGTCCGGCGCGGTGGATGTAGTACTCCCGGTCCTGCGGGACGTCGTACTGGAAGACGTGGCTCAGGTCCGAGATGTCGATCCCGCGCGCGGCCACGTCCGTGGCGATGAGGAAGCGGAGCTCGCCGTCGCGGAGGCGCTGCATCGTCTTCTCGCGCTGCTTCTGCGAGAAGTCCGACGAGATCGGCGCGGCGTCGTAGCCGAAGTTGGCGAGGAACTGCGCGAGGTAGTCCACGTCGCGGCGCGTGTTGGCGAAGATGATCGCGCTCTCGGGGTTCTCCAGCTCGATGAGGCGAGCGAGGACGCGGTCCTTCTCCATCTGCGTGACGCGGACGTAGCGGTGCGTCATCGCGTCGACGTGGATCGTGCCGCCGGAGACGCCGATGAAGCTCGGCTCGCGCAGGAACTCGCGGGCGACGCGCTGCACGCTGTTCGGCATCGTGGCCGAGAACATGTGGCTCATGCGGTCGTCGGGGAGGAAGCGCTTGAGCTGCCGCATCGCCGGGTAGAAGCCCATCGAGAGCATCTCGTCGGCCTCGTCGAGGATGAGCACGCGGAGGTGGTCCAGGCGCAGCGTGCCCTTGTCGAGGTGGTCGAGGATGCGCCCCGGCGTGCCGATGACGAGGTGCGCGCCCGCCTTGAACGCCTCGATCTGCGGGCCGTACTTCGTGCCGCCGTAGACGGCCACCACGCGAAAGCGCTCGTCCTCGGGCTGGGCGTCGTTCATCTTTTCGAACTCCTCGAAGATCTGCCGCGCCAGCTCGCGCGTCGGGCAGAGGACGAGCGCCTGCGTCGTGGCCTCGTCGGGCATCATCAGGTCGAGGAGCG
>JBCCLD010000163.1:0-10316 GCA_039027055.1 Bacteroidota bacterium
GACGCCGAGCGCCTGGTGGAGGTAGGCCTCTACGAGCCGGTGGTGGCGGATCACCTCGACGGCGAGCTTGCGCCCGGCCTCGGTGAGCGCCGCGCCGTGGTAGCGCTCGTAGACGATGAGGTTCATCGCCGCGAGCTTCTTGAGCATGCCCGTCACCGACGCGGGCGCGACGTCGAGCCGCTCGGCCAGGGCCGAGGTGCCCACGGCGTCGGCGTCGCGGGTGAGGTCGTAGATGGCCTTGGCGTAGTCCTCGATGGCTTGCGTGGACATCGATCTCAGGTGCAGTAGCTCGGAGGGCTTGACAGGAGCTAAGATATTTTTTAGGTTGCCCTAAGTCAATTTAGTCGAGCCAAAAAATGTTTTTTGCTACGCTCTTACTCACGCTCCTCGCCTCCGCCACGCCTGGGACGGACGACGTGACGTGGGCGTCGCTGCCGGACGCCTTCGCCGAGGCCGCCGCGACGGACCGGCCGGTGCTCGTCTACGTCCACGCGGCGTGGTGCGGGCCGTGCCGCCAGATGGAAGCCGCCGTCTTCCCGGAAGTCGCACCGCTGCTGAGCCGCTTCGCGCGCGCGGAACTCGACTACGCCGACCACGAGTCGCGCCTCGTCGTGGGCGACCACGCGCGCTCGCCCTTCGCCTGGGCACAGCACTTCGGCGCGGCGGGCACACCCACCTTCGTCCTCCTCGAACCCGACGGCACGCCGATTACGCGCGTCCAGGGCAGCCAGTCCGTCGACGCCTTCGCGCTGCTGCTCGCCTACGTCGCCACCGACGCCTACCAGCACACCGACTTCGCCTCCTACGCCGCGCACGCCCAAGCTGCGCAGCCGGGCGGGTGATCTCTGCTCTGCCGCTTCTAGCCTTCTGACATGTCATCCTGAGCGAAGGCCAGAGGCTGCAGCCGAAGAATCTATGTCCACCTCAACGCCACGACCGTGAGTTGGAAGCTGACCCGCAGATCCCCCGCCTCCGCGAGGGCAAGCTCTTCGACTCGCTAGCGCTCGCTCAGGATGACACGCAGTAGACCAACCATCATCGTCATGCTCCGCCTCCTACTCCTCCTCACCCTGCTCGCGCCGACGTCGGCGGCCCAAGGCCTCATCGAGGGTCGTGTGACCGACGCTGACGGCGAGGCCATTCCGTTCGCCTCCGTGGGCGTGCGCGGGACCACGCTCGGCGCGGCGGCCGACCTCGGCGGGCGCTTCGTGGTTGACGGCGTACCTGCGGGGACCGTCGAGCTTACAGCCTCGGCCGTCGGGTTCGCGGCAGAGACGCAGGCGGTCACCGTGACGGATGGCGGGCGCGTGACGGCGGACTTCGCGCTTGCCGCGACGGTGAGCCAGACGGAGGGCGTTGTCGTGACGGGAACGATGCAGGAGACGTTCGTGCGCGACTCGCCGGTGAAGGTGGACGTGGTGTCGCCGCGCTACCTGGAGAAGATCCCCACGGCCAACGTGATGGAGGTCCTCGAAAACGTCAACGGGCTCACCCAGCAGGTCGACTGCGCCGTCTGCGGCACCAACAACATCCGCATCAACGGCATGGACGGCCCCTACACGGCGGTCCTCATCGACGGGATGCCGATCATGAGCAGCCTCGCGACCGTCTACGGCCTCAACGGCATCAGTCCGAGCCTCATCCAGCAGGTCGAGGTCATCAAGGGTCCGATGTCGACGCTCTACGGCTCCGAGGCGATGGGCGGCGTGATCAACATCATCACGAAGACGCCGCAGACGGCCCCGCGCCTCTCGGTGAACACGTTCGCCACCTCGGACGCGGAGTTCGCCGCCGACGTGGGCCTCGTCACGTCGCGCGGGCGGCTCTCGTCGCTCGTCTCGGGCACGCTCTTCTACAACGACGTCTTCCACGACGACAACAGCGACGGCTTCGCCGACCTCACGCTCAACACGCGGGCCTCGCTCTTCGGCAAGGCGGCGCTCGCCACGCGCGACGGCTTCCAGCAGGCCGACCTCTCCGTGCGCACCTACTACGAGGACCGCCTCGGCGGCACGGAGGCCTTCATCGAGAACTTCTCCGATGCCCTGCGCGGCTCGGACCAAGTCTACGGCGAGACGATCCGCACGCAGCGCGTCGAGGCCGTTGGCAGCGTGCACCTCGCGCCGCGACGGGGCGTGAAGCTCGACCTTGCGTTCAACCACCACGACCAGGACAGCTTCTACGGCGACGCCGACTACCAGGCCCGCCAGACGACCGCCTTCGCGCAACTCATCGCGCCGGTCCGCTTTGGGGCGCAGCACGCGACGCTCTTCGGAGCCGCGCTCCGCGCCCAGCGCTACGACGACAACACCGGGGCCACGGGCGTCTTCGGCGACGACGGCTCTGAGAACGAAAGCGTCGAGCTCGAGAACGCGCCCGACAACCGGCTCATCCCCGGCGTGTTCGCCCAGCACGAGTGGGTCGCCTCCGACGCGGTGCGCCTGCTCGGCGGGCTCCGGCTCGACTATCAGGAGGAGGTCGGCGTTGTCCCGTCGCCGCGCGCGAGCCTCAAGTGGACACCGGGCGACAACACCACGCTGCGCCTGAACGCCGGGACGGGCTTCCGCATCGTCAACCTCTTCACCGAGGACCACGCCGCCTACACGGGGGCCCGCGCGACGGTCATCCTCGACGACCTCGCGCCCGAGCGCTCCGTCAACGGCACGGTCAGCCTCCAGCACATCGTCCCGTTCGGCGCGAACCCGCTCACCATCGACGTGGAGGGCTTCTATACCTACTTCACCAACAAGATCGAGCCCAACTACGACACGCCCGGCCAGATCGTCTACGCCAACCTCGACGGCTCAGCAACCACGCGCGGCGTCTCGCTGACGCTCTCGCAGAGCCTCACCGCGCTCCCGCTCACCTACACCGTCGGCGCGACGGTGATGGACGTGTTCGTCGACGAGGACGGCGCAACGCGCCCGCTGGAGTTCGCCCCCGACTTCCAGGGCGTCGTGAATGCGACCTACCAGCTCCCGCGCGGGGTCGCCGTGGACTACACGATGAACCTCACCGGCCCGATGGCACTCCCGGAGTACGACGCCCCGTTCGAGCGCCCGACCACCTCGCCGACGTTCGCGCTGCACAACCTGCAGGTGACGAAGGACGTGGACCTACCGAGTGGGGCCCTTGGCCAGGTCTACCTCGCCGTCGAGAACGTGTTCGACTACACGCAGGCCCAGCCGCTTGTGGACCCGGCGAACCCGTTCGGCCCCAACTTCGACACGGCCTATGTCTACGGCCCCGTCCACGGCCGCGCTCTCGGGTTGGGGGTGCGCCTGACGCTACCGTAGGCACCAAAGCGACCAGCACGAGGCGGCCTTACACAGGTTCGACATAGGTGCAGACGTCCACAGGGTAGGGCGCGCAGAAATGGGATCTTCACACGCGTCGCAATCTAGACTTAGTCTAAATTAGACAAGCCAGAGCGCCCACCCCACCTGCCGCCTCTCTCCCATGCCTCGTGTCGTTCTTGTCCTCGTCCTCGTACTGCTCAGCGTACCGGCTTGGGCGCAGACGGGCACCCTCACCGGCCGCGTCACCGACGCCAGCACCGACCAGCTCCTCCCCGGCGCGACCGTCGTGCTTTCCGGCACCGACTTCGGGGCCGCCACGGACGCCTTTGGCAAGTTCACCGTTCGCCGGGTGCCCGCTGGCGAGGTCACCGTCGTCGCCTCCTTCGTGGGCTACACCTCCGTCGAGGTGACCATCACCATCGAAGCGGGCGAGACGGCCTACGTCGAGCTCGCGCTCGGCGAGAACGCCGACCAACTGGCCGAGGTGATCGTGCGCAACGAACGGTTCGTGCGCAACCTCCAGCAGACGCAGTCCAGCGTCGGCGTGGTGACGGCGGCTGAACTCGAAGCCATCCCGGTCCGCGACTGGGAGGACGCCGTCCGGCTCGTCGGCAACGTATCGACGGCCGGGAGCGGGACGTTCAACATCCGCGGGATCTCTAACGTCGGGTTCGGTGGCGGCTCGCCCACGGCGACGCTCTACGTCGACAACGTACCGCAGGGGCTGTTCACAACCTCACGCACGGCGCGCGGGAGTTGGGACCTCGAGTCGATCGAGGTCTTCCGCGGGCCCCAGTCGACGCTCTCCGGACGCAACGCGCTCGCGGGCGCGATCTACCTCCGCTCGGCGGCCCCGTCGTTCGACTGGGGCGCGGCGGCGCGCGTGCGCGGCGGGACCGAGGACGCCCTCGAAGGCGCGCTCATGATCACCGGCCCGATCCTCGCCGACCAACTCGCCTTCCGCGTCTCGGCGGAGACCGGCACCCAGGACGGCGACATCGAGTACACGAACGTGCCCGAGGTCGACGACGACTTCTTCCGCACGAGCACCATCGCCCAGCGGAACGTCCGCTCGCGCCTGCTCTTCACGCCGACGGCGCTTCCGGGCCTCTCGGTCCTCGCCACGCACACGCTCTCGTACGACCGCCCGGTCTCGTTCCAGGGCGTCAGCGACCTCGACGCGCGGACCAACGACGGCGACGTCGCCTCGTTTACCGAGACGACGCTCAACAACGTCTCGCTGGAGGCCAGCTACGACCTCACGCCTGCGCTCGCGCTCACATCGGTCACCGGGGCCGTCGTCTCAGACTACCGGATCGACGGGCTCACCTACCAGAACCCGGACGGCAACCCCGGCATCCAGCAGCGCAGCCAGACCGACGAGTTCAACTTCACGCAGGAGCTCCGGTTGAACTACGAGACCGGCCGCACGCGGGCCGTGCTCGGCGGGTACTACGGCTGGTTCGAGTACGACCGCACCCGGCTCGACCAGGGCGACGTCTTCTTCACGGCCGACGCCGACATCCTGCTCCCGCAGCTACTCGTGGACCTCGCGCCGGACATCGCGCCGCTCCTCCCGCCGGACCTCGAAATCCAGCCGTACGAGATCAACGCCATCGACCGCGGCTTCGACTCCGACGAGACGCGCAACCTCGCCGTCTTCGGCGAGCTCAACCACGAGGTCATCGGCGGGCTCACGCTCACGGCTGGCTTCCGCTACGACAACGAGTCGCTCGACGTGACGACCGGCCAGCAGGAGGCTCCGACGGTCTCGTTTGAGGGCGTGACGGCGGGCCAGCAGATCGCAGCGCTCCTCCCGCCCATCCCCGGCCTCGATCCCGTCGCGGTGGGCCAGGGCATAGACGTCGGCGTGACCGAGTTCGCCATCGCCACGCTCACCACAGCCGAGTCGTTCAGCACGGAGTACGAGGCGTTCCTGCCGAAGCTCGGGGTCACGTATGACTTCACGCCCGACGCCTCGCTCGGCTTTACCGTGCAGCGCGGCTACCGCGCCGGCGGGGCGGAGTCGTTCGGGGTCGACAGCCTGAACGTGTTCGAGCCCGAGTACACCTGGAACTACGAGCTCTCCGGACGCACGCGGTGGCTCGACGGGCGCTTGATCGTCAACGCCAACGTGTTCTACACCGACTGGCGCGACCAGCAGGTCCGCGTCCCGATTCCCGGCAACGCGTTCTTCCTGTCGCGGACGGAGAATGCAGGCGCCTCGACGCTCTACGGCGGCGAGCTCGAAGTCCGGGCCGTGCCCACGCGCGGGCTCACGCTCTACAGCTCGATCGGGCTCACGGAAACCGAGTTCGACGACTTCCCGACGCTCGTCGAGGACCCGAACCTGGGCGTCAACGTCCCGGTCGACCTGGCGGGCCTCCAGTTCCCGGGCTCGCCGGAGCAGACGATCGCAGGAGGCCTGATCTATGACACGGGCGAGGGCATCTTCGCCGGGCTCAACGTGAGCTACACCGGCGAGATCTACACCCAGGTCGGCACCCTCCTCGACGAGAACGGCGCTCCGCAGAACGACGAGCGGCTCCGCGTCGGCGATTACACGACGGTCGATGGGCAGATCGGGTACGTCTTCGATCTCCGAGGTGCGCGAACCCGCGTGACGGCCTACGCGCGCAATCTCTTCGACGCGACCGCCCGCGACGTTGCGTTCTTGACCCCGTCGGAACAAGTCGTGACGGTGCTTGCGCCGCCGCGCATCGTCGGCCTCAGCCTTGACGTGGAGCTCTAGGCGTGGAACCGTAGACGTGGAACCGTAGACGCTCGCTTCGGCCACCCCGGGCCCGTTTCGACCACCCAAGCCATGACGCCACTCTCGCTCGTGCTCGCCGCGCTCGCCTATGGGGCGTTCTACGCGGCGGCACCGGGCCGCCAGTCGCGGGCTCTCGGGCCTACGCGCTCGCTGCTGGCGCTCGGCACTGCGCTGACGGTGGGGGCGCTCGTGCTCTCCTACCTGGGCACGGGTACGGCCGCAGGGCCCACGCTTGTAGCAACGGTGATGATGGCGACGGCGTCGCTGCTAGCGGTGACGGGGCCGTTTCTGCTGCCCGAGGCCGCGCAGGAAGCGCCGCGTCGGGGCGCGCCCCCTCCGCCGGGCGGTGCCCGCCCTCCAGGCACCCCTCGGCCCTCCGCCCCGCCGTCCGCTGCCAAGCTGGCAACGGGCGTGCCGGTAGGCGCTCGTCCCCCGTCGAGGCCCGCCGTAGGCCCTCCACCGGGCCGTCCCGCCGCGCACCCACCTGCAGTGCCACCGCCTGCAGTGCCACCACCTGCAGTGCCACCGCCTGCCTCGGTGCCGCCGTCCGCTGCGCCACCGCCGTCCGCGTCGTCGCCCGCAACGCCCCCGTCTTCCCCCTCGCCTTCAGGCGACACCGCCTCGGACAACCGCTAGCCAGACCGATCCATGAAACACACCTGGACCCGCGGCGAGGCCTGGGGCAAAAGCACGGCAGCGCTGCTGGGCGGCTTCGTCGGCTTTCTCCTCTTCGGCCTGGCGCTCGGCTCGACACTCCCACTCATCGGCGTGCCCATCGGCGTGGCGGTGTCGATCGCCGTCGTCCTCTCAGTGCCGATGTGGGCCGCGCTCATCCTCTGGGCGGTGCTGGCCGAGAACGGGCGGCGTGCGTGGCTGCGCGTCGGCGTCACGTCGCTCGTGCTCGGGGCCCTCATTGCGCTGGCTACCTTCCTCTAAGTCGGGTCGAACGCAGGGCGTGCGCGAGACTCGTTCCTGGGATCCCTGTCATCCTGGCTGAGTTGGCGAAGCGCTGGCGTGGCACTCATCCTGCGCTCCCCCCATCTCGTCTGCTGCCTCCTGTTTCCGATGAGCACGGCCCCCCGCCCGTCTGCCTCGCCTCCTCCGATCTCATCCGGCACGCCGCCGTCAGCGCCGAAGAACGGCGGCTCGAAGAACGGCGGCTCGAAGAACGGCGGCTCGAAGAACGGCGGCTCGAAGAAGCTCGTCGGGCCGCGCGCGTTCAAGCTGTTTTGGGACGCCCACTCGGTGACGGGCATCTTCATCGGGCTGGGCCTCTTCGTCATCTTCTACGCGGGGGCATTTGCGCTCTACCGCGTCGAGCTGCACATGTGGGCCGACCCCGGGATGCGGCCCGCAGCGGCGGCGACGGTCGAGAGCCGGATCGGGGTCGACGACATCGTCGCGCCGTTCTTCGCCGAGGCCATGCCCGCTGACACGACCGACGTGCTAATCAGCTACCCCTTCCGCGGGCGGCCTTACTACTTCGTCCGCTACCAGACGCCGGACGGCGACACGACACGTACCGTGCAGGCCTACGTCAACGCCACCACCGGCGAGACCTTCGACTTGCCCGTGGGCGAGCGCGTCGGCCGGAGCGCGCTCTCGGAGATGCTCTATTCGCTCCACTTCTTCGGCCAGGCTGGCTTTTGGGGCGAACTCATCGCGGGGTTCATCGCCATTTTCTTCATGTTCGCGGTGGTGAGCGGCATCCTGATTCACCTGCGCAAGCTGCCCAAGGACTGGCACACCTTCCGGCCGCGCGGCCGCCTCCGAGACAGCCTCGCCGATGCGCATACAGTGCTCGGCCTGATCGGGCTGCCCTTCGCGGCGATGTATGCCATCACCGGGGCCTTCCTGGCCCTGCTGATCATCCTGCTCGCACCGACTGTGATCGTGGTGTTCGACGGGGATGCCGAGGCCATCGACGCCACACTCAACGGCTTCGAGATGCCCGCGCATGAGCCCACGGGGGTGCCCGCCGAGATGCTCTCGTTCTCGGCCATCGAGGACGCCCTGCCGGCCTCGTGGGACAACGTGGATCCGACGCTCCTCTACGTCCATGTCTGGAACGACGAGGCGGCCATCGCGCAGATCTACGGCGCTGCGCCGAGCAGCCTCACCCGGTCCCCCCAGATCATCCTGAGCGCGACGACGGGCGAGTACCTCGCCGGCCTCGACCCGGCGCGCCCGACCGCGCTAGGGGGCACGGCCGCCGCGATCACGAACCTCCACTACGCGCTCTTCGGCGGGGGCTTCGTGAAGGTGCTCTACTTCTTCCTCGCGCTCGCCACGGCCGCGGTGATCCTCACGGGCAACATCCTGTGGGTGCTCGTCCGTCGTCCTAAGGACCCGCGCGCCACGCCGCGCCTGCACCGCATCCTGGGCCGCCTCACCGTCGGGACTGGCTGCGGCCTCGTGGCCGCCGTGCCGGTGCTCTTCCTCACCACGGCCGCGCTGCCAATCGACCTGCCCGATCTCAAGGTGTGGGAGCACGTGGCGCTCTTCGGAACGTGGGCCGTGCTGGCGGTCGCGGCGTTCTTCGGCCCTTCGGCGGTGTGGGCGGCACGGTGGCAGCTCGCCCTCGGCGGGGTGCTGAGCCTACTCGTGCCCGTGGCGAGCGGGGTGCTCGGCGGCGTCTGGCCCTGGACGGCCGCGGCGAATGGCTGGTGGGGCCTCCTCACGGTCGATGCCGGCTTCCTCCTGATGGGGCCCATGCTGCTGTGGACCGCCGCCCGCCTGAAGCCTGATGCGCTGGCTCCTGCCCTCGCTGGCGACGGCACAGCCGGAGCGCCCACACCCAGCCTCGTCGCCTCGTGAGCCTACGCCGTCTCGCGGGCCTACGTGGCCTCGCGTCCGTCTTCAAGGAGGTTATCGTGGGGGCCGTTGCCTTCGGAGCTACACTCGCCGCGTCTCCTGCGACAGCGCAAGATGCGGCGCTGGACCTGGTGCCCACCCCCACGGTCTCGTCCGTGACAGCGACCTTCGCAGGGGCGCCCCCCCGCATCGACGGGCGTCTCGACGACCCGGTCTGGGACACCATCGTGCCGGTGACCGTCTTCACGCAGGTCTGGCCCGAGACGGGGGCTGCCGCCACCGAGGACACCGAGGTCCGCATCGCCTACGACCGCGACTATCTGTATTTCGCGTTCACCAACCACGACCGCGACGCCGCCCTCATCCGCGCACGCAACCTGGAGCGCGGCGGCCCCAACAGCCGCGACGACCACCTCTTCATCGGCCTCGACACCTACCGCGACGGGCGCAACGCCTACCTCTTCGAGGTCAACGCGCTCGGCACCCAGGACGACGCGCTTGTCACCGACGAGGATATCGGCTTCGATAGCTTCACGTGGGACGCCGTCTTCCGCTCCGAGGGCCAGATCACCGACGCGGGCTGGACGATGGAGGTCGCGATCCCGTTCAACCAGCTCCGCTTTCCCGAGGGGGCCGACCTCGACTTCGGGCTGATGCTCTCGCGTGGGATCAGCCGCAAGAACGAGCGGGTGATGTGGCCCGCCATCGGCCTTGACCGGGGCAGCCCGTTTCTCGCGCTCGCCACCGTCTCGCAGTACGGCCTGCTACGCGGGCTACGCGGCATCCGGCGGGGCCGCAACCTCGAAATCAAGCCCTACGGCATCTCAGGCGTCCAGCAGACCCGCCCCGACCTCGCCGAGCCCACCAGCGACCCCGACGCCACCTACGACGCTGGGCTCGACGTGACGTGGGGCGTCACGTCGAGCCTCACGCTCGACGCGACGCTCAACACCGACTTCGCGCAGGTCGAGGCCGATGCGGCGCAGATCAACCTCACGCGGTTCAGCCTGTTCTTCCCCGAGCAGCGCGAGTTTTTTCTGGAACGCGCCGGGCTGTTCGCGCACGGCACGGGCGGCGTCACGCAGACGTTCTTCTCGCGCCGCATCGGCCTCACCGAGTCGATCCTCGCCGGGGCGCGGCTGACCGGGCAGATCGGCCCGTTCTCGGTCGGCGTGCTCAACATCGAGTCGGGCCCAGACTTGAGCGACATAGCCGGTGCTGCCTCGTCAAACAGCACCGTCGCTCGCGTTCGCGCGGATCTCCCTGTCCGCTTCGGCGATGCGCGCACGACGGTCGGCGGCATCGTGACTAACCTCGCCCGCGCAGAGGGGACCAACACGGCGGCGGGGCTCGACGGGCAGGTGCGGTTTGGGCAGAACAGCGAGATCGACGCGTGGGTGACGCAGGTGTGGGATACCAACGGCCCGGAA
>JBCCLD010000164.1:0-10156 GCA_039027055.1 Bacteroidota bacterium
GCAAGGGCTGCGCCGCCACGAGGCTGACGCAAAACAACCCGCTGGGTGCAGGGGCGAGCGTGACGCCGGGTTAAAGTACATACGCCGTAGCCGTTCCCGATTCGAAAGGACCTTCGAGGGTTCGGTTAACAATTCGCAGAGGCAGCAGCCCTCATCATGCTGCACCTAGACGCCGCGCCGACCCATGCGCTCGACCAGCCCGAGCAAGGTCACGGCGGCCTCCGATGGAGGAAGTGCCGAGGCCAACGCCTCGCGTCCTGCATCGGTATGCCTCGCTACCTCAGTGCGGGTGTGAGCCAAGACGCCGAGATGGTCCATACGCGCCCGCGCCTCGTCGACGCGATCGGGGGCCAATCCCCCGTGCGCTAGGATACCCCGGAAGAAGGCGGCATCTTCCATGGTTGCGTTGCCTGCAGCGATATGAGCGTCTGAAGTACGCTCGAGGGCGGTCAGAAGCAAATACGCCTTCTTGCCTTCTAGGAGGTCACCGCCGATGGTCTTGCCCCACCCTGGGGCCTGCGCGGTCAAATCAAGTAGGTCGTCCTGGATCTGAAACGCGCGGCCCAGCTCACGCCCAGCACGCAGGACATGCGCGCGCGCTGACGTGTCCGCCTCCGCGACCAGCGCGCCTAGTTCAAAGCAGCATTCGAGGAGTGCGGCGGTCTTGCCTTCAATCATGCACAGGTAGTCCTCTACCGTGACTGCGTCCGTCTGCTCGAAGGCCATATCGAGGGTTTGCCCTTCGCAGAGCCTAGCGACCATGCGGTTGTAGACCTGCAGCATGGTTCGCAAGTCACCAGAGGGGGTCTGAGCAAGGAGGTCGTAGCTCAAACCCATCATCGAGTCCCCTACGAGAATGGCCGTGCTCTCGTCCCAGACGCGGTGAACGGTGGCCCGACCCCGTCGCTGGGCCGCCCGGTCCATGATGTCGTCGTGGACGAGGGTGAAGTTGTGAAACACTTCGACGGCCAATGCTGCAGGCATGGCGGCCCGTAGATCTGCCCCTAAGGCCTCGGCGGTCAGCAGGAGCAGAACGGGTCGTAGCCGCTTCCCCCCGCCCGACAGCACATAGCGGACGGGCTCGTATAAGGCCGGCGGGGCTTCGGGCAAGTCGAGGCGGGTCAGCTGCTCGTTGATGTCGGCGACGAGTGTGGCGACACGGTCGGTAGGCACGGTGGCAGAAGTAGACAGCAGCTGTACGGTATCGGAGCGGGTAGACGACACGAGAGGGCCTGGGCAGGCAACTGAGGGGCGCGCAATGACAGGCGCGTGGTTGAGAGCCACAGAAAGATACAGCGCACGTCTTTTCCCACGACAGCCGAATCGACGAGCGGCAGGGACTCTGAGCTAGACTGCGGTCGAGGTGGACGGTCTGAACCTGGAATCCCCAAGGCTGCTGCACTCCACTGGGGAGCTTTGCGCGGCTCTGCCCGTTGACCGCGTGCACTTCTCCCTTTGCCCCTCTTCTGCGGTTGGCTCATGACCACCCTTGTATGGTTCCGTTCGGACCTGCGGCTCGCTGACAACCCCGCGCTTTCCTACGCGGTTAAGTCCAGCGAGACGGTGATCCCCGTGTTTATCTGGGACACCAACGCTGAACGGGACGCGTCGCAGCGGGACGCGGTGGGCAGAGCGCACCTGGTCTGGCTCAACCGCGCCCTCCCCGAGCTTGACGCCTCGCTCCGTGAGCAGAGCAGCCGCCTCATTCTTCGACGGGGAGATACGCTCGACATGCTCAATCATCTCGTTGAGGAGTTGGGCGCCGAGGCCGTCGTGTGGAACCAGCGATACGTCCCCGCGCTGCGCGAGCGTGACCGACAGATGGCCCAGGCTCTCCGGGGCGATGGCCTCACCGTCACGACCTTCGCCAACCGTCTACTACACGAACCGGACGCGATCAAGACTGGCAGCGGAGGTCCGTATCGCGTATTCACTCCCTTCTGGAGGAAGTTCCAGAGAGAGGTTCCTATCGCCCCGCCTCGCCCCTCCCCCCACCTAGGCCCTTCGAAGGCACCCGACACCTGGCCCGATTCGGACATCGTGGCAGCGTGGGGCTTCACAGCCCGGGCGCAAGACGGTGTGGACTGGGCCACCCACGTCCGCGAGCACTGGACTCCAGCGGAGCACGCAGCACACCAGCGACTCGACGCTTTTCTGGCTGGTCCTGCATCAGGCTACGATGTAGAGCGCAACCGCCCCGACCGAGACGGCTCGTCCATGCTGTCGCCGTTCCTTCACTTCGGACATATCACGCCCCGGCAGGTGTGGCACCGCGTCACCTCGTGGAGAGACGCGGACCCATCGCGAGACAACGCAGCCCAAGTGTTTCTGAGCGAGATCGCCTGGCGGGAATTCTCGTACCACGTCCTCCACCACTACCCAGACACTCCGTCGGAGCCACTGAAGGAAAAGTACGCCGCCTTCCCTTGGCTCGAAGACGCGGACGCCCTCACACGCTGGCAACACGGCGAGACGGGGTACCCAATCGTTGACGCTGGCATGCGACAGCTGTGGGCCACAGGTTGGATGCACAACCGCGTGCGCATGATCGTCGCCTCGTTCCTCACCAAGGACCTCCTCATACCGTGGCAGGATGGCGCATCCTGGTTCTGGGATACCCTCGTTGATGCGGACCTCGCCAACAACACAATGGGCTGGCAGTGGGCGGCAGGCTGCGGAGCCGACGCCCAGCCCTTTTTCCGCATCTTCAATCCGGTCAGCCAGGGAACCAGGTATGACCCCCACGGCACCTACGTGAAGCACTGGATTCCAGCATTGGCCGAAGTCCCAAAGAAGTACATCCACGCGCCGTGGGCAGCACCCCACGCCGTGCTTCGTCAAGCGAACGTCGAGCTGGGGACTACATACCCGCGCCCCATGGTCGATCACAGCAAGGCTCGACTCCGTGCGCTCGAAGCGCTGGAGACTATCAAATAGCGCACGCGACTGCCCACTCAGCCCATCCCCGTTGTGCCCACGTTTGTCCGCTCGACGCCTGTTGCGCAGCCTGTCTCGTCGCTCTTCGGTTGGCATGAGCGCCCTGGGGCTTTTGATCGCCTCTCTCCCCCTTGGCAACCTGTTCGCTTGGTGTCGTACGAGGGCATTCGCGACGGGGAGCGCGCTGAGATCGCCATGCCGGTCGGGCCGCTGACGGTCACCTGGATTGCGGAGCACCGCGACTACCTCCCCCCGGCCTCGCCAGGGGAGGCATGCGCATTTACCGACATACAGGTACAGGGACCATTTGCTTCGTGGCGCCATACCCACCGGATGCAACCCGAGGGACCCTCGTGCAGCACATTGCGTGACGAGATCGTCTACGCGTTGCCCGCTTCGCGCCTTGCACAGCCCCTTGGCGGGTGGCTCGCGGAAGGCGAACTCGACCGGGTGTTTAGCTACCGGCACCGTGTGACAAGGAACGATCTGGCCGCTCATGCACGCGCTGGCCTCGACCCACTCACCATCGCGGTGACTGGGGGCACCGGCCTCATCGGACGCCAGCTGATCGCCTTTCTAATCGGAGGCGGCCACCGCGTCGTCCAGCTTGTTCGCGACCGCACGACCGCTCCGCCACCTTGGTATGCCTCGCACCTCCGCTTCGCCTTCTGGGACATTGAACGCGGCCACGTTGACACCGCCGCTCTTGAGGGCCTAGATGCCGTCATCCATCTGGCTGGCGAAAGTGTCTTCGCTCCGCGCTGGACCCCCATGAAGAAACGAGCGATCCTGGAGAGCCGCGCCAAGGGTACGCGACTGCTCGCTCAGGCGCTGGCCAACCTCGATCAGCCTCCATCCGTACTCTTGTCCAGTTCAGCGACTGGCATCTACGGGCACCGCGCCGATCGGGTGATGACCGAGAGTGACGAAGCCGGTGCTGGCTTCCTCGCGGACGTATGCAAGGTGTGGGAGGCTGCCACCGACCCTGCCTCTGAGGCAGGCATCCGCACCGTTCACCTACGCACAGGCGTCGTCTTAGACCCACGCGGGGGCGCCCTTGGACTCATGAAGCGACCGTTTGCAGCGGGGCTTGGGGGCTGGTTGGGACGGGGCAACACCTACACCCCGTGGATTGCGTTGGACGATGTGCTCTACGCGATGCTCTTTCTGCTCGCTAGCGACGAGCTCGCGGGTCCTATCAACCTTACGGCCCCGCAGCCGCTGCCATTTAAGGATCTCGCGAAACGCCTAGGGCGCGTTCTGGGGAGGCCGGTCCTCCTTCGGATCCCTCGCCTCGCTGCGACACGGCTTGGCGGCGAGGCCATCGAGAACATCGCACTCACAAGCCAGCGGGCAGTACCCCGGCGTTTGCTGGACCATGGCTACTCGTTTGCCTACCCCGCGCTGGATGCGGCGCTGTGTCACACGCTGGGCAAGACGCTCGACGTAAAAGCGCTCATGCAGGCATGAAGGCCCCCCTTCTCATGCGGCGACTCCTTGAGTTGGCCCCTTCGCCTCAGCCGCCGCTTATCAAGCTTCGTCACCCACTGATGCTGATGCACGGCTTTGGGGCGATGGCCAATCTTGTCCAGTGCGGCGTCTTGCACGAGGAAGCGATGTACCTCCGTGCTCGCGGGGTCCTCGCCTATGCCCCGCACGTGAATCCGTACGACACGGTGCAGAGCCGCGCTGAAGCCTGGGCGGACCGCCTTGAAGGCATTCTCGTGGAGACGAATGCCCCGAAGGTCAACCTCATCGGGTTCTCCTCGGCGGGCCTGGACGCGCGGTACCTTGCAGAGTCGCTTGGGTATGCGTCTCGAATTACTTCGCTCATCACGGTCGCCTGTCCCCATCGGGGTTCGCCGCTGGCCGCATGGGTACTGGCGCAGCCAGGCTGGCTACGGCGCCCTGCCCTCGGTGTGATGAACGGCATGGGTGCATCAGCCTACGAAGTAGTCCCGCCGCACGCAGAAGCTGGCCTGCGCGATTTGACGCCCCAGGTAGTAGCACGCCGCTTCGACCCCAGCCGGCATCTCTCCGATTCGATCTATTGCGCCTCGGTGTCGAGCCGAGCCGGGAAAGGCGCGCCCGCGGCGATCCAGTACGTTCCGCTCATAGTCACAAACCAGTTGCTCTATCGGCTCGCCGGGGTCAACGACGGCATTGTGCCAACAACCAGTATGCAGTGGGGCGAGCACCTCGGCACCGTCGATGCGGACCATGCTGCGCTTGTTGGGATGAAGCTAGTGCCGGGTGGTCACGACTCGAAACGGTTCTACGCGAGCCTAGCGTCGCACTTGGCTGCTCGGGGCTTGTAGCCCAAGTGACGGACGTCTCACTGGCTACAATGGCAAGGCGACCGCAAGCGCACACCCGTGAACCTCTGTGGTATGCAACCGCCAGTTTGAACCTGTTACCTGGGCCGTTGACACGTAGGGTGTGGTCGAGTCCGGCATGAGGGTCAGGCGGAGTTTCTTCGGAGACAGGCGAAATCCCGTGCGAAGGCCTTTGAGCACCGCCTCCTTCATTGCCCAGCATCGCACGATAGCGACGCTGGGAGGCTCGGCGTGATGTTCCGCCAGGTCATGCAATAGCGGGTATTCTGCTTCGTGAAGAAGAAACCGGTACAGGTCATTCCTGCGTGGCTTCAGCGCCTCGATGTCCACTCCGAGCTGCTGCGAGGCGATCGCGGCCACCGCCAGCGGCGTGCCAGCGGGGCTCAGCGTGTGCGACAGGGAGACTTCGATTGGGTGAGCTTCCACCTCCGGTGCACCGTCGTCAGCCACGACGAGGGGCACGTCAAGAGGATCGCAATGGAGGTAGGCTCCGAGCAGCGTTCGCGCCGCCGTGCGCCCCAGCGCAAACAACTCTTGCCGGCTCTGATGCCCGAAGGATGCCATGCGCGCGCGCTCTGCTTCGGTGAGTATGGGTAGCTCAACTCCCCCTTGGGCAACGCAAATAACGACGTCGTCCGACAGCCCCAAGCGGTCCACGAGGGTAGTATGGTCAATATTTTTCATAGGTTATACGCCACTTCTTGCCCCCTACTTATCCCTTCAAATTTAGTTTGGACACAACGCTTCAGCACTCCGGAGTTCGGCCAGCCAAGCACGCCTGTTCTCTGTGGAGAAGGTGCTGCACAGGCCAACTCTCCAAGCATATTGCCGGGTTCTGTGAAACGTACTCCGCGCTTTCGGCGTGCTTGCGCTGCATCCGCACCTTCCGCCAACTCTTTGCACAGCCGCACAACTGCGCCGCCTCGTCGGCCCTGTGCAACCGCCCATGCCCATCACGACCCCAACGTCTGGCGACGGAGCTTCCTCAGCACTGCCCACCGCCACCATCGCCCGTAACCGGGACGACCTCGAAGAGCGCCGCCTCCCGTTTAATGAGTTCATCGAGCGATACCGCACCAAACTGCGGGACCTCTTTGAACGACGCGCAGACGCGAACGCGCTCAATGGACAACGGGGACTTCCTCCCTTCCTCATGCGCGAAGTCCGCGCCCCCGGAGCCGATGGCCAGGGCGACCCACTCAGCGTGTACATTCGCGAGGAGCACGGCGGCCGGGGCGGACAGATTCACGAGGGCCTTGCGATGCTCGAAGCCACCGGCTACGAATCGCTGGGCCTCTGCCTCACGTTTGGCATCAACGGTGCGCTCTTCCTCCAGCCCGTCGGCAAGTACGCTCCGGACGACACGAAGGCCGACGTCCTGCAGCGCTTCCTCCGGGATCGGCGCCTGGGGGGCCTGATGATCACCGAGCCCGATCACGGCACGGACGCACTCAACATGAAGACCATCTTCGAGGCTGACGGCGAGCGCTATCGCATCCAAGGCACTAAGCACTGGGGCGGCCTAACAGGTTGGGCTGACTACTGGCTCCTCACCGCACGCGAGCAAACCGATAAGGGCCCCAGCCGTGACATTGGGTTCTTCGTTTGTGACGTCACTCAGCCCGAGCAGCACATCAACGTCGAAGAGTTCTACAAAAACCTTGGGCTCCGCATTATCCCCTACGGCCGCAACCAGATTGACGTCTCAGTTCCGCAGGCGCAGCGGCTGGAGCCCGACTCGACGGGGATCAAAATGATGCTCGACCTCCTCCACCGGAGCCGGATGCAGTTCCCCGGTATGAGCACCGGCTTCCTACGTCGCCTGCTCGACGAGGCCGTGGACCACTGCCGCGGGCGTTTTGTAGGGGGCAAACCCCTCGAAGCCTACGACAACGTTAGAGCACGCCTAGCCAAGATGCAGGCCTACGTGACGTCGAGCCGGGCGATGAGCCTCTTCACCAGCGAGCATGGCGGCACTGAGCGCGACCTCTCTGGGATGAGCCTCGCGGCCAACGCGATCAAGACGAGCGTCACCGACTGGATGCAGCAGGCGTCCCAGTCGTTCTTGCAGCTATGCGGCGCGAAAGGATACCGGATGGACCACCTCGCCGGACGAGCCACGGTGGACAGCCGCCCCTTCCAGATCTTCGAGGGCGCCAATGATATCCTCTACCAGCAGGTCGCCGAGGCGATGCTGAAGCAGATGCGCCGGGCGAAGGAATCGAACCTCTACCGCTTCCTTCAGCAGGACGACCTCACGGCCCGCGCCGCCGACTACTTCCGCGATACTCTCTCCTTCGACGTAGATCTCAAGTTGCCGCAGCGCAAGCTTGTCGCACTCGGCGAGGCGCTCAGTCGCGTCATGTCGATGGAGATGACCATCGAACTGGGTGAGCGCGGCTACCGCTCGGACCTCGTAGAGCAAGCCCTGGCCGAACTCCGCGCCGACGTGCAGGAGCTCGTCACGCGCTTCCGCTCAGAAGGTGTGCAGGGCCTCATTGACGACTATCGGTCCTCCAGCGATTGGCTCGGCCTTGTCCAGCCCATCCCAACAGCCCGCTAGCGCTCGCTTCTCAGGGACTCAGGCGTCCAGCACCTGGCGCAACCATGCGTCCAGGTGCTGCGTCGCTTGGGGCAGCAGAGGTAGCGCCCCCACGCCTAGGTCCTCTATCGACTGCCAAAGGCGTCCTTTTCCGACCTCGGTATCCCCAGAGACTAAGGGGTAGAGCGCGACGGCCTGGTCGATGATGCGCGCCCCGTCGGTATTGCGGATGGCGTCGCGATACCGATGCAAGTCGGCGATGGCGCCCCGAGGCGGAGCAGGCTGGCCGTAGCGACGCACCGTGGCTGCACTGTCGTCCCGCCGGTACTTCGCGTCCAGCACGAAACGACGAGGGCCCTGACCGGGCCGCTCGATGGTTAGAAGCAAGTCAGGACGCTGCGGGAGCAGCGCTGGAGGCCCGAAGCGAGGCTGGTAGGCCAGCCATGCCCTGGTCCCCTGCACGCCAGTCCCCTGCACGCCAGTCCCCTGCACGCCTTCGAAACGTAACGCGTGGGCAATGCCCTGTCGCAAGCGCAGACGGAACCCAGACGCTTCCACACTAGCGAGTCCACCGGCGTTGCGGGGCGCTCCTAGGCGGCGCTGGAGCGCTCCGGCAACCGTGACGAAACACCACTGTTCGTAGAGTTGAGCCAGATCGACAAGGCTGACACGCAAGCGTCCCGACCCGAGTGCAAGGCCGTGCCATAGTAGCCGCGTCGCCTCGTAAGCGTCGCGGTAGTGATGTGAGCGACGCAGCCGCAGAGACGGTGCTGGAAGCGGCCCTGGCATCGCCGCGCCAATGGGATTCAGACGAAGCAGAGCGCGCGTCCGCCTCAGCGCCTTGTTGAGTGAATCAAGGTGCACCTGCTTCCGAGCGTGCGGCCGCGACGTCGATTCGGCAGCGATCAACGCGTCCAACTCGGTGCGCGCCTTCACGAGGCCACCTCGAAGCCAACGGTGCTCGGGACTGTCCAGGGAGGCCGTACCCTGTGAAACCGGTAAGCGAGGCACGTTGAGCAGCACTTCGACCCAATCATGTGCTGAGCGCTCGCTTCGTCCGTGACGTGTTCCAGCTTGATGGCCTCGCTGTGCAGACTCGTTGTCCCTCAGTGCGCGCCGCACGACTGCATCCGGACGGCGTATCGCCTCAACCCGTGTGCTCTTGGCCGTGCGTGAACGGGTTGCGATGGGCTCACGCGCGATGTGATGCAGCGCTGGCTCCAGCGCGTCGAGAGCCGCTTCCACGAGGCGGAGCCATCCTCCCCCGTTGGACGTGGACGCGACACTCGGTATGGCACCCGTGTTGGTGGCACGGAGATAGCGTAGCGTCCATCCGGAAACGGCCCCTTCAACCTCATCGCGCATCTGCGTCACCGTCTCCGGCTCTACCTTCGTAGGCACGACGTGAGCCTCTAGAATTCGGTGCGGTTTTTCGTCGACAACGACTAGCAACCGCAGCAGCCCGACCTGAGCGCGTGTAGCCAGGGTACCGTGGAGCGTCTGGCCGTCTGCAGAGCGATGGATCCCACGCAGAACGGTCGGATCGGGGTGCCGAAGTTCGACAGCAGTGTCGGTGCGTGTCTGGATGAGGAGGCCGTACGTCGTCTCCTCACGCAACGCTGCCGCGTCTATCTCGTGGGGGGGCGCGCCCAACGGAGAATGTGTTGCCTCAGACGGCCTCATCTCGGTCAGCCGACACGGATGCGGCGCCCGCCACTCGACGCGCACCTGTTCCGTTTCGATGACCTGCACATATGTCACGAAGTTGATGCCTGAATTTGGTCGGTTGTTGCCGTGGCCTCAGCCTGGGATCTCTTTGTCGCGTCGGATGGAGGTTTGTCATCCCATGGCGATGTGCCTTGGAGCGCCCACGCGTCGACCTGCGTACGGATGTCCTCGTGACGGACCGTGCCGGCGCGGACGCCGAGCATCTTGGCAAGCGCCTGTTGGGTTTCGGTGGCCAGCTTCGGGAGGTCGTCGTCCGGCGTCGGTCGCACTTCGGGAAGCGGAGTCACACGCACGCGCAGGGGCCCGGGGTAGGTTGCGATACGCCAAGCCACTCGCCACAGTGGGGTTGGCTTCTCCCAGCGCGCAACGGCAAGCGGGTCGTAGGCGATCGCTACCGGTCGGATGCCTAACCCGTGCTCCGAAGCCAGGCCGAAGGTACCGTGGCGCAACGGGAGCACCTGGTCGCCGGGGCCGATCCCGCCCTCGGCGAAGATTGCGAGCGGCGGGTATGGCTCTCGCTTCAATGCTTCACCGGCTTCACGACGGGCCCGGGCACGCCCCTTATCACTACCCCGGTTGACGTAGACCGTCCCAATCATCGTCGCGAGCCAGC
>JBCCLD010000165.1:0-10019 GCA_039027055.1 Bacteroidota bacterium
CGCTGGTACCACCAACGACCCGGGCTTTGACGCCTACCGTGCAGGGCCTGGGCAGTTTGTCTTCCTCTTCAACGACGAGAGCGGCCAGCCCATCCTCTTCAGCCAGGGCTATTCGGGCCGTTCGTCGCGTGACAACGGCATTAAGGCCGTCATCCGCAACGCCGGCGAGGACGGACGCTACGAACTCAAAGAGGACAACGGCGAGCACTACTTCATCCTCCGCGCGGGCAATCGCCGCGAGATCGCGCGCAGCCGTGCCTTCCCCAGCGCTGCGGCCGCGTTGGCCGCCATGGCGTTCCTGCAGCGCCAGGCACCCACGTACGCTGACCAATATGGCGTCGTCCTCGTTGATCGGTCGCGCACGGCGACCGAGACTGAGTCGTTCACGATCCACGTCGAACCACGCGAGGTAGTTGGGGGCGCGCTTGGTGCTGCGGCGCTTGGCCTCGCCGGGGCAGCGATGGCGGGCGGCGGTGACCCCAGCGACGACGAGACCGAAGATGCTGACAGCGCCGTGGCTGGGGCCGCCGTTGTTGGGCTTGGTGCCGGCACTGGGGCAGGGGTCGCTGGCGCCTCGCTGAGCGAAGACAACGATGAAGAAGACGGTGGGGGAGCCGCTGCAGTCCCTGTGGCGGGAGCAGCAGTCGTTGGGGGAGCCGCGGCGGCGGCGACAACACCAGCCCCGCGCGAGCGCGTCACGCCGGTCGCTGCTGCGGCGGGAGGAACCTCGTCGGGGGCCGCAGCTGGCGGTGCAGCCGGCGGTAGCGGCTGCATGAAGTGGCTCCTGCCACTCCTGCTCGCCCTGCTCTTGCTTCTGCTCCTGATGTGGTTGCTACGCAGTTGCACAGGCTGCGCCGAGGTCACCGGCGAAGACTCCAGCGGCATCGTTGATGGTGACGGGGCGGAAGGCAGCTTGGACGCCGTACCGCTCCCGATCCCCGTCGACTCGATGGAGGTCGATACGACCACGGCCGCACTTGGCGTCGGTGTGGACACGATGGCGACCGACGTGGAGGAAACGGAGTCGGGACCCGAGCCGGAACCCGAGCTCGAGCCTGCACCCGAGCCTGAGCCAGCACCGGAACCCGAGCCTGCACCCGAGCCAGAGTCTGCACCGGCGCCTGAGCCGGAACCGGCGGTGGCCCCCACGGCACCTGACGTGTCGGGTGAGATCGATCCGCGCAGCGCGACCGGGACGTTCGATCTCGACAGCTTCCGTCTCACACCCGGCTCCATGGAGGCGCAGTTGCTTGCCTACCTCAACGGCAGTGAGCCCGCGGGACGCTCGTTCGTCATCAGTCGGGTTCTCTACCCGTCAGGCGATCACCCCATCGACGCGGACGGGGCCGAGCAGGTCTTCCTTGTTGGCGAGATCCTGAAGCGGTTCCCCAACGTCCGGGCCACCATTCACGGCCACATCGACGGGACGGAGAGCGAGACCTACACCGGGCCCAACCCGCGTGGCTCGATGACGCTGTCGCAGCTCCGCGCACACTGCGTCTGGCAGCGCTTGGTCTACCAGGGGGTCCCGCGCAGTCAGATCGAGATGGTCGGGCATGCCGACAGCGACCCGGTTGGCTCGAACGACACCGCGGAAGGCCGCCAGGCAAACCGCCGCGTCGAGATCGAGATCACACGGAAGTAGACGACCGCATCGCCACCACGCAAGCCGGGCTCGACACACCAGGAGCAGATCCTGCGCGGTGCCGAGCCCGGCTTGTTTGCTCGGTGCGACCCCGCAACCCTCGGACCTGCAGTACGTTGGGCAGGTGTTGTGCTGGCGTCAGCGGCACGACCCTTCACGCGCTCCCTGACGTTTTCTGTTACTCCTATGTACCGCTTGCTTCTTCTCGGCATGCTGGTGGCGACGCCAGCAATGCTCGCGCAGCCCGCCCGTAGCACCGCCGAGCCCATCGACACAACTGCTGTCTCCTTCTTCAAGACCGAAGCCACTGAGCGTGGCCAGGTCATGGACCACGCCCTCTGGTTGACCGACATGCACGGCGGTCGCCTCACGGCTTCCCCCGAATTGGCTGCCGCACTCGATTGGGCCGCTGGCCGTTTCGCGTCGTGGGGCTACAACGCCGAACAGGAGCCGTGGGGCGAGTTCGGCCGCGGCTGGCAGATCGAGCACTTCACCATGCAGGCGCGCATCGCCGGTCCCGACGTGGCCGCGCAGACGATGCCTGTCTTCGCGCTGCCCAAAGCCTGGAGCCCTAGCCTCGGGGAAGGGCAGGGCGAGGTGATCGTGTTCAACCCTGAGAACCGCGACGAGATGGAAGCCTACCGCGGCACGCTCGCAGGCAAGGTGGTCCTGATGGGCAGCCTCAGCGACATCGCCATCGGTTTCGAGCCGGTCGCCGTGCGCCGCGATGCTGAGGCGCTACTCAAGATGGCCAACGCAGGCGGCGGTCCAGGCGGCGGGCGCACCTATTCGGCTGAGCAGCTCGCTCGCTACCGCTTCCGCGCCGAACTGCTCGCGTTCGTCCTCAACGAAGCCCCCCTTGCGATCCTGGAGCCCTCCAACCTCGGCGGCACCGGCTCCATCCGCGTCATGTCTGCGCGCGTCCCGGCCCCGGCTACCGCCGCGTGGTACGACCGCCCGAGCCCGTGGGACGTCGGTGCCGAGACGGTCCCGCAGTTCGTGCTCCTGGACGAGCACTACAACCGCCTCCTTCGCCTCGTTGACGCGGGTCAGGACGTCTCCCTCGACATCGAATTCGAGGCCACATTCTACGACGACGACCTCACCGAGCACAACGTGATCGCCGAGATCCCGGGCACCGACCCCGAGATCGGCGACGAGATCGTGATGGTCGGCGCGCACATCGACGCGTGGCACGGCGGCACCGGCGCGACGGACAACGGCTCCGGCACCGCCGTCGCGATGGAAGTGGGGCGTCTGCTCAAGGCCTACTACGACCAGCGCGGCGAAGGCCCGCGCCGCACGATCCGCATCGCGCTCTGGACGGGCGAGGAGCAGGGCCTCTACGGCTCCCGCGGCTACGTCGCCGACCACTTCGCCGAGATGGAAGGCCGCGCCGTCGTAGGCCTCAAGCCAGACTACGACAACTTCTCGGCCTACTATAACCTCGACAACGGCACGGGCCGCATCCGCGGCGTCTACCAGCAGAGCAACCACGGCGTCGGCCCCCTCTTCCGCGCCTGGCTCGACGCCTTCGACGACGACGGCGCGCAGACGCTGACGATCTCCAACACCGGCGGTACCGACCACCAAGCCTTCGACGGCGTTGGCCTGCCAGGCTTCCAGTTCATCCAGGACGGTGTCGCCTATTTCAAGCAGACCTGGCACGGTTCCATGGACACCTACGACCACCTCATCGAGGACGATCTGGAGCAGGCGGCAGCCCTGATCGCCACCTTCGCTTACCATACAGCGGAGCGGGACGAGAAGCTGCCCCGCAAGCCGTTCACTGTCGCGCCGCGCACGGGGACGGAAGGCACCAACTAAGCACTCCGGTGCTACTTGGCCAAGCGGGGGCCCTCAAACGAGGTGCCCCCGTTTCTTGGTCGTCAATCGGTGGCGTTTGCTGGTCGGATGCGGGGGCCGTCACGACGCCCAACGACGAAGGGATAGGGGTCTACGGCACCTCGCCCCGTGTAGATGCCAAAGTGCAAGTGCGGCGGGGTCGTTCGCGCGTTGCCCGTGTTGCCGACGGTCCCAAGCGTGTCGCCAGGCTGCACGCGCTGACCGCGGCTTACGAGTTGGCTATCGAGGTGTGCATAGTAGAGCGAGCCGTACCGTGTGCGAAGCCACACCACGCGCCCGCCAAGCGGTGTTTCTTGCACTCGTGTGATACGTCCCGGCGCGGACGCCACGGCGGGGGTCCCGCGTGGCGCGAAGATGTCGATGCCCTCGTGGCGACGCGCTCCTCCATCGCGGGGCGCGCCCCAGAGGCTTCGGATCGCACGCTCGTTGACCGACGCCACCGGAAAGCCGAGCGACGGCGCTGTCCGCGAGCGCACGTTCACGGTTCCCGTAGCGAGCAGCTCGGGCTGGATACGCAGGAGCACGGTCTCGTCGCGGCGTACCCGGCGCTCGTAGCGGAGCGTGTCGGACTGGACCGTCCCGGTTGAGTCCGCATACGTCCAGGCGACATCGGACCACAGCCGTTGTGTGATGGGCAGCGTGTCCGTAGGCGGGACGAAGAAGAGGTCGGCAAAGACGCGCGCAGAATCTGCGACGAGGGCGGGCACGACATTCAGGCGGAGCACCTCACCCCGCCGGAGGTTGAGGCGCGCGCTCCATGCGGCGGGCGTTGCAGCATTGAATGCAGGCGCTTGCCATGTGGGGAGGGGTGCAGCCTCGTCCACGTACAGCGCCGTGTCAGCAGCATCTTGCCAGCGCTGCACCAACAGCGAAGTGCCAAGTCCAGCCATGATGAGACCGTCCTGGTAGGCCTCGTGCGGGGATAGGTCCGCGACGGCAAGGGGCGACTCACCAGACTCGCAGCCTACCGTCGAGCCCAAAAGAGCGGCGATGAAACAGAATTCGAGCGGGCGGGCGAGGTGGGGTAGAGCGAGCATGGGCAGTCCCTACGGAGCGCGCTCCCCAAAGCTGCGCCCCGGCACGTTTTTCGAAGCAGGGGAGAGCGACGCCTAAAGACGATCAATATCAGGACTCGTAGGCGTCGAGTAGAGCCCAGTCGTTCCAACAGGTACCCTTCGTGTTTCGAACCCTACTGCGTCTGCAAGTGCTCGCGTTCTGGCGTGCCCCGTTCCGCACGGGCCGCGTGGCCCTCGCGAGCCTGCGCGCACTCGGCATTGCCTACGCCGTGCTGACAGCAGCGGCACTGGGGTTCCTGATCCCAGATACCCTGTCGGTCTGGGTTCCAGAACTCTCCGCGCTCCGTGCGGTGCAGCAGGCGCTATTGCCCGCGCTCGTGCTGCTCACGATGGGGCGCGTTCTCTTCCAAGACGTTCCCACGCGTGGCGTGGAGGCGTTCCTGATGTTGCCCGTGTCGCGCCCGAAGGTAGCGCGCGCGGTGACGATCCGTACGGCGTTGACCGTGTTCAACGTCGCGCCCGTCGCCTTCGTCATCCCATTTGCGTTGCGTACGGTGCGTGGTGCTGAGGGGGACGAGGCAGCGCTGGTGTTTGCGCTTGGCATGGCAGCGTGTGTCGCCGTCTCCCACGGAACTGTCGTGGTGTGGAAAACGCGCCTCGGCACGGCTCCGCGCGAGACCGTGGCGGTGGTCGGCAGCGCGCTCGCGGCGATGTCCGTCGCGCAACTAGGACTGGGCGGGTTGCTCGGCCCAAACGCGCTCATGACTGGCGCCCTGATGCTGATCCTGGCCGTGCTGTTGAACGGCTACGCGTATCGAACCCTCAAGGCTGCGCTCTACCTGGACCCGTCGATGAGGAAGCACGGTGAGAAGGCGGTGGCTCCGGTTCGCGGGTTTGAGCGTCCTGGCATCCGCGCGTTCCTCGACCTCGAATGGCGGCTCGTGCGGCGCACCCGGTTTCCGCGCGGCATCCTGCTCAACGCCATCGCCATGACGGCGGCGCTTGCGGCTTCCGTGTTCATCGTCAGCGCCCCCACCGCGCCGATGATGCTCTTCGCAACGGCCACCGTCGCCATCTCGGCGGGGCAGTTCGCGCTGCCGTTCGCCAGCGGGCACTACGACCGGCTCCTTACGCTCCCCGGCGCGCTCCAGGCGTTCGTCGGGGCGAAGCTCGCGCTTGGCGTCGGGTCGGTGCTGGTGCTGGGCGCGTTGGTGGCGCTGCCAGCGCTCGTCGTGGACCCCGGTATGCTCGGCCCGCTGGCGTGTGCGGTGCTCTTCGGTGCCGGCGTCTTCGCCCCCGCCGCCGTCGTCGGCTCGACGCTGGCCCCGAAGCCGATCGACGTGGACGACCCGTTCATGAACAGCCCGCGCGTCCATGCGCTGCTGCCCCAGGTCGTCCTTGCCGTCGCCAGCGGCATTGGGGTGGCCCCGTACGTGCTCTTTGGCCCTGAAGTGGGTCTTCTGGTGATGGGGGGGCTCGGCGCGGTCGGCGTGGTGTGCCTTCCGTTCTGGTTGCGCGGCATTGAGACGCGTGTCACGCAGCAGCGCTACGCCGTCGCCCACCGCTTTCGTTCCGTCCTCTGATGCCTGCCCTCGAGCCAAACCTCATGCCGAACACACCGCCTTCAAACCGGATCGTCACTGAAGCTCAGGCGCGACCAGAACCTGTGACGTACGCGCTTGCCGAGCTGCGCGGAGCGGCGGCAGAGACCAAGGCTACTCCCGCCCCGGCAGCGTGCGGCGTCGAGGTCGTCGCGACGGGCCTCCGCAAACGCTACGGCACGACCGAGGCGCTGTGGCTCGACCGCCTCACCGTCTCGCCTGGCGAAGCCGTAGGACTCGTCGGCAACAACGGAGCAGGCAAGACGACGCTGCTGCGCCTCGTGCTCGACCTCATCCGGCCCACCGCGGGATCCGTCGCGCTCGACGGGCTTGTGGTGAGCCAGACGACGGCGTGGAAGCCACGGGTGAGCGCGTTTCTCGACCCGAGCTTCCTAATCGGCTACCTGCGTCCCGGCGAACTCTTCCGGCTCGTCGGGGGGAGCTATGGCTTGAGCGCCGTTGAGTCGGATCGTCGCGCGGCGGCCTATGCGGACTTCCTCGGCCCGACTATAGCCAAGCCGGGTGCTCTCGTGCGCGACCTGTCGCTTGGCAACGCAGGCAAGGTCGGCATCGTCGCGTCATTGCTGAGCCGTCCTGATTTGCTGGTGCTCGACGAACCGTTTGCCAACCTCGACCCGGGTGCCCGCATTCACCTCGAAGGCCTCCTCCGTGCCGAGCGCGAACGTGGGGCCACGGTCCTCGTGTCGAGCCACGACCTCGACCACGTCGTGGACGTCTGCGCGCGCGTCCTCGTGATGGCCGACGGGCGTGTGGTGCGCGACACGCCCGCTGAGCCTGGAACGCTCGCCGAACTCCGCGCCTTCTTTGCTCAGGGCGGACGCGCTTGAGGAGAACTGCCTACAAGAGGGAGCATGGAGAGAACTAAACGCCTTGAGTGTGCACTAGGGCGTGTGGACAATCAGGGGGTCAGGCGGTCACGAGACACCGTTTGCGGGCTCGCAAGGCGTGTGAGGAGCGCGATCCCGGAGGATCGGGCGACGAACAGAACGCAGCGAGCGCCGAATGGGGGCCGTGAGCGCCGATCAGATCGAATGTCCACACGCCCTAGTCGAACAGGCCTTCGGGCGGGTCGATGGTGATAGTGCCTGCGTCGAGGTCCACGTCGAGGACGATGGCGTCCACGTCGGGGACGAGCACGTCGGGCGCACCGTCGCGGTCGACGATGAGGAGCAGGTGGGCCGCTCCTTCGAGCACGTCGCGGACGGTGCCGTAGACGGTGTCGTCGTTCGCGTCGTGCACGGCGAGGCCGATCAGCTGGTGGATCAGGATCTCGCCGTCCTCAGGAGCGGGGAGGTCGTCCTGGTGGGCGTAGACGTTGAGGTGGCGCACGCGCACGGCGTCCTCGCGGGTCGGCACGAGGTCGAGCTTCACGAGTACCGTCACGCGCCCGCCCTTGCCGACCTGAAAGCGCACGCTCTCGACGGCGGCCTCGCTGACGTTGCGCACCGACTTGCCGAGGAAGACGCGGTCGAGCAGGTCGAAGCGCTGCGGGTCGTCGGTTTCGGGAAAGACCTTGACTTCGCCCTTCACGCCGTGAGCACGGCCGCAGCGGCCCACGAGTAGCAAAGCATCGGGATCGACAGACATGATGGTGCAGGAGATTGCAAACAAGAAGGCTCCGGGCGAACCGATGCCACCCGGAGCCTCACAGATCTAGGCAAGACGCCTACTTCTCAGCGCGGAGCTCGTCCACATAGGCATTGAAGCCATCCTTGTCGCCTGCGGCAAGGAAGCCGGCTTGTTTGGCCCACGTCTCCTCGTTGGCGGCGGCGTCGCTGGCGTCGCTGCCCTCGGCGATGATGCCGCGGAGCTGCTCGACCGACTGCTCGGCGAGCTGCGCGAACGTCGTGATGCCAGCGCCTTCGAGGGCGGTGGCGAACACCTTGCCGATGCCGTAGACCTTCGTAAGGTCGTCGCCCTTGGCCTCCTCAGCGGGAGCCTCTTCTGCAGCCGGGGCTTCTTCAGCCGGAGCGGCTTCGGTAGCCGGAGCCTCCGCTTCAGGAGCGGCCTCTTCGGCAGGGGCCTCTTCAGCGGCGGGCGCTTCTGCAGCTGGCGCTTCTGCAGCCGGCGCTTCTTCGGCCGGCGCTTCTTCGGCAGCCGGAGCTTCCGCAGCAGCAGCGGCTTCCGCAGTAGCAGCGGCTTCCGCAGCAGCAGCGGCTTCCGCTTCGGCCTTCGCGGCGGCTTCTTCGGCAGCCTTGGCTTCGGCCTCGGCGCGGGCGGCGGCCTCTTCCTCCTGGCGCTGGCGCTCCAGTTCGGCCTCGCGCTCCTTGCGCTCCTTCTCCAGACGCTCGCGCTCCTCGGCGGCGCGCTTGCGCTCCGCGTCGAGGGCCTCGCGGCGGCGCTCGTCCTTGGTCTTCTTCATCGCGCCCGGCTTGCTGGCGATGCGCTCGCGGTGCGCGGCCACGGCCTGCTCGATCTCCTCGGCGTCCTTGCCCTTGCGGGTGAGGTGCAGCCGGAGCATGATGCCCTCCTTCGAGAGCAACGAGCGGACGGTGTCGGACGGCTGCGCGCCTTGCTGCAGCCAGTACATGATGCGGTCGGACTTGAGTGCCACCTCAGCAGGCTCCTTGATGGGCTCGTAGCGCCCCAGGTCTTCGATGTACTTGCCATCGCGCGGCGCGCGCGTGTCGGCGGCGACGATGGCGTAGAGCGGGCGCTTGGTGCGCCCCATGCGGCGGAGTCGGAGTTTGACGGCCATGGTGTTTTGTTTGTCGTGGGTCGTGGGTCAAAAGTCGTGGGTCTCGCAGAACCGCACGTCGAGGTGGTGTGGGACCGGACTGACCGACCCTGGACCCTCGACCCGCGACCTGCGACAGCAGCGCGCTAGCGCCGCCCGCCCATGAGTTGCTGGAGGTTGGCGGCCCGGCCCTTGCCGGAGAGCTTGGTCATGGTCTTCATCATCTTGCGCATCTCGCGGAACTGCTTCAGGAGCTGGTTCACGTCCTGCACCTGCAGCCCCGCGCCCTTGGCGATGCGCAGGCGGCGGCTGCCGTTGATGAGCTCGGGCTTGCGGCGCTCCTCATGCGTCATCGACTGGATGAGCGCCTCGATGTGCTTGAAGGCGTCGTCGTCCACGTCGAGGTCTTTGATCTGCTTGCCGACGCCCGGGATCATGCCGAGGAGGTCTTTGAGCGACCCCATCTTCTTGATGCGCTGCAGCTGGTCGTAGAAGTCCTCCAGGTCGAAGGTCTGCTTGCGGATCTTCTCTTCGAGCTTTTTCGCTTCCTCCTCGTCGAACTGCTCCTGCGCCTTCTCCACGAACGTGACCACGTCGCCCATCCCGAGGATGCGCTGGGCCATGCGGTCGGGGTAGAACTCGGTGAGCGCGTCGAGCTTCTCGCCCGTCGAGGCGAACTTGATCGGCTTCTGGACGACGGTGCGGATCGAGAGCGCCGCGCCGCCGCGCGTGTCGCCGTCGAGCTTGGTGAGCACGACGCCGTCGAAGTTGAGGCGGTCGTTGAACGCCTTCGCCGTGTTGACCGCGTCCTGGCCCGTCATCGCGTCGACGACGAAGAGGATCTCGTCCGGGTCGACGGCGGCGCGGATGTCGGCGACCTCCTGCATCATCTGCTCGTCCACGTGCAGGCGGCCTGCCGTGTCGATGATGAGCGTGTCGCGGCCCAGGCGACGCGCCTCGGCAGCGGCCTCTTTGGCGACGCGGACGGCGTCGTTGACGGGCGTGCCGCTCTCGTCGCGGACCGCGTAGACGGGGACGCCGATCTGCTTGGCCAAGGTCTCGACCTGATCGACGGCGGCTGGCCGGTAGACGTCGGCGGCGGCGATCATCGGGTTGCGGCCCTCGCCCTTGAGGTGCTTGGCGAGCTTGCCGCAGAAAGTCGTCTTGCCCGAGCCCTGGAGGCCAGCGACGAG
>JBCCLD010000166.1:0-9980 GCA_039027055.1 Bacteroidota bacterium
GCATGCTCGTCCTCGCCGGGTAGCCCGAGCGGGGGCAGGGCCTCCACGATCTGCACCGTCTCGACGCTGACCGTGGTGACGCGGCGGACGAGGTCCACGAGCGCGTCGCCGTCGAAGGCGGCGTTGGGGTCGTGCGTGATGCCGGAGCGCTTGTCGGTCTTGACGCGCAGTTGGTCCACGAGCCAGCCGAGCGCGGAGCGGTTGCCGAGGCGGTAGCGGTGCGCGGCCTCGGGGACGCCGGTGAGCGTGAGGCTGGCGTTGAGGCGCAGCGTCCCGGCGACCTCGTCGAGCCGCATCTTCTCGACGCGGTAGGTGAGCGGCGTGCCCTCGGCGTGGGCGAGCGCGAGCGGGTACGGGGCGGCGGCCTCGTAGCCGACGTGCAGCGCGGCGTGGGCGCGGCCCGCCTCGGCGAACGGCCGGAAGCCCGGACCGCCCTCGGCAACAGTGGAGGCGTACGGGATGCGCGGGAGGCTACGCTTGAGGTCGGCGGCGTAGCGCGCGCGGTAGGCCGGGTGGTGCAGCACGGCGTAGACGTAGTGGAACACGTCGCGCTTCGTGATCGCGGCGTCGGCGTAGCGGGCGCGGAACTGCCCCAGCGCCCAGTCGGTGAGGTTCTCCTCGCGCGTGCCGTCCTCGCGGTAGAGGTAGAACGGGAGACACTGTGCACCCGCACCGGCCCCGACGACATGGTAGTCGGCAACCTGATCGACCATCAGCGCCATGAACGGCTTCTGCGAGCCTTTCGTCGTAAAGACTATTACGCGGTTGTCTGAATCCTCAGACGGGAAATATTCCCCCCAAAGCCCTGCACTATCGATCAGCAGATCATCGTAGTACAACCACTTTGCCATGTACGGACGGTACATCGCACGCCGAATGCTGGCATCGTCAAAATCACCGTACCGACCGGATTTGAGGTGGCGCTTCAGCAGATCGCGACTCCATTTAATCTTGGTGTCATCTCGCGTGACCACATCCTCGACTCTCTTCGCGGTCCCGCCTTTACGCTGCCACTTCACCACAGCAGCGTTGTAGGTATCCACGAACTGCTCAACGCGCTCAGCGAGTTGATCGCGCTCAAAGTCGTAGACCCATGCGTCGCGGCTCGTGTTAACGCCCGGGCAATACTCGTCCAGAATCGTCGTCTCGTTCTCGGCTTCGCTGGCCTTCTCAGCCTTGCTGCATAGCGGGAGATATTCATCGAACTCGGCCTCCGTACCGCTCACCAGCCAGCGGTTCTTGCGGTTTGGCGTGAGCACGCGCCAGTCCAACCCGTCGAGGTTCGTGGCCTTCTCCAACCAGTCGTATTTCCGCTGTCGCTTCCAGTCGGCCCCAGCCTCGGCGTAATGGATCGTCGCGTGGCCTTTGCGTGGGCGGATGCCCTTACCGCGCGTCCTCACCAGGAACGTGATCGCTACGCCCACCTTGATACCAAAGACATTGTGTGTCGTACCTGAAAGTCGCGGGTTTGAAACGATGTCGCCCCCGAGATCTACGACCCACACCTCGTCGAACTCAGCCGCAAGGTGCTTCCGCATCCCGTCGAAGGCGAGCTTGTCCACAAAGCTGCTGTTGGTCACGTAGGCCACCACGCCCTGGTCGCCCAGGCGGTCGGCCGCCCAACGAAACGCCTTCACGTAGGGATCGGCGAGCGAGTTGCGCAGCGTGGCGCTACTCGCCTGCGCATACGTGTCTGAGACGCGCTGGTCGAGGTACTTGTACTTCCGGTTCTGATTAGCGTCGTTCGCGTTGACCTGATGGGCGTTGTAGGGCGGGTTGCCGAGGATGACCTTGATCGGGGCGTTGCGCTGGCGCTGGGCGCGCTCGGAGTTCTCCGCCGAAAACATGCCGAGCGTCTTACCCTCGATCATCTCGAACGTGTCCACGAGCACGATGCCCTCGAAGGGCGCGTAGCTCCCAACCTTCTCGCGATAGGCGTGCTCGATGTTGAGGCTCGCCACGTAGTAGGGCAGCAGCATCACCTCGTTGGCGTGGAGCTCGCCGGGCTGGCCGCCCACGCCGTATTTCGGCGGGAGCGCGGGGGCGGGGATCTCCTCCATCACGCGCACGAGGAAGTTGCCGGTGCCCACGAACGGGTCGAGGACGTGGACGCCCACGTCGGCGAGGCGCTGCCCGAAGTGGCGGTCGAGGAGCGCGTCCACGGAGCGGACCATGAAGTCCACGAGCGGCTGCGGCGTGTAGACGATGCCGTGGGTGTCGGCGACGCGGTCGGAGAAGCCCTGGAAGAACTGCTCGTAGACGGTGTTGAGGAAGTCCTGCTTCTCGGCGAAGTCGGCGATGCCGGTGGCGGTCTCCTCGATGGCGCGGTAGAAGCGGTCGAGGCGGCCGAGGAAGTCCTCGCGGCTCATGTGGCGGGCCGTGAGCGCGTCGATGACGGTCTCGATCTCGCGGGCGATGGCGTTGCGGCGGGCGAAGTCGCGGTTGCCGAAGACGGTGCGCACGACGCGCTCGGTGAGGAGGTGCTGGATGAGCATCTCCTGGACGGCCTGCGGCGCGACGTTCGGGTTGACGGCCTCGCGGACGGTCGCCACGAAGCCCTCGAAGGCGGCGCGGAAGGCGGGGTCGGTGCGCTGGGCGGTCTGGATCTTGTCGAGCAGCCCCGCGGCGAGGTCGGGGATGACCGCCTTGAACTCGGCCACGGCCTGCCGAAACTCGGCGATCTGCGGGGCCTGGTAGCCGAGGAAGAGGTCGAGCACCTCCACGAGGCGGCGCGGCGCGGTGAGGTCGGCGTCGAGGGTGACGCGGCCGTCCTGGTAGAGCACGGCGCGCTGGGGGGCCTGGAAGAGGGTGTTCCGCAGGCTGTAGCCGCGCTCGATCTTGCGCTGGATCTCGCGGTCGAGGTCGTCGGCGGAGTCCTTGGCCTCCCAGAAGCCGAGGGTGTAGCGGAAGGTGTCGCGCAGCGCGCCGTCGTAGCGCACCGCACGCCCGCCCTTGGTCTTGGCCGAGAACTCGGGCACGAGCGTCCAGCCGCCGTCCGGGTCGAAGGCGCTCGCCGCCGTCTGGAGGATCGCGTGGAACGCCGACTTGACGGCCTGCTCGTGCGCGGCCCCGACGGCGGCATAGCGGTCGAGTTCGGCGTAGTAGGCCGCGACGGCGGCGTGATCGGGCGCGAGGACGGGCATCGGCGGCAGAGACGAAGCGGCGGTGGCGAAGCGGCGGTGGCGAAGCGGCGGAGGTGCCTGTCAAAATAACCGCACAGGGACAAGTCGGCGTGCCTCTGTTCGAAGTACCAGCCCTACCGCTCCTCCGCGAGCGTCTCCAGTGAGGGCGACGTGCCCGTGCGTTGCTTCAGCGCCGAGGCGAGCATCATCATCTCGCCGACGTTTTCGAGCGTGAGCAGCCCCACAAGCGTACCCTCCTGGTCGACGACGGGCACCATCGAGACGTCGGCGGCCTGGAGGCGTTCGAGCGCCTGATCGAGCATGTTGCCCGCGTTGACGGGCGGCGGCGCGGGAAGCATCACCTGCTGAACGCGCGTCTGCATCGTCTGCTCGGAGAGGGCCTGCACCAGCCGCTTTCTCGTCAGCACACCGACCATCTGCCCGTCCTGGATGACGGGGAAGTCCTGCTCCGAGACGGCCAGCAGCAGGTCGACGGCGTCCTGAAGCGTCTGCCACGGGTGGAGGTCATGGTAGTTGGTCACCATCGCCTGGCGGACGTGCACGCCGCGCGTGGCGACGCGGAGCTGCGTGGCGCTCGATTCCTGCTGCGCGCCGAGGTAGACGAAGAGCGCGATGAAGAGCAGGAACGGGTTGAACTGGATCAACCCAAAGAAGCCGAAGAGGATCGCCATCCCCTGCCCGACGCTGGCGGCGATCTGCGTGGCGCGCGGGTAGTCGAGCTTGAGCGCGAGGAGCGCGCGGAGCACGCGTCCGCCGTCCATGGGGAAGGCCGGGAGCAGGTTGAAGACGAGCAGCGCCACGTTGATCCACATGAGGCTCGGCAGGAAGTAGTCCGCCGGAGCCGCGAGGCCACCGAACTCGTTGAACGCGGGCAGGCTGCCGCGCGTGACGAGGTAGCCTCCCGCGATGAGCCCCGCGACGACGAGGTTGACGAAGGGGCCCGCGAGCGCGACGACGAGTTCTTGCCGGGGCTTCTCCGGGATACGCTCCAGGCGTGCCACGCCGCCGATCGGGTAGAGCGTGATGTCGCGCGTCGGCACGCCGTAGCGGCGCGCGGCGAGCGCGTGGCCGTACTCGTGCAGCACGACGCAGCCGAACACGGCGAGGATCAGCCCAACGCCTGCCAGCGCCGTGGCTAGGTCGTTGCCGCTGAGGACGTAGTAGACGAACGCGCCCGCGATGAGCAGCAGGAACGTCCAGTGCAGGAAGACGTCGATGCCGACGAACCGGCCGACGCGGAGCGAGCCGCCCATGACGACGCGAAGGTGGTGAAGCCGATGGGGTGAGTCGGCGTCAAACCGTTCGACCCGGGCGTTTGTTCAGCGCCTGGGCGGAAAGGTTGTGCCCAGTCCGCTCGCGGGGTTGGCGGTTGACGGGGTGGACGTGTAAGCGAGGGGTCGAAGAGGGGCCCCTTCACACGTTCTCACACGGACTCATCCACACCCAGGACCGGCCCACGGGGCCGCGACGAATCGCGCGCGTCGTTCCAGTGCTGGTCCTACACGATCTCGACGAGTTCGAGCGCGAACGTGAGGTCTTCACCCGCGAGCGGGTGGTTGGCGTCGAGCGTGACGGTGTCGCCGCCGACTTCGGCGACACGGACGGGGACGTGCTGGCCCTCGGGCGTCTGGAGGTGCAGCTCCTGCCCAATCTCGGGGACGACGCCCGCCGGGAACTGGTCGTGGCCGACTTCCAGCACCATCTCGGGGCGCGGCTCGCCGTAGGCCTGCGCAGCCGGGATCGTGACAGTCTTGGTCGCGCCGACCTCCATCCCGGTCACGGCGACGTCGAAGCCGGGGATGACCTGGCCGCTCCCGAGCGTGAATTCGAGCGGCGCGCGGCCCTCGGACGAGTCGAACTCGGTGCCGTCGGCGAGGGTGCCGGTGTAGTGGATGCGGACGGTCTGGCCGGTGGCAGCAGTAGGCATGAACAACGGGGTGCTGTGCTGAATGCGGGGGTGCGAAATGACTGGGGGGAGGACGGCGAGGGAATCCTTCCCCGCCGTGCGGGCGTCGGCACGGGGCACCTCCTATGCGGTTCCGACCCGCTCCTGCTCTTCGCCCTGACTTCGCCCACGATGCCTGCGCTTCCCTCTCCGTTGTCCGAACGCGACGTAGCCCTCCTTGCGCTGCGTCCCAGCCTCCCTGCCGAGGCCCGCTACGCCGAGGCTTCCCCCGGCATCCCGCTTCCTGGCGACCTGGAAGCGTTCCAGACGCACACGCTCCGGCCCCTGCTGAAGCTCCAGAACCGGCTGCTGCTCGCGCTCGTCGCCGACCACCTCGGGCGCACCACGCCGGGCTTCCCCGGCTTTGATCCGGCCGACCAGGAGGACCGGCTCGTGCGGATGCTGCGGCAGGACGCGCGGTTCAAGCGCACGCTCTACGGCTTTGTGGCAGGGCTGTGCACGGAGGCGGAGTTCGCGTTCTTTCTCCAACACCGCGCCGAGGTACGACGGCGGATGCTCGCGCTCGTGACGGAGCGGCTGCGGAGCCAGACGACGGCGCTGGCGGCGCTGATGCGGGACCGGGCGCGCGCTGCATGAGGCGTGCGGGAACCTCAGTTCATTTATTTGTTATAACGAATAAATCCTCCGAAATAGCCCCCGTTCGCTATGTCAACGCCAATCACAGGCCTCCACCACGTCACCGCTCTCGCCGGTCCGCCCCAGCGCAATGTCGACTTCCACGTCGGCACGCTCGGCCTCCGGCTCGTCAAGCGCACCGTCAACTTCGACGCGCCCGACGTCTACCACCTCTACTACGGCGACCGGGTCGGTTCGCCCGGCTCGATCCTCACCTTCTTTCCGTTCCCGATGGCCGCCGCTGGCCAGTTCGGCGTGGGCGAGTCGATTGCGACGGCCTTTGCTGTGCCCACCGGTGCCGTCGAGGCGTGGATGGACCGCTTCGCTGACCTCGGCTCTATCGGGTCGGTAGACTTCGACGCGCCGACGGAGCGCTTCGGCCAGCGCGTGCTCGCCTTCCGCGACGCCGACGGCATGCCCTTCGAGCTCGTCGAGACGGTCGGCCTGACCGCCGAGGCCAACGAGGCCGAGCGCGTCTGGACCGACGGCCCCATCGACACCGGGTCGGCCATCCGCCGCTTCCACAGCGTGACGCTGCTCGTCGACCGGCCCGCCGACACCGCGCAGGTCCTGACCGACGTGTTCGGCTACGCTGAGGGCGCGACGGAGGGCCGCCGCACGCGCTTCACCGTCGCGGGCGAGGGGGCCGTCCACATCGACCTGCTCACGCCGGACCGGGTGACCCCGCGCGGACGCTCCGGCCACGGCACGACGCACCACATCGCCTTCCGCACGCCGGACGACGAGACGCAGGCGACCGTCCGCGAGCAGCTGATGAGCCTCGGCCTTGGCGTCACGACCGTGCAAGACCGCAACTACTTCCGCTCGATCTACTTCCGCGAGCCGAGCGGCGTGCTCTTCGAGGTCGCCACCGACCCGCCGGGCTTCCTCATCGACGAGGACCTGGCGACGTTGGGCACCGCGCTCAAGCTGCCGGCCCAGTACGAACCACGCCGCGCCCGCCTCGAAGCGTCGCTGCCGCCGCTAGCGGACCCGGTAGTGGCTGCCTAAACCCGTATCGCTTCGGTCTCACGAGGCCCGCTGTCGTCTTGATGGCGGGCCTCACTCTTCACAGCGGCTGGTTGAGCGTGATGTGGTAGACCGGCTGCTGCTGCTCCAGCAGCACGTGCCACGTGCCCTCCGCCTGCATCTCGGCGAGGACGCGTCCCATCAGTCCCGAGAGGTGATCCCAGTACGCGCCGGTCAGCAGCGCCGTCTCGCGCTCGCGGGCGCGGTGCACGAATGCGTCGAGCGGCGTCGCGGCGCTGTCTGGCTCGGTTGGGTGGTAGAAGTAGCGCGTGTAGACCAGATCGACGCAGGTGCCGTATTCGTGGCTCGACGTACCCGGGGCCGCGTTGCGGTTTACCCTACGGAGGTCGGCTTGGCTCGCGCCGGTGCGCAGGGCCGACGAGATCGCGTAGCGGAAGGGCGGCAGCCCCGACTCGGCGAGCCGCGCCTGGAAGCGGCGGCCCACCTCGGCGAGCGCTTCCACCGTGGCGGGGGTGACGAACGGCGTGGAGTGTTCGAGCACGACGACCGTGTAGTGCTCCGTGTCCACGAGCGGCACAAGGCGCCCTGTTCCGATGTGACGCTGAAGCTCCGCGTCGGACGAGATCGGGGCGATGCCGAGGCGTCGCCCTGCGGCCACATGGGCGCTGTAGGTCGGCCGGTAGGGCCTGAACATCAGGCGGCGCTCCTCCTCGTTGTCGAGCGGGCGGATGCGCTCCAGCGCGGCGTGCCGCGCTCGCATGGCGGCGTCGAGCGAGTCGAGCGCCGCTGCGAGTTGGACCTCCGAGACACCATCCGTGGCTCCCGTCTCGTCCGTCGTGGCCGTCTCGACGCACGCGGCGAGCAGCGGCAGCAACATGGCGAGGCCCAGCGATCGGACGCGCATCACTCCCCCTCGATCAGGCCACACGCGACGGCAGGACCGGCATTGCCGAGCGGCTGCGTGTGGAGGTCGTCCAAGTTGGCGCGGACCACGATGGCGAGGCCGAGCGCGCGCTCGAACGGCAGGTCGGGCACGATGCGGTCATAGCGCCCGACGGGGTCGCGGTGGCGGATGCGGAGGTTGCCGAGGTCACCGGGGCGCCGCAGAGCGTACGGCGCGAGCGGTCCGCCGTGCGGGCGGTCCTGCGTGTCGAACGTCGGCGCGCCCGGCACGGCGTCGCACGCGGTGGCATCGACTACGTGGAAGCCATACGCGCCCGGTGCGAGGCCATCGACGCGCGCGAGGAGCCGCGTCCCTGCGCCGACGCGCTGCGCGATGACCTGGCCCGTGACCCCGCTGCCGTCGACGGGCACCAGGCGCGCCACCGCCCCGACTGGCTGCGCGGTGGCAGCCATCGGGAGGAGCAGAATCAGGAGACACAGTCGGGGCATGGTCGCCCTACCCCGCGCGCCCCGTGCGGTTTCCCCGTGCGGTTTCCCCGTCTGCTCGAAGCTGGCCGTAGCTTTCGCGCTTCACCTTCGACGCCGATGCCTGCCCCGGTCCACCTCCACGCTGACTCTCTCGCGATGCGCTACGGGCGGCGCGTGCTCTTCCGCGCGCTATCGTTCGAGGCGGGCGGCGGCGCGTCGCTCGCGGTGACCGGAGCGAACGGCTCTGGCAAGTCTACGCTGCTGAAGATCCTGGCGGGAGTCATCACGCCCGTACGGGGCACCGTCAGGCTCACCGTCGTGGGGGTCGAGGTGCCCGTGGCTCTGCGCCCGCGCCGCGTCGGACTGGCCGGCCCCTACCTCGGCCTCTACGACGGCTACAGCGCCCGCGAGACGCTCGCGTTCCTCGCCGACGCCCGGGGGCTGCGCGGCGCGCCCATCGTGCCGCTCCTCGACCAGGTCGGACTCGGCCCACGCGCCGACGACCGGGTCGGTACGTTCTCCTCCGGCATGCAGCAGCGGCTCCGGCTGGCCACGGCGCTCCTCACCGCGCCGCCCGTGCTGCTCCTCGACGAGCCGGGCGCGACGCTCGACGCCGAGGGCCGCAGGCTCATCCGAGACCTCGTGGCCGCGCAGCAAGCGGCGGGCACGCTCGTCATCGTGGCGACCAACGACCCAGCCGAGGCAGCGCTATGCGACCGTGCCATTGCCATCGCGGCGTGAGCGGTGCCGGGACGTCTTGCCCCCACTCATCGTGCTGAGCAAGGGAGCGAGGGCGCACATGTAGGTAGGGCTGTTCTCGTCCACACGTTTCTGCACGCCCAAGCCGTAGCGCGACGGTGCGTCAGCGCGACGGTGCGTCAGCGCGACGGTGCGTCAGCGCGACGGTGCGTCAGCGCGACGGTGCGTCAGCGCGACCGGAGGTACTACAGCACCCAGGTGGCGTCGTCTTCCTGACGGCGGTCGAGGGCGCGCTGCATGAGCCGGTCGTGGAGCGCGCGGGTCGGCTCGCCCTCGGCGGGGAACCGCTGGACGTAGAAGCCATCGGGCCGGAGGTCCCAGGCGAGCCGGTTGTCCTGAAGGCAGCACTTGAGGATGCTCACAAGCCGCCCCTGGAGGCGCGGGTCGAGCACGGGCGCGATGGCCTCGACGCGGTCGTCGAGGTTGCGGCGCTGCCAGTCCGCGGAGCCGGTGAAGAGTTCGGGCTGGCCGTCGTTGTGGAAGTAGTAGATGCGGCTGTGCTCCAGGAAGCGCCCGAGGATCGAGCAGAGCCGGATGTTGTCCGAGACGCCGGGTACGCCCGGGCGTAAGCGGCAGTGGCCGCGCACGATCAGGTCAATCTCGACGCCCACCTGGCTGGCCGCGTAGAGCTTCTGGATCATACCCACGTCGTCCAGCGCGTTCATCTTCGCCACGATGCGCCCGCGCTTGCCCGCGCGCGCCAGCTCGATCTCGCGGTCGATGAGCGCGTAGAACGTCGGCCGCATCGCGCGGGGCGCGATCAGCAGGCGTTCGTACTCCTGCTCGTAGGCATAGCCCGTCAGGACGTGGAAGAGGCTCACGAGGTCGCGCCCGATGACGGGGTCGCAGGTGAGTAGGCCGAGGTCGGTGTAGAGCCGCGCCGTCTTCGGGTTGTAGTTGCCCGTGCCGATGTGGCAGTAGGTGCGCAGGCCGTCCTCCTCCTCGCGGATGACGAGCGTCGTCTTGGTGTGCGTCTTCAGCCCGACGAGGCCGTAGGTGACGTGCACGCCGGCCTTTTCGAGCTGCTGCGCCCACTCGATGTTGTTCTCCTCGTCGAAGCGCGCCTTCAGTTCCACGAGCGCGGCGACGAGCTTGCCGTTCTCGGCGGCCCGCTTGAGCGCGTCGATGATGGGCGA
>JBCCLD010000167.1:0-9969 GCA_039027055.1 Bacteroidota bacterium
AAGCCGAACGCGCAGACGACGCCTTGAGTGTGCACTAGCTGTCCGTAGGGCTAGGACCTGCGGTGTCGCAGTTCGTGCTGAACTCTTTACTTCAACTACATCGATGCCAACCAAACCTACCTCTTGTCAGCGATGGCAGGATCCTGAACCTGCCTCCAGACAAATCCTGAAGCAGTAGGCGGCTTAACCGCGGAGGCACCGACGCTATTCTGCCTCATCCTCGTCCCGCTCGTCCTCGACCGTAATTCCCGGGTAGATCACGTAGAGCGCCTGCGCAGCCTCAGGCATATCGGCAACGCGCACAGGCACCACCGGCGGCTCTGGGTCGGAAGGCCGCGCTGAGAGAAGGCCCACAGCGAAGAGTACCAGCGAGAGAAGCAGGGCAGTGCGGACGGAGACACGTCGCTTTAGGCTACGAAAGGGCTGGCGATCCTCTGCACGAGCACCCGGCGGATGGGGCCGCGCCCGCTTGGCTTGATCGAGACGCGCAAAGAACGCTGCATCCATCGAGGGGGTGACAGGAAGGTAGTCTTGGCGCGCCGCGACGCGAAACGCCATGAGTGCGTTGAACTGCGCACGGCACGTTGCGCATTCGGCGAGGTGCGCGAACAACGCCGGCTGGTCGGCAAAGGGCAACTCGCCGTCCACGTAGAGATCGAGAAGCGCCTCGTAGTGGTTGTGGCCTGCCGGAAGGGACTGGTTGGTCATGCGGAGGCGGAGTTAGAAGTAGTGGGTCGCACCGGAGTTGGCCCTGGTTCGATCCAAGGCTGGAGGAACTGGCCGAGCTTGCGGCGCGCCTTAAAGAGGCGGCTTTTCACGGACGACACGGTGTTTCGCGTGACGGCAGCGATTTCGTCGTACGACAGATTTTGGTACTCGCGAAGCACGATCACCTCACGGTATTCGGGCGACAGCTCGCCTAAGAACCGATTAACGAGGTCGACCTGCTCCGCTTTGAGCAGGTGGCGAAACGGCGTCTCGCGGCTCGGAGCCGGCGGCTCAGGCGCGTGCTCAGGGAAAGGCCGCGTCCGCCCGCGTGTACGGAGGTGGTTGAGGCATTGGTTGCGGGCAATCGTGAAGAGCCACGACCGAAAAGCGCCGGCGTTGAGGAGCCGGTCGCGATTCTCGTACACGCGGAGAAAGGACTCCTGCATCACGTCTTCGGCAGCCTCCCGGTCGAGCAGAAGCTTTGCGCAGAACCCAAACACTGGGGCTTTGTAGCGATTGTAGAGGCTCACGAAGGCAAACTCGTCACCCCGCTGAAACGCCTCGATGAGCGCGCGATCCTCGAAGACGGGTGGAGGCGTACGTTTGGGAGGGTCCGAATAGGCAGGCACGGCAGCAGAGGCAGGTGACGAGACGACGCACGGACGATGCGGTCGACGCAGATGGTGGGGGGACACGCAGCCCATCTGAAAGTTGCTCGGGATGCGAAGAAAAAACGAAGGTCCTTGCTCCTTCGTACCCAAGCTGTGACGCGCCCCACAGCGGAAGTGGCCTTCCCCCTATCTTGGCGCTCCAATTTTCCTCCCGTGCTGTTCACGCTCATGCCCACGCTGCACCTTCTTGGCACTGGCGCGGCGGTTTCGTCGCCCGATCGCACCGTCACCATGCTTGCTGTCGAGGATGGCCCGGAGGTGCACGTCATCGATTGCGGAGGCGATGTGGTGCAACGCATGCTACAGGCCGGTCTGTACGCCGACGACGTACGCGCCCTCTACCTGACGCATGCCCACCCCGATCACATTGCGGGCTTTCCGTTGTTCATCGAGAAGGTTTGGCTGATGGGACGGCGGGCGCCGATTCCGATCTACGGCCCCGCCCATGCACTCGACGCCGCCCGGAGGCTGTTCTCGGTATTCGACACGTCGGGCTGGGAGGGCGTACCGGAATGTGTGTGGTACCCCGTGGTCATGGAACCGAATACTCCCGTGCTCACGACCGGGCGCTTCCAAGTTACCGCCACCCCAACCGTCCATCCTCTTCCCACGACGGCCCTGCGCTTCGACGCACGCCGGACAGGCTCGTCGTTGACGTATTCGTGCGACACGGCTGCGTCTAAACAGGTGTGTGCCCTTGCCACCGGATCCAACTTGTTGGTCCATGAGGCCAACGGACTCGTTCCGGGCGTGCATTCGTCTGTCGAGGAAGCGGCTGCCTGCGCGCGCAGCGCTGAGGCTGAGCGCCTCGTGCTCATCCACCTCCCGCCTCTCGTTGATGAGGCGACGATGAACGCCGGGCGCGCCATCTTCCCCAACTTCGAACTCGGCACCGACGGTGCACGCTACGAGTTCTGATCTACCGCGAGTAGCCCGAAGAGCTGTTCGGCATTGCGCGTAGTCCGGCGTGCCACCTCGTCGAAGGGGACGCCAAGCACGCTCGCAAGGTGCTCCGCGATCACCCGGACATACGCCGGCTCGTTGCGCTGGCCTCGGTGGGGTACTGGGGCCAGGTACGGTCCGTCGGTTTCTAGGATTATCCGATCTAGCGGTATGGCCGCGATGGCTTCAGCAACGCCGCTATTCTTGTACGTCAGTGTACCCCCGATACCTACGTGAAACCCAAGATCGAGCACGGCTTCGGCTACCCGCTTGGGCCCCCCGAAGCAGTGAAAGACGCCGCGAAGTCGTTCGCCGAGTGGATGGGCGGCCCGCTCCTCTTGTAGCAAGGCGATGAGATCGCGCGACGACGCCTCGCTATTCTTCTGATCGCGGTTGTGGAGCACTAGCGGTAGGTCCGCGTCAATGGCGAGCCGTGCGTGACGGCGCAAATACAAGTGCTGTTTTTCGCTGAACGAACGGTCCCAGTAATAGTCGATACCGCTCTCGCCAATCGCCACAACTCGCGGGTCGCGAGCGAGCACGGCGGCAGCGTCGAAGTCGGCATCCGTCGCCTCTTTCACCGCGCTAGGATGGAGGCCCGCCATCGCGAAGACACGACCGGGAAACGCGTCGCACAGCGCTAGAGCCTCCTGGATCGAAGCGACGTCAATCGCTGGGAGCAGAAGCCGAGCGACACCCGCCTGCATGGCCCGCTCGATCACGGCGGGACGGTCCACATCATACCGCCTGTGGTAGAGATGGAGGTGCGTATCTATCAGCATGGAAGCAGGAACCAGGTGCTAGCGATCGCCCTTGACCACGGAATGCGACTCGTCAAACGCCATGGGGAGCGCGCGACGCATCGCATCCAGGGTCGCATCGACGTGGGCGTCGGTGTGCGCGTCCGAGACGAAATAGGCTTCGAACTGGCTCGGGGCGAGGTACACACCCTGGGCGAGCATAGCGTGGAAGTAGCGCGCAAAGGCTGCCGTGTCGCAACGTTTCGCCGCCTCGTAGTCGATGACCTTCTCCTCGGTAAAGAACAGGCCGTTCATCGAGCCCACGCGCGTCGTGTAGAGGTCACGCCCTAGGTCGCGCAAGATGCTGGTCAGCCCTTCGTGGATGGCTCCACTGGTTTGGTCAAGACGGTAGTAGACATCCAAGTCGTCCAGAAGCTGGCGTAGCATGGCGAAGCCTGCGTGCATGGCAAGCGGGTTGCCCGAGAGCGTGCCTGCCTGGTAGACGGGACCTGCAGGCGAGACGTAGTCCATCAGATCTTTCCGACCGCCGTAGGCACCAACGGGCAATCCACCGCCGATAATTTTTCCGAGCGTGGTGAGGTCGGGGCGCACGTCGTAGATCCACTGCGCACCACCGGGCGCCACCCGGAAGCCCGTCATCACCTCGTCGAAGATGAGCACGATGCCGTGCGCATCGCAGAGGCTTCGAAGACCTGGCAGGAAGCCGGGCTCGGGCGGAACGCAGCCCATGTTGCCTGCAATTGGCTCTACGATGATGGCCGCAATCTCGCCCCGATTCGCGTCGACGAGCGCCTGCACCGATTCCAGGTCATTGTAGGCCGCCAGCAGGGTGTCGGCCGCATTGCCGGGCGTCACACCGGGCGAGTTGGGCTGCCCGAAGGTCATCGCCCCTGACCCTGCTTCGATGAGGAAGAAGTCGCCGTGGCCGTGGTAGTGTCCGGCGAACTTGATAAACTTGGACCGCCCGGTGAAGCCGCGGGCCAGACGGACGGCACTCATCGTGGCCTCGGTCCCTGAATTGACGAACCGCACCTTTTCGATGCTCGGGACGAGTTCTACGACCAACTCGGCTAGGCGAATCTCAATCGCCGTTGGGGCCCCGAAACTGGTCGATCGGGTGGCCGCATCCTGCACGGCTTGGATCACGGGCGGGTAGGCATGCCCGTACAACATTGGCCCCCACGACCCAACGTAGTCGATGTAGGTATGGCCGTCGGCGTCCCAGATCGTAGCCCCTGCGGCCCGTTCGAAGAAGACAGGGGTCCCCCCAACGCTCTTGAAGGCACGGACCGGTGAATTCACGCCACCCGGGATAACCGTCTTGGCTTGGGCATAGTGACGAGCACTAGCGGGAAGGGGGCGCTGGGCTAGGGTCTGGAGGTCGGGTGTCACGGTCTAGAATCTTGGTGAATCGGTCCACGGCACACGCCCAAAGACTCGCGTCGTTTCAGACGGACAACTTCCCCGACGCCGTCTCCTCGATTCTTCGTTTCTCCGACGAGCTTCGGTCCCGCGTTCTTAACCGATCACGTCGCGTTCGACTTTGCGATAGATCCCGCGCACGACGGGTCCATGGTCTCCTTCGTCCCGCTCCGGGGGTTCAGCGACGGCAAACGCCGCACGCTGCATGCGGTAGGTAAGCCATTCAGGCGACACGTCTGCGCCGTCCCTTACGGCGAGAAACACCCACCCCCCAGGCTTGAGTACTCGTCGCGTCTCGCCCAGCGCATCATCGAGGCGTTCGGCTTCGATCTCATCGTAACTGCCCAGCGCCACGACCCAGTCGAAGAACGCGTCAGGGTAGCCCAATGCGCGCGGAGCAGCGGTGATGACCCGATCCGCCATGCCAGGTTGAGCCTCGGTGACCGCGCGTTGTGCACGCACGGCCACATTGGTTTCACTAGCCGTCGCGTGAAGGTCAAAGCCGAGGGTGGCTAGCGCCGACGCCACGGCACCGGACCCACATTCCAGGTCTAGCAGGCGACTCCCGGGCGGTACCGCTGCGAGGGTCCGTAGCAGGTGGTCGGACAGGGACGACATGCAGCGCGTCGGCCTAGGCGTTCTCCGCACTGCGTACACTCACCTCGGTGCCAGCTTGGGCTGACCAGTCGTGCGCTTCGGTGATGCACCGGCACTGGTGGCAACGGACAGTCCGGCACGCTTGTTTGAAGCGCGGCAGTTGCGGAATCGGCTTGGGTAGCGCAACGGGGGCCCCGTCTCCGGACGGGTTGGGCGAGGAGATCTGTGCCGCGACCGATTCAGCTAGCGCCTCAATAAAAAGCGGATGGGCGTTTAGGCCACGTGTGACCTCGTAGTGCTCGATTCCGAACTCTTCGGCCTCCTCGCGCACCTCAATGTCGAGCTCGAAAGCCGTCTCGATGTGATCGGTCACAAACGCGACAGGCACTACGAGCACCGCGGTGTGGCCTTCCTCGGCCAACTCCTCAAGCTGGTCAGGGGTGCTAGGGGTGAGCCATTCGGCGGGCCCAACTTTGCTCTGGAAGGCGACATGGAACGATCGCCCCTGTTCGCGTTCGGCCTCGCGGTAGTTCATTACCTGTTGCACGGTCGAGTGGACCAGGCAGCAATAGGGATCACGGCGTTGTTTCATCTCCTTCACGGGCGTGCCGTGTGCGGAGAAGACCAGGCGGACTTGGTCGCGAATGGCGCGGGGGAAGCGCTGCAAGCCTTCGTCGATGCGCTCGCTCAGAGCTTGCACATACTTCGGGTGCGCGGCGTATTCGAACACGAGCGTGGTCGGCCACGCGGGAATCTCGTTCGCGTCCTCGAGCGCCTTCCAGAAGATCAAGGACGAGCCGGTCGTCGTCTTGGAGTACTGTGGATAGAGGGGCAGGAGCACGACCTTCGTCACACCGTCACGGACCATCTGCGTGCCGGCCTCCTCGGAGGTCGGCTTCCAGTAGCGCATTGCCGTGTAGCACCGGAACGTAGCGCCGGTCGCATCGCCGAAGCGATTGTTGAGCCGTTTCTCTAGCGCGATACGTTGTTCTTCGGTGAGGCGGTTGATGGGCGACGAGCCGCCGATAGCTTCGTAGTCCTCTCCGACAATCTTGCTTCGCTTCGACGCGATGAACTTACTCAGCCAGTGGCGCGCCGCCCCTTTGAGGGGGATGTCGATGATGGCCGGGTCCATGAACAGGTTGTACAGGAACGGCTCGACATCGTCGAGCTTCATGGGCCCCCCGAGGTTCATGAGCACGACCCCGACCACGTCGCCCACGTCGACCTGCACGGGTTGCTGCGGGTAGTACCCGCCGGTAACGAGGCGCTTGTCGTAGCGGTAAACCTTGTTGAAGGCGCGTGGGGTCATGGCGTCCGGACGAGCTAGGACAGAGTGTGGGCATTGAAGGGTTAATCTCCGTAGCCCGTTTCCCCTGGTCCGTTAAGGTTCAGGGGAAACACCACGAGCCTTCGTCAGATTTCCTGCCGAACCGCGCTGCTACCGGTGCCAGCCTCGCCCAGCCAATCCCGTGGTTGGAAGAAGGCACTCGCCTCTGCCTCGACGGATCCCGGTTCTGGTTGCCAGGCATAGAGCCACTGCGCACGAGGCGGCAGGCTCATGAGGATGCTCTCGGTACGGCCGTTGGTCTCCAAGCCAAACCGCGTGCCACGGTCGTAGGCGAGGTTGAATTCGGCGTAGCGCCCCCGTCGAATCTCTTGGAACGTTTGCTCCCGATCCGTGAAAGGACGGTCACGGGTGCGCTCTACGATCGGCGCGTATGCGTCTAGGACGGCGTGACCGGCGTCGCGCACGAACGCGAACGTAGCCTCGGGCTCGTTGCGAAGGTAGTCGAAGAAGATCCCACCTACGCCGCGCGCTTCGTTGCGGTGCGGGAGGTGAAAGTAGCGGTCGCATTTCGCCTTGAAGTCGTTATAGTCCGCTACGGCCGCATGGCGGTCACAGACACGCTCCCACACCCGGTGGAAGTGCACGACGTCGTCGTGCTCGGGGAAGTAGGGAGTCAAGTCAGCACCGCCGCCGAACCATTGATCCTCGGGCGCGCCGAGGTCGTCGCCTAGGGCGAAATAGCGGAAGTTGAAGTGGACCGTGGGCACGTGTGGGTTCCGGGGGTGAATAACCGAGGAGATGCCCGTAGCGAAAAATGGCTTGGCGTCGACCCCGAAGGCGTGTGCCATCCGTTCAGGGAGCAGGCCGTGGACAGCCGAGACGTTGACCCCCCCTTTCTCGAACACGGGACCGTTCTCAACGACCCGGGCTTCTCCACCACCTCCACCGGGTCGCTGCCAGGCATCACGTCCAAAGCGAGCCTCACCATCGAGTGCTTCCAACCCCTGGCAAATCACCAGTTGCAAATGCTGGCACAGCTCAAGCATCCGGGCTGCGTAGGTGCTATCGGGCGTACCGGGAGGTAGCGTGAGCGTAGGCGCTGTCATGATCCTCTGTAGATTGGATTCGCCCCTTACTCCGCCTTTGACAGGTCATGAACGGCGCGCACATAGGCGATCGCGTGATCCGGCTCGTGGTTGGGCAGCATTCCATGGCCTAGATTGGCGATGAGGCCGGTCAACGACCCATCGGCATTGCGAAAGCCGCTCAGCATCTGTTCCGTCAGGGCGTGAATGGTTTCGGGGGCAGCGAAAAGCGCCGCGTTGTCGAGATTGCCTTGCACCGCAGCACGACCAGCTACAATCGCCCGAGCAGCGACCGGCATCACGGTCTCGTCCAGGCTGATCACGTCGTATTCGGTGGCGGCTAGGGCGTCCAGGCCGTAATGCGCCCCACGGGCGAAGACGAAAAGTGGCACTGAGGGCACCTTTGCCTTGACGCGTTGCGCGATCTGTGCCAAGTAGGGGTAGCCGAATGTGCCGAACGCAGCCGGCGTGAGCGTCCCCGCGTGGGAGTCGAACACTTGCAGCGCTTGCGCCCCTGCCCCTACCTGGGCGATGAGGTAGTCGACGATGACATCCGTGAGCAGTTGCAGCAGGCGGTGGCTCGCGTCCGAATCCGCGTAGAGCCACGCTTTCGCCTTCGCATAGTTTTTGGACCCGCCCCCTTCGATCATATAGGCCATGAGCGTCCAAGGCGCACCTGTGAATCCGAAGAGCGGAACGGCCCCTCCGATTTCGTGGCGGGTCAACGTGAGGGCATCGTAGACGTAGCGGAGGGCCTCGCGCACGTCTGGGCGCCGCAGGGAATCCAAGTCGGATGGACGGTCAAGAGGCTCCGGGAAATGAGGCCCCTTGCCTTTCACCATTTGCACTTCCATGCCGAGCGCTTGAGGGATGACGAGGATGTCGGAAAAGATGATCGACGCGTCGAGCGGGGCTCCTGCGGCGTTAAAGCGGCGTAGCGGCTGGAGCGTGACCTCGCAGGCCAACTCAGGGGTACGGCACACCGTAAAGAAGTCGTGCTTGGCACGCACGGCTCGGAACTCAGGCAGATAACGCCCTGCCTGACGCATCAGCCAAACCGGTACGTGATCGACGGGTTCGTGTCGTGCGGCTCGGAGCAGGCGGTCGTTCCTGAGCGCCGGAAAGTCGTGCCCTCTGAAATCGCTGGGGGCTGGAGCGGTGTTCGTCATGGCAGATTATTTAGGGCAACAGCGACGAGAGCGCCCGTGCGAGCGCAACAGGATTGGGCGCAGTTGCCACAGCATCAACACGGCACCCCGCATCGTCTAGCGCAGCCGCGGTGGTCGGTCCAATCGCCGCGTGGCGCAGGCTGTTCCAGCTCGCATCCGGAGTTGCTTCGGTGTGGGAGAACACGGCTTCCACCGCGGACGGACTGAACCAAACGGCCGCGTCAAAGTCCGCGGGGTCGACCTGGGGTGCGGTCGTGCTTGTCGTGTAGGCGACGATCTCGTGTAGGGCCAGGCCTGCCGCTCGAAGTTGATTCGGAAGCACGTCGCGCCGGCGATGTCCGCAGACGAAGCACAACAGACGGTCGTCATTCGGATCGTGTAGTTGGAGGATGCGTGCGGCGAGCGTTGAGGCATCGCCCGACTCGAGGCCAATCGGCTCAAACCCAAGGGCTGCTGCTGCGCGCGCAGTCGCGTCACCGACGACGTAGGCACGGACCACTCCGGCACGAGGACCGAAATCGGGGCGAACCCGCGCTACGGCCTCGGCTGCCCGGGGGCTGGTGAAAATCCACGCGGCATAGTCTGAATATGCACGGAGCGCCTCCCCGAGACGCTCGCCATTGATGAAATCGAAGCGCAACACGGGTGCACAGACGGCGCGGATACCCCTGGCTTGGAGAGCATGGACATATCGGTCGGGTGGCTCCGGATCAGGTGCGCGAAGCAGGACGACCCTGGGCCGCCACTCCGATAGCCATGGACGGTCACTCACGCCGGATCAGTCTGGATCGCGCGGAGCACTTCGCGGCCGCCTCGGGCCAGCAGCTCATCGGCAAGCGCGACGGCCAGCGCCTCCGCTTGGGAGGGCGTGCCGGTCTGCTCGCCCCGGAATACTCGCCGCCCATCCAGGCTAGCGACGACGCCTTCGATGGTGAACCGACTCCCCGTTTCAAGATGTGCATACGCTCCAATGGGCACCTGGCAGCCCCCTTGAAGTCGCCTCAGAAACGCTCGTTCGGACAACGCTGCCGTCCGCGTCGCATCATCGTCGAGGAGCCGGCTCAGCAGCGCTGCTGCCATGTGGTGTTCGACGGTGCAAACGACGCCCAAGGCGCCTTGCCCCACCGCAGGGAGCATCCTTCGTGGGTCGATGCGTTCGCGAATTTGGTCGTCGAAACCCAGACGCTGTAGCCCTGCCGCTGCGAGGATGACGCCGTGCCAGCCCCCCTCCCCTGGGGTTCCGCTGTCAGCCAACGCCGCTAGGCGCGTCGGCACGTTGCCTCGTACGGGGACCACGTGGAGGTCAGATCGCCAGGCGAGCAG
>JBCCLD010000168.1:0-9941 GCA_039027055.1 Bacteroidota bacterium
CGGTGGAGGTGGCGCTAGATGCTGAGGCGGCCGTGTCGGTACAGGTCTACGACCTGCTGGGCCGCGAGGTGGCGACGCTGGCCGATGGCAGGATCGAAGCCGGGACCCATACGATGATGCTCGACGGCCGTGGGCTGCCGAGCGGCGTCTACGTGGTGCGTCTGGAGACGGGCGCGGGCACCGTGCAGACGCAGCGGGTGACCCTGCTCCGCTAGCCCAGATTCGCCTCGACACACTGGTCGAGCAGGTCGTCGTAGCGGGCGACCTGCTCGGGCCAGTTGAGGTGGTCCGAAATCTCGCGCAACACGGCGTCAGGGAGCGGCTTATCCTGTCCGCTGAGGATGCCTTTCAGGAGGGTAAAGAGGTCGTCTTCGTCCTCGTAGAGTACCGGCGCGTGCAGAAGCGGGCGGTGCAGCGTCTCCGGAATCAACTCGGGATAGGTGAGCCGATTGGGAAGCACCGGGTGGCACCCACAGTGGATCGCCTCCAGCATCGCGATGCCGAAGAACTCGTGCCGTGCCGTGGAGACGACCACGTCCGAGCGGTGCAAGAGGCGGCTGTATGCCGCGAAGTCCTCGGCGTAGCCATAGTGCAAGATCCGCTCGGCGTAGCGCTGGAAGGCGCGCTCGAAATCGGGCGGCTTCTCCTCGTAGTGCTTGCCTGCGAGGATGAGCCGGAAGCGGACGCCCGCGTCGTCCAGCCGGTTCATCGTGCGGAAAAACTGCGCGGGGTTCTTGTCGTACTCCCAGCGCTGGTTCCAGAGCACCACCGGCGGACCTGGCGCAAGCACTTCGGCCGCATCGTTGTCGACGCGGTGGGCGTCGTGGCCGTCGAGGTCGAGGCCGAGGTGGAGCACCGACGACTTGGCGCGGATGTCGGCGAGCGTGCCGGGGTGCGTGAAGTCGGGGAAGCGCGCGAGCAGTGTCGGAAGCGCGCCGAAGAACTCGTCGAGGTGGAACTGCGAGTTGAACACCACCCGGTCGGCCGCGAGGGCCGAGAGGTAGTTGATGTACGCGTACGTCAGGTCGCGCTCCTCCCCGTCCTGGATCGGGTAAGTGAGCTGGTTTTCGTGGAAGAAGAGCACGACGGGCACCGCATCAAAGCGAGGCCGCGTGAGCGCGAGAAACGCCGGCAGGTTGACCATGCTCGACGCGAAGACGGCGTCGGAGCGCAGGCCGTCGTCGTAGGCGGCGCTGGCTTTCTGGGCGAGGGTGACCGCGCCGCCTTGCATGCGCCACTTCCAGTACCGCGCCGCCATCGTGATGGGCGTCCATGCGTGGCGGCTGTGGCGGATGACGTCGCGCAAGAAGTGCCTATGCGAGCCGCCATACCACGGTTCGAGCGCGAGCACCTGTAGGCCTGCCGAGCGGGAGTCCATACGAGGCTAGCCTGCGTCAGCTAGACGTGCGAGCAGGGCGTCGTTCTCGTCGTCCGTAGAGGGCCGCACGATGGCGATGGTACGCCGCTGCATGTGGTCTCTCAGGACGGGGTCACGCACTTCCGACGCCGTGACTAGGATCTCCTCGCCCGCAGTCATTTCGAGGGCACGGGAGGCCAGGATGATCGTCAGCGGAGCCTCACTCACGTTCTTAATGAGCATGCCCCGTCGTTTCGTTGCCATGGTAGTGGATAGGCTAGCGCGCGACGGTTACGAACGCGTCGGCGTAGGTGTCTAGAAGTGCGATGCGCTGAAGATAGGCGCTCGCTGCCAAAGCGCTGCACTCTGTTGGTCTGCATTCTTGTACCCATGCCGGTTCCCGCTGCCCTGTGCCACACCGCACGTGCCCTCTCGACCCTGGCGTTTCCGACGTGCTGCCTTGGATGCGCGCGTCGATTGCCGTCCAGTTCAGGGGCCCCGCCCGTGTGCTCGGCATGCAGGCTTCGGATGCCCCCTGCGGACGCCGCGACGCTCGCGCTGCGCTTTAGCAAACTTCCAGCGCCGCCGCCGTTCGTGTACCTGGGTGCGCTCTGGACCTACGACGAGCAAGGCACGGTCGCGCGGTTGCAGCAGCGGCTCAAATACGGCAACCGTCCTCACCTTGGGGAGGCCTTGGGACGCTGGCTCGCCCAGGCAGTGCCCGCCGCCACCTACGACCTCGTGCTGCCGGTCCCTCTCCATCGCCAACGAACGCTGGAGCGCGGTTATAACCAGAGCGCCTGCCTGGCACGAGGCCTGGCGGCAGAGCGCGACCTCGATTGCTCCGACTCCCTCCTGATCCGCGCTCGCCCAACGCGGTCTCAAACGAAGCTGGGGCATGGCGCGCGCTGGACCAACGTGCACGGCGCATTCACGCTCACCGACGCGAGCGGGGTGCGGGGTCGCCACGTGCTGCTCGTAGACGATGTCATCACCACCGGCGCGACGCTGGCGGCGGCTGCGCAGCCGCTCGTGAGTGCCGGTGCCACGGTAACCGTTTCCGCACTGGCGTGCACCCGCGAATACGTGTAGCGAGGCCGCGCATCGTACCGTTGAGCTGGTATAGCCCTGTGGTCTACGCTCGCTTCTGCGCGAAGGCCAGCACCAAGCGAGCGTGCGTCGCGAGCACGCCCGTCGCATCGAGGTGGGCGAGGCGTTGCTGCGGCGTCGTGGTCAGCTTCGGCGGCGAGATGCGTCCCATCCACAGCGGTAGCTTATCGTCGAGGGCACGCGGCCCCGGGACGCGACCGGGCGGCAGGTGCGCTGCGTAGAAATCGGCCTTGCGAGCGAGCCGGTCGTAGATGTGCTGGTCCACCTCTACGTCGCCCTCTTCCCCACCCGCGACGAGTTGGACGCCGAGGAGGTAGTCGTGATAGAGAAAAGGCAGTTCGGCCAGGGCGAGGCCGGCGGCAGCCAGGGCCTCGGGCGAATCCCAGAGGCCGGTTTCCGCTGCACGAGCCGTCACCGTGGACACCAACGCTAGCGTCTCCTCTGCGACGAGGTCGGGCTGAGCCGCCGAGGTAAGGTGCGGCATTACGAGCCGAACGAGGTCCTGCGTCGCGCTCAGCGCTGCGACCGAAGCGAAGACTGAAAGCCTCGATAGGTGGTCCGTTGTCATCTGTCCCAAGTCCATCGCAACGTCATCGACTCACCGCGACGCTTAGGCCACGGGCACCAAGGACACGGGACAGAAGACGACCCACTATGACAGTGTTTGGCAAGGGAGGATCAGGGCGAAGGCGAGCGAGTCGAACGCCTTCGAGGCGTACGAAGCAGTCGATGCCAGCCGGACCACGGCCGGCTCCGCATCGGCGATGCAACGCGACGCGGAAGGCAGGGCGTCGCAGCCACTTGCAGCCCATCCGTGCTCTTGCCAAACAGCTTCTAAATGCTCGTCCCGCTCTCCGACGGCGTATCGTCGCCGCCGATAGCGTTGCGCATCTTTGTGTCGGCCTCGATGTTGCGGAGGTTGTAGTAGTCCATGACACCGAGGTTGCCTGAGCGGAACGCCTCGGCAATGGCCTGCGGAATCGAGGCTTCCGCCGCGACCAAGTTGGCGCGCTCCTCCTGCTCTTTGGCGACGGCTGCGGCGCGGCGTTCCTCCGCCTTGGCACGGGCGACTTGGAGGTCGGCCTCGGCTTGGTCGGTCTGGAGCTTGGCCCCGATGTTCTCACCCACGTCCACGTCGGCGATGTCGATCGAAAGGATTTCGAACGCGGTGCCGCTGTCGAGGCCTTTGGCGAGCACCGTCTTCGAGATGTTGTCCGGGTTCTCCAGCACCCCCGCGTGCGTGCTCGACGAGCCGATCGTCGAGACGATGCCCTCGCCGACGCGGGCGATGATGGTCTCCTCACCTGCACCACCGACTAGCTGGTTGATGTTGGCGCGGACGGTCACGCGGGCAATGGCGCGCAGTTGGATACCGTCTTTTGCAATAGCGGACACCGGCGGCGTCTGGATCACCTTCGGGTTCACGGACACCTGCACGGCGTCGAACACGTCACGTCCGGCGAGGTCGATGGCCGTCGCCTGCTGGAATGAGAGGTCGATGTTGGCCTTGTCCGCGGAGATGAGCGCGTTCACGACCTGCTGGACGTTCCCGCCAGCGAGGTAGTGCGTCTCGAGTTGACTCGTCGTCACATCAATGCCCGCCTTGCGAGCCGAGATCAGCGGCAGGATGATGGCCGAGGGCGTCACGTTGCGCAGCCGCATCCCGATGAGTTCGGAGAGCTTCACCCGCACGCCGGAGGTGATCGCCGCGATCCACAGCCGGATCGGCACGAAGTAGAACAGCAGCAGGATGAGAAAGACGATCCCTACGATGAGGAACACGCTGCTGGCTCCGAGGATGTTGTCCATGAGAGAGGGTGTTGCGGTGAAGCGGTGTTAAAGTGGGTGAGGCGGTGTTAAAGTGGATAGGGCGGGATTCACCGCCACCCTGCCCAACCGCTACACCGCTGCACTCAATTAGTTGCTGCGTCGGCAATTAGTTGCTGCGTCGGTAGGCTCCGCTCTGGCCGCCGGTTTTGGCGAGCAGGCCGATGTCGGTAATGCGGATCTCGCGGTCGATGGATTTGCACATGTCGTAGACCGTCAGCGCGGCGACGGAGACTGCGGTGAGCGCCTCCATCTCGACGCCCGTAGGCCCTTGCGCCTTGGTGAGGGCGCGGATCTCAACGCTGCGCCGCTCTTCATCCAGGTCGAGGTCGAGGTCAACGTTCTGGAGGAGCACATCGTGGCAAAGCGGGATAAGCTGGCTCGTCTGCTTCGCCCCGAGGATGCCCGCGATCTGGGCGACGGAGAGCACGTCGCCTTTCTTCACGGTGCCTGCCTGCACTTGCGCAAACGAGGCCTCGCCGAGCACGACGCGCCCTGAGGCGACGGCGGTGCGGGCGGTGGCCGTGCGGATGCTGAGGTCGGCCATGTGGGCACGAGCATCCACATGACCCAGGGTAGGCGCGTCGGAATCAGGCATCGGATCGGAGGGTGGGTTGTGAACAGCGACACAGGGGAGACGCAGCGAGAAGGTACGGCTACTCTGCGGTGTAGATCCGGGCTCCATCGAGGTACGTGGCGAGAACGCGCGTGTTCAACAACGCTTCGACGGGCACCGTCATGAGGTCCTGGCTGAGGAGCACGAAGTCGGCGCGCTTACCAACTTCCAGACTCCCCACTTCGTCCTCCATAAACGCGGCATAGGCGGCATCCAAGGTGAAGCCGCGCAAGGCTTCCTCGCGCGTAAGGCGCTGGTCAGGGTACCACCCCCCCTCGGGCCGCCCCGCAGCATCTTGGCGCGTGACGGCGGCGTAAAAACCAAGCAACGGGTCAACGCGCTCTACGGGGAAGTCGCTGCCGAGTGCAAGCCGTCCGCCAGCGTCGAGGACCGTGCGCCAGGCATACGCACCGAGGATGCGCTCCGGCCCGACGCGGTCTTCTGCCCACGGCATGTCGCTCGTCGCGTGCGTGGGCTGCATCGAAGCGATCACATCGAGCGCAACGAGGCGGTCGAGGTCGTCGAGCGTCGCCACCTGGGCATGCTCAATGCGGTGCCGCCCTCGGTTGCCCGGAACGTCTTCCATCGCCTGGCCATAAGCGTCGAGCACGACCTGATTGGCGCGGTCGCCGATAGCGTGGGTGTTGACCTGGAGGCCGCAGTCCACCGCCTCTTGGACGACGTGCGAGAACGCCTCGGGCTGGAGGAACAGCAGCCCACGGTTGCCCGGGTCGTCGCTATAGTCCTCGATCAGTGCCGCCCCGCGGCTCCCAAGCGCGCCGTCGAGATACAGCTTGACGCTGCGCATCGTCAGGCGTCCACTCTCGTGCTCGACGCGCCCGCCGTTTTCGCACGCCATCGCCATCGCGTCTCCCGGCCCGCTCGCCATGGCGTAGAGCCTCAGGTTGAACCCCCCTGCCTCCAGCGCTTGTTCGTAGAGGCGGTAGACTTCCAGCGAGGTCCCCGCTTCATGGACGCCTGTGAGGCCAAAGCGCGCCGTTTCATGGAGGGCGCGACGCAGCGCTTCCTGCTTCATGGCTACGTCGCGGGGCGGCACGGCCGCCTGCAGGGCGTTGCCCGCCTTGTCGACGGTGACTCCGGTGGGATGCCCGTCGCCGTCGCGGATGAACGCCCCGCCCTCCGGGTCGACGGGCGCCGGCGCTTCGGGATCGATGCCTGCACGCCGAAGGGCGGCCGTGTTCGCCCAGTAGGCGTGGCCATCGATGCGCTCGAGCAGGACCGGGCGCTCAGGGAAGGCGGCGTCAAGGTCGGTCCGCGTAGGGAAGGGGTAGGTGCCATCGGCAGCAGGCGTCCAGTCGTTCTGGTCCCATCCCCGCCCCACCAGCCAGGCATCGTCGGACAGCGTCGTCGCGTGCTCGATCAGTCGCTCGACGATCTCCTCAACGGAGCGCGTCCCTGCGAGATCGACGTTGAGCAGCAGCTCGCCCAATCCTTCGCCGGAGAGCATCCCGAGGAGGTGCGCGTGGGCATCAATCAGCCCCGGAACCACCGTGGCACCGTCTGCATCGAGCCGGGGCAGGTCCGGGAAGGCGGTGAACAAGCTGTCGGCCCGCCCAACGCCTACGATCACGCCGCTGTCGACCGTGAGCGCCTCAGCCGTTGGGTTGTCAGCATCGACGGTGTAGATCGTCGCGTTGTGCAGCACGTATGCCCTGGGTACGGGGTCCTCAGCGCGCGAGGACGTGTCGGACGAGCGCGAAGCACATCCTACGGCGAGCAGAACGAGGCAAACAGCGAGACAGCGATGCATAGCGATAGGCAGCGGTTTACGGGAACGTGCCCCGAATATCCCAATCGCGCGCGGGCTGTGCGACGCAAGAGCCCTAGGTGGCCTTGGCACGCCGTTCGAGCCAGAGTGTCACCGGCCCGTCGTTGGTGAGCATCACGTTCATCTGTGCACCGAAGACGCCTGTGGGGACCGGTTGGCCCAGTTCAGCCTCAAGCAAGGCCACGAAGCGCTCGTAAAGCGGCTCAGCACGGTCGGGCCCTGCGGCCTCGCTGTACGATGGACGGGTCCCCTTTTTTAGCGACCCGTAGAGCGTGAACTGGCTCACCACCAGCACGCCTGCGCGGATTCCCGACTCGGCCAGATCGAGTACGGACCAATTCATGCGACCGTCGTTGTCGGCGAAGATGCGCAGGGTGGCGACCTTACGCGCCAGCCACGCCGCTTCCTGCTCTGTATCCGTGCGATGGACCCCGAGCAAGACGAGCAGCCCGCCCTCGATCCGTCCCACAGCGCGGTCTTCGACGGTGACCGACGCCGAGCGCACACGCTGAACGAGCGCGACCATCAGGCCCCGCGCTGCACGCTGAGGAAGCGGACGAACTTCTCGACGGCCTGGGCCCGATGCGAAATCGCGTTCTTCGCCTCGGCGTCCATCTCCGCAAAAGTGTGGGCTTGGCCTTCGGGCTGGAAGAGTGCGTCGTAGCCAAAGCCCTCGTTTCCTCGTTCAGCCTCAGCGATGACGCCTTCGACGCTGCCCTCGAAGAGCCGCACGACCCCTTCATCGGCGTAGGCGAGGATGGTGCGGAACCGCGCGGCGCGGTCGGACTGGCCTTGGAGGTCGGCGAGCAGCTTGGCGCGGTTGGCCGCGGCATCAGCGTCGGCACCTGCGAACCGCGCCGAGTGGACACCAGGCCTCATGTCGAGCATGTAGACCTCTAGGCCGGTGTCATCGGCGAGCGCGGGGTGGCCAGTGGCGAGGTGGACGGCCAGGGCCTTTTTCTTAGCGTTGCCCGCGAGCGTGTTGAGGTCTTCCTCCACTTCGGGCACGTTTTCGAATTCGTCTACGGTGACCACCTCAACGCCCAAGCTGTCGAGTTTGGCGCGGAGCTCTTGCACCTTGCCGGGATTTCGGGTGGCGAGAACGAGGCGGTCAGACATAGGCGGTCGATGGTGGGCAGACACCTGTAGACGAGGGGCTGTAAGGTACGGTGAGGTGTCGCCTCGCGCAGCCGAGACGTTCGGTCCGTGCAGGACGGGCAACCAACGGCGACAAAGCTGACGGGGACGGCGGGGCAGATGCTGCCGCAGCACAGGAACCGACCTGCGCCCCCTACGGTATTCACGAATCCCTAAACCTATCGTTTTGGCCCCACTCGCAACGTGCTATAGTTTGAGTGGCTGTCCCGTCTCCCCCGCTTCAACCTACGAGGTATCCTTGTCCGTCGGCATCAAAGTTCGAGATAAAGAAAGCATCGACCGCGCGCTGCGTCGCTTCAAGCGCGCTGTCAACCGTGCCCGCGTCCTCCGCATCTACCGCGACAAGATGGCCTACACGAAGCCGTCTGAAGAGCGCCGCCTCGCGCGCAAGAACGCCGCGAAGAACGCCCGCCGCCGCCGCTACTAGACGGCGCGGCCCTCGTGGCCCTACCTTGCGATACCTGCTGAAGGGTGGCACCGCTGGTGCCACCCTTTTGCTGTGTATGCGTACCCTATTCCCTGCCCTCTATGCGACTTGCCTTCTTCGTCTCCGGCGGCGGCTCCAACATGCAGGCCATCTTGGACGCCATCGCCACGGGTACGCTCGACGCAACTCCGGCTGTCGTTGTCTCGGACCGTCCTAGCATCGGTGCGCTGAACCGGGCCGAGCGACACGGCCTGCCTGCGGCTATCGTACGACCCCGCGACTACGCGCCCCTAGCCGACGGGACAGCTCCCAACGGAACCTTCGGCCAGGCGCTACTGGAGGTGCTGCGTGGCTACCAAGTGGACACGGTCGCGCTGGCCGGCTACCTCCGGCATATCCCGTCGGTCGTCGTCCGCGCTTACCGACATCGGATGCTCAACGTCCACCCGTCGTTGTTGCCTGCGTTTGGGGGCCCGGGGATGTACGGCCACCGCGTCCACCAAGCGGTCCTCGACCACGGCGATAAGTGGAGCGGGGCCTCGGTTCACTTCGTTGATGAGGACTACGACACGGGACCCATCATCCTCCAGGCGCCGGTGCCCGTCGCACCGGGCGACACAGCGTCTACGCTTGCAGCACGCGTCCTGAAGAAAGAGCACCAGCTCTTTCCTGAGGCACTACGCCTGCTCGCCACGGACCGACTCCGTATCTACGGCCGGCGCGTAGAAGTGATCGAAGAACACGCACGTTGAGCGTCGCTTACCCGAGCGAAACCGAGAACGGCCGGGTTTCGGATCTTCGACCTCATGCTCCCCGCCGCCTGACCTTCGCCCCCGTGATTCAGACCAAAGACCTCCCGGCACCCGACGACCGCTATCTCCTCCGTCGGGCGCTCCTGTCGGTGAGCGACAAGACTGGGCTGGCCGACTTCGGACGGCGGCTGGTCGCGCTTGGCGTCGAACTCGTCTCCACGGGTGGCACGGCACGCTCGCTGCGCGCAGCAGGCCTCGACGTGCGCGATGTTGCCGACCTCACTGGCTCGCCGGAACTGCTCGATGGGCGTGTGAAGACCCTCCATCCCGTCGTACACGGCGGCATCCTGCACCGACGCTCCGACCCCGACGACCTCGCGCAACTCGACGCACATGGCATCGTGCCCATCGACCTCGTCGTGGTCAACCTCTATCCGTTCGGCGACGCCGTTGCCAACGAGGACGTGACCGATGCGAGGGCCGTCGAGAACATCGACATCGGCGGGCCGACGATGGTGCGGGCGGCGGCAAAGAACTTCTTCTTCGTTGGCGTGGTCACCGATCCGGACGACTACGGCTTGGTCGCCGACGAGCTTGAAGCGCACGACGGGATGCTTTCGATGACCACGCGGCGACGGCTCGCCCATTGTGCGTTCGCCCACACGGCGGCCTACGATGCCGCCATCGCGACCTACTTCGAGCGCACCAGCCTCGGCGCTGCCCAGCGCGACGTCGAGGACGCACCGGACGACGCGCTCATCGACCTGCTCGACGAGGTGCCCCTGCTGCTCGAAGCGCCCATCGCGCCGCTGCGCTACGGGGAAAACCCACACCAGGTCGCCGCGCTCGTCGGCGACGCCTCGCCGTTCTACACGAAGCTGCACGGCAAGGCCCTCTCGTACAAC
>JBCCLD010000169.1:0-9850 GCA_039027055.1 Bacteroidota bacterium
ACCTGCGACCTTCGGGTTATGAGCCCGACGAGATACCACTTCTCCACCCCGCAGTGTGGGTATCCATGTATGGGGCAGCCCCCTGTGCGTTCCGCCGAGGTTCGCCGATTCTGGTAAAGATCCGGTAAAGTAGCCCCTTTCCCTGGCACGCCCCCCCGACATGCCCGGCTCAGAATGCCCGCGATGTGCCTATTTTTCAGCTTCGCTGCTGTTCGACCCGCCTGTCCTTCTCCTACCCATGGCCACGGTCCACCCCTTCCGCGCGCTGCGCCCGCTCCCGGAGCACGCCGAGGAAGTCGCCTGCGTCCCTTACGACGTCATCAACACCGAGGAAGCGCTCCAGCTCGCCGAGGGCCGCCCGCGCTCGTTCCTCCACGTCATCCGCCCCGAGATCGACCTGCCCCCCGGCACCGACGAGCACGACGATGCCGTCTACGCCAAGGGTGCCGGGAACCTCCGCGCCCTCACGGCCAACGAGGCGACCATCCAGGAGGAGACGCCGGCGCTCTACATCTACCAACTCGTCATGGACGAGCGCCCGCAGGTCGGCGTGTTCGCCTGCGTGAGCGTCGGCGAGTACGACGACGACACCATCCTCAAGCACGAGAAGACGCGGCCCACCAAGGAGGACGACCGCACGCGCCACATCCTCACGCAGGAGGCCCACGCCGAGCCGGTGATGCTCACCTACCGCGGCACCGACGCCATCGACGACCTCGTCAACGACGCGATGGACGGCGCCCCGCTCTACGACTTCACCGCCCCCGACGGCGTCCAGCACACCATCTGGAAGGTCGACGTCCCGCAGGCGCTCGTGGACGCGTTCGCAGAGGTCGACGCCCTTTACATCGCCGACGGGCACCACCGCTGCGCCGCCGCCAGCCGCGCCGCCAAGGAGCGCCCTGACAACCCCGAGGCCCAGCGCTTCCCGGCGGTGCTCTTCCCCGTCGAGGAGATGGAGATCCTGCCGTACAACCGCATCATCAAGAAGCTGCCCGCCGGCAAGCGCCGCTTCCTCCAGCAGCTCGAGTATCAGTTCGACGTGGAGCCCGTCCTCTTCGCCGATCCCGACCAGCCCGGCGAGGTGCGGCTCTACTTCGGCGACAGCCAGTGGTACCGCCTCGACCTCCCCGAGACGAGGCGCGACGGGGTGGCCGACACGCTCGACGTGGCACGCCTCGCCGAGCACATCCTGGAGCCGCTCCTGCGGATCCGCGACCCGCGCACGGACGAGAACATCGCCTTCGTGGGCGGCATCCGCGGCACGGGCGAGCTCGAACGCCTCGTCAACATGGGCGAGGCCGAACTCGCCATCGCGATGTACGCCACCGACCCCGACGAACTCCTCGACGTCTCGGACGCGGGCGAACTGATGCCGCCGAAGTCGACCTGGTTCGAGCCCAAGCTCCGTAGCGGCCTGCTGGTTCATCTGTTTTAGGGTCCCAGGTCGAAGGTCTCGGGTCGCAGGTCGTTTCTGCACCGTGACCCTTGACCTAGGACCTGTGACCTACGACCCCTCTATGCACCTCCTCATCGCGGACAGCTTCTCGGACGCGGCGCAGGACGACCTCCGCGCTGCTGGACACACGGTCACCTACGACCCGGCGCTGAAGGACGACGCGCTCATCGAGGCGCTGCGCGCGGAGCAGCCGCAGGGGCTCCTCGTCCGCTCGACGAGGGTGACAGCCAAGGCACTCGACGCGTCGAACGCGCTGGAGTTGGTCGTGCGTGCCGGGGCCGGCGTGGACACCATCGACGTGGCAGGCGCGGCGGAGCGTGGGCTGTTCGTGGCCAACTGTCCCGGCAAGAATGCCGCCGCCGTGGCGGAATTGGCCTTTGGGCTGATTGTGGCGCTCGACCGGCGCATCCCGGACAACGTGATCGCGGCGCGCGCCGGGCGCTGGGACAAGGCGGGCTTCTCGAAAGCGCGCGGACTGAAGGGCCGGACGCTTGGCCTCGTCGGGATGGGCCACATCGGGCAGGCGATGGTGGAGCGCGCGCGCGGCTTCGGCATGCCCGTGGTGGCGTGGAGCCGCTCGCTGACGCCGGAGCACGCCACGGCACTCGGCATCGGCTATGCGGAGTCGCCCGTGAAGGTGGCTGCCCGCGCGGACATCGTGAGCCTGCACGTGGCCTCCATGCCGGCCACGCACCACCTCGCCAACCGCGCCTTCTTCGAGGCGATGCAGCCCGGCGCGTTCTTCATCAACACGGCCCGCGACCGCGTGGTGGACGAGGAGGCCCTCGCCTGGGCCATCCGCGAGAAGGGCCTCCGCGCCGCTACCGACGTGCCCGCCGGCGAACCCGCCGCGAAGCAGACCGGCTGGACGCACCCGCTCGCCGCCGACCTCTACCTCACCCACCACATCGGCGCGTCCACGGCTCAAGCCACGGAAGCCATCGGCCAGGAAGCCGCGCGCGTGATCCTGACCTACGCCGAGACAGGCCAGGTCCCGAACGTGGTCAACCTCGCCGTCGTCACGCCCGCGACGCACCTCCTCACGGTCCGCCACCGCGACCAGGTCGGCGTCCTCGCGGGCGTCCTCGCCCACGTGCGGCAGGCCGACTGGAACGTGCAGGAGATGGAGAACCTCATCTTCGAGGGCCACGCCGCCGCCTGCGCCCGCATCCGCTTCCAGGGTGCCCCGAGCGACGACGCGCTCGCGCGCATCCGGACGTCGGAGGGCGTGCTGGCCGCCACAGTGATCGCGCTTTGAGGGCTGTCGGCTACCCATGAAGCTGCTTGAACGCTATTACTCGGCGCGCGGCCGGTCGGTCCCCTACTATGCCCGCTACCCGCTCTGGCTGCTCGTGTGGAAACCGATTCGGAAGGTTCTCAACGTCGTCGTCATCCCGAACGTCCCATTCAACACGCTCCGCATCGCGCTCTACCGGCTCGTTGGCTACCGCATCGGGCGCGGCGTGTTCATCGGGATGAAGTGCTACCTCGACGACGTCGAGCCGTCGCACACGACCCTCGGCGACGGCGTCATCGTCTCGTACGGCTGCTACTTCGCGCTGCATGGCAAGGGCCAAGTCCGCAGCCACATCACCATCGAAGACGGGGCCTATGTCGGCATGCGCTCGTCCATCGTGGCCGGGTCGGAGCCGCTGACCATCGGCGCAGGGGCGATTGTGGGAGCCTGCTCACTCGTCCGCACCGATGTCGCCCCGCACACGACCGTGGCTGGGCACCCCGCACGGGTACTGCGCGAGGCTCCGGACCCAGCGACCTCGGATGAGGCGGCTTGAGGCGTGTGGCCAGTCGACCTAGCGTCTCGGCGAGTGCCACCCTGGTGATGTCGATGGCGTTCTGAAACGGGGAAAACCAGGCCGCCTACTTGGTACTGCGCGCCTGATCGAGGTACGCCCGCAAAAAGCGCGTGTCGGGTTTGCCCGCGAGGAAGGCGTCGCGCCAGGCGGTCCAGCCATCGAACGTCGGGCGGTCGCGCACGGCGTCGAGTACGTCCTGCATCACGGCATCGTCCGCGACGGCGGCGAGCATCTGCGTACCCTCCTCAGTGGGATCCGTCTCAGGGGTGAGGCCGAGCAACGTCCGCATCTCGGCGTAGGCCTCGGGACTGTCGAGGCCGACGAGGGTGTCGAAGACCGTCCGTGCTTCGCGGCTGGAGAGCTGCGCCGGAGGTCGATGCGCGTCGATCAGCGCACGTTGCTCGGCCACGGCGGAGCTCTGGGGAACGCCGTCGGCGCGTGGGAGGAGGTAGAGCGTCCGCGCGCCCTCCTTCGTCCCGTCGCCGCGGTCGGCGTCGACGAGGACCGGCTGCAGCACGGCCTCGAACTGGTCGGTGGAGACGACGCGCTGGATGCCGAGGTCGGCCTGAGCGGGGTCACGCTGTGGGACGAAGAGCACCTCCACGGCGGTCTCGCCCTCGACCTGCACGCCGCCGGGCGCGAGGAGCAGCACCGAGCCGGGCTCGGCTGCGCCGGTGAGGTAGAACAGGTCGCCGCCCTGGCGATCCTCGCCGCCGTTCTGGCGGGTGCGGTCGAGCGCGGCGAAGACGAGCGCGACGGCGTTGCCAGGCAGTGCGTTGAGGAGCATGTCACGGCGGGCGCGGTGCGCGGCAGCGCTGACGTGCTCGGCGGCGCTGAGGGGGGCGTCGTCGTAACGCGCCGGGGTGTCTTGTAATGCGGGCGCGTCGGCTGGCTGGGCGTTCACGGGCGGCCCAGTGCTGCACAAAGCGACAATCGGCAGCGTGAATGCGAGGATTCGGGCCAGCGGGCGCAGCAGCATGGAATTCGGACGGCGGTTTGCAAGAGGCCTCGGCGCAATCTACTTCCCCCTTGCCTCCAGCCCCATGCGCCACGAGTTCACTGCCGCCGCCCGCAGCGCCGTCGTCTTCGGCAGCCTCGCCAACGTGCTCCTGATCGTGATGCACAACCAAGGCCTCGCCGCCGATGTGGTCGCTGTTGCGCTGGCCGCCCTCGGCATCGGCGCTGGTGCGTTCGCCGTGCGCGCGTTCGTGACGATGACGGGCCGCCCGATCCGCGCGCTGCGCCTGGGCAGCCTCACAGGCCTCTTCGTGCTTGGCCTGACCATCGGGGCCAACGAACTCCTCCTCCCGCTCCTGCTGCCTGCCGACGCGGGCGCAGGCGTCGCCCTAGCGATGGCGGGCGGTCTGCTGTCGCTCTTCGCACTCCCAGCGCTGGTCGTCCTCTCGGCCGTGAGCAGCCTCGTCATGGCCGCGGTGCAAGCTCCGTCGCTCGTGCCGGTCTGGCGTCCCTTCTCAAAGGCCATGGCCTAGACATTGGCGCGTAGCGCCCCCCATTGCACACCACAGACGCTGCGCCGGGCTGCCTTCGGGCCGCTCGGCGCTGTGCGTTGAAACCGTGCGTTCAGGCGAGCGCCCTCCGCAGCTCCGCGAGATAGGCAGGCGTGTGGCGCAGCCGGCTGCCGTACCACGAGCACAGTTCACCGTCGATGCCGTGGACACGCACGCCGGGCATGGCGGCCGCGATCTCTTGGTGATGCTTGGGCTTGAACGGATACGGCTCCGACGAGAGTAGCACGAGGTCTGGCGCGGCAGCACGTAGGTCGTCGGCCGTGACGACGGGGTAGCGCGTCTGGCCGCCGAAGACGCTGACCAGGCCTGCGTGGTGGAGCACGTCGTGGATGAACGTGTCGCCGCCGATGGTCATCCAGGGATCGCGCCAGATGAGGTAGGCCACCTGGAGCGGGGCCGCCCCCGCGACTTCGCGGGCGAGCGCGTCGAAGCCGGCTACGATCTGGTCGGTGAGCGCTCCCGCCTGGGTGGATCGGCCCACGAGCACGCCCACGTCGCGGATCATCGCCAGCGCATCGGCGACGGTCGCCACGTCGGTGACAACCACCGGGCACCCGTCCTCGGCGATGGCCTCGACCTGCTCGCGGACGTTCTCCTCTTTGTTGGCGATCACGAGGTCAGGCGACAGCGCCGCTACCCGGTCGAGCCGCACGTTCTTCGTCCCGCCGATGATCTGCTTGCGCGCCTTCCACCCCGCCGGGTGCACGCAAAACCGCGTCAGCCCGACGACCTCGTCGTCCAGCCCGAGGTCCGCCAGCAACTCCGTCTGGCTTGGCACCAGCGAAACGATCCGGCGGGGCGGAACCGTGAGTGCAATGCGATGGCCGAAAGCATCCGTCATACCGAGAGTGTAGCAGTGTTGCGGTGAGGCTGTGATTCAGCACGACGGGACCCACTGCCCCACCGCGACACGACCTCACCGCCTCACTCTTTCAAAGACGTGAGGAGCCGTCCCATGAGTCCGTCGAACGAGCCGTTGCTCATCACGAGCGCGAGGTCGCCGGGGCGGAGGTTGGCGAGGAGGTCGGGCAGGAGCGCGTCGACGCTCTCGTAGGCGGCCGCGGGCGTGCCGCGGCGGGCGATCTCGGCGGCGACGGCCTGCGGATCGAGGAAGTCGGCGGGGTCGTCGTTGTGGCGCAGCGGCGGCGTCTTGAGGAAGACGGCGTCGGCGGCGTCGAAGCTCTCGGCGTAGCGCGCCTCGAAGAGCTTGCGGCGGGACGAGTTGCTGCGCGGCTCGAAGACGGCCACGAGGCGGCGGGCGGCCCAGCGCTCGCGGACGGCGTCGAGCGTCTTCGAGACGGCCGTCGGGTGGTGCGCGAAGTCGTCCACGACCAGCACACCGCCGACTTCGGCTTTCACTTCCTGACGGCGTTGCATGCCGCGAAACGTCGCCAGTCCCGCCGCGACTTCGTCGGGCGTCAGGCCCTCGGCGATCGCGAGCGCGGCCACAGCGAGCGCGTTCATGCGGTTGTGCGCACCGCTCATGGGCAGAAACACCTCCGCGAACGTCGCGCCGTCCACGACGAGGTCGAACCGCTGCCCGCCCTCCCCGGCGCGGGCGTGCTGTGCCGTCACGTCGTTGCCGGCGTCGAGGCCGAACGTGCGGATCGCGGCGGTGGCGTGGTCGGCGAGCGCGCGTACGTGCGGGTCGTCGCCGTTGAGGACGAGCGTGCCGGGCGCTCCAGCAGCGTAGGTGCCGACGAGCGCGGCGAACGCCTCGAACGCGGCGCGGTAGTCGTCCCAGTCGTCGTAGATGTCGGCGTGGTCGAACTCCAGCGCCGTCACGATGGCACCGGTGGGCCGGTAGAGCAGCATCTTGGGGCGCTTGTCGAAGTAGGCGCTGTCGTACTCGTCGCCCTCAATGACAAAGTGCGGCCCGCGGCCGACGGCGCACGTCCGGTCGAGGCCTGCCATCACGCCGCCGACGAGGAAGCTCGGGGCGCGGCCCGCCTCGCGGAGCACGTGCGCGAGCAGCCCGGTGGTGGTCGTCTTGCCGTGCGTGCCTGCCACGACGAGGCTCCGGCGCTGCTGCAAGAAGACGTGCGCGAGCGCCCCCGGCAGCGAGGTCTGGACGAGGCCGTGCTCGCGGGCGTAGGCCGCCTCGGGGTGCGTCGGCGTGCAGGCGTTGCCGACGACGGTGAGGCTCGGCGCCCCCCGCTCAGACGTGGGAGCGAGGTGCGCCGCGTCGTAGCCTTCGAGCACGCGGATGCCGAGGCGTTCGAGCCGCGTGCTCATTGGCGGGTAGGCGGCGGCGTCGCTGCCTCGGACGGCATAGCCCGCCTCGCGCAGCAGCTCGGCGAGCGCACCCATGCCCTTGCCGCAGATGCCGATCAGGTAGATGTCGTCGAGGGCGTCCGGCGAGGGCAGCGGCGGGCGGTCGAAGAGCCGGAGGGCGGCGTCGGGGTAGTCGGCGAGCGGGCGCACGGAACGCGAGGGGAGAGGTGGGAAGCACGCGGGCGACGCAATCTATGGCGGCGCTCTCCCTGACGCTGCCCGTCAGACGCCGCTTCGTCAGACGTAGCGCGCGAGCGCCGCAGCCTCGTCGTCGGGGAGGGCGGCGCGGAAGGTCGGGCGCGTAGCCTGCTCGGCGAGCCAGGTGGGGACGCCCCTGCGCTTGCGAAGCGCGGCGCTCGTCTTGCGCGGCACCCAGCCATAGACGCTCGTCTCGCGGTAGGCCTTCCTGCTGCGCCCGAAGCCCCACTGGATGCCGCCGTAGGTCGAAGCGTCGCGCCCGTCGAGGCTGAGTCGGTCGTTGAGGTAGCACGCCACGGCCCATCGTCGCGCAACGGGCCGCCGGGTAACCTTTGAGGTCGAGGTGGAGGAGGAGCTCTCCCGTATGCGCCCTACGGTGCGCGCCCTTTACCGCACGACAGTGAGACGGCGCGTGAGCACGGCGTCGCCCGCCTCGGCGCGCACCACGTAGACACCCGCCGGCAACGAGGCGGTGTCGAGCGAGAGCCGCAAGCGCGCCGTCGCAGCGCCGTCGTGCAGCCGCGCCACCGCCCGTCCGAGCACGTCGTAGACCACCACGCGCGCCTCGGTCGCCGTGCCGACGAAGAGCGCTACCGTCGCCGTGCCGCCCGTGGGGTTCGGATACACCGCCAGCACTGGAGCCGTCGGCGTCGAGGCCGTGCTTGCCACGCTCGGAACTGCACCCGCCACGCGCAAGCCATCGCCGCCAGCTGCCTCCTCTTCTGCCCGCACCGCGTAGTGCTCGGCGAGCCGCATCAGCCCGCGCGCCGCCTCGGCGTCCGGCTCCGTCGCCGCGACCGCGTCCACACGCGCCGCCGCGTCCGCGAACAGCCCCTTGCGCGCCCACAGCGCCGCCTCGGCCACGTCGAGCACGCGCGCCACCGGCGGCGACACCACGCCCGGGCGTCCCCGCGCGATGTCGTCTGCCGCCTCGTCGTAGCGCTCGTCGGTGAGGGCATCCATCACGAGCACTTCGAGCGCCGCGTCGGCGGGCGTCCGCTCCTCGTCGGCGGTCTTCGCACTAGCCTCGCTCCCGGTACGCCTCGCGCCGCCGGTCGCCTGCACGAGCGCGCGCAGCAGCCGCAGCGTGGCCGGGTGCTCCGCCCGCGTCCCCGTCCGGTCGAGGCGGTGGTAGCTCCCCAACTCGTAGACGAGGCGCACGGCCTCCTCGGGTTTGGCATCGTCCGCGAGCGCAGCCTGGAGCGCCCGGACGCGGTCCCGCAGGCGCGCGGAGACGCGGCGCTGAGCCGAGCCGTCCTGCGCTGCCCCGGAGTCGTCTGGTCGCTGTCTCGCGTTCGCGCTGCACGGGCTGGGGTCGCTCGGCTCGGGGGGCAGCACCGGGTCGCAGGTGAGTGGTGAAGTCACGGAGACCGGCGCGTTCTGGAGGTCGGTCGAGTAGACGCTGCCGCCCGGAGGGCCGCCGGGCTGGCCCCAGTAGACGTTCTCAGCGTCGATGGGCGTGCCCGAGGCGTTGTAGAGGAGTGAGCCTGCGTTGTCAAAGACGGCGTTGAAGCCCGAGTTGGTGGCGGCGTTGCCGAGGAAGGCGAAGCCCCCGCCGCCGACGAACACCTCGCGCGTGGCGCTGTCGGCGACGCGGTTTTCACCTCTGGCGCTCTGAATGGGTTGGCCGAAGAGCAAATCCCCGCCGTTGACGATGTAGGCACCCGAGGCGTCCCACGTGGTGCCGTTGCCGACGACCTGGTTGCCCGTGAAGTCATTGACCGCGCTGTTCGAGACGTAGACCCCGTAGCCGTCGTTGTCCCGAATCTGCGTGCCGATGACGTCCACGTTGGCGAACGTAAGATGCAGCCCCGTGCCCGTGTTGTCGCGGGTCTCGGTGTCGCGCACCTCAAGCACGCTGCGGCACTTGCGGCAGAGCACGTTCATTCCCGACGTGGTCGGCGTGCCGGTGCGGATGCCGGTACCATTGTCGTCGAAGAGGCTGTTTGCCACCTCGGTGCCGCGGGCCGAGAGCACCCGCAGTCCCTCCGTGTTGTTGCGGAACGTTACCCGGTTGAACTCCACGCTGCCCGGCTGCAACACCAGCGCCCCGTAGCGCCCGCCGTCGAGGACGGCGTCACTCACCGTGAGGTCGTCGCCCTCGAACGAGACGCTGTGCCACCGCTGGCCGGGTTGCAAGCGCTCGACAACGAGCGGGTTGCTCGGCGTACCCCTGATCTCGTAGCCGCCGTTGCGGAAGGCGAGCTTGGCGTCCTTGCCCAACTGGAAGACCGTCGTAGAGACAGTGTGGTAAAAATCGGGGACACCTGCGTCCGGTTCTAGCACTAAGGAGGCGTCGCGCTCCAGCTGCACCGAGCCTCTGACACGTAGAAGGCCGCCGTCCGTGAACGTCGCTGCATGCCCGCGTGCTACTGTGAGCAGAGATCCTTCGTCGAGTTCGAGGGCGGACTCCGCGCCTGTGACGAGCACATTTCCCCTAGCCACAAGGCTTGGCGGTGCCAGACTGGTCATCCCACCTGGTACGCTCTGCCGAGATTCAGTGACATCGCTCGGATCGAGACCTAGTCTCAGCAGGCTACCGCCCTCTACCGTGATCGCCTGCGTCGGGATCGGCG
>JBCCLD010000170.1:0-9751 GCA_039027055.1 Bacteroidota bacterium
CCACGCACCAGACCATGTCGCTGCCGATCTTGCGTGCATCGCATAGACCATCCCACGCTTGCATGCATCGCCGCGCTCTGCTTCAACTTCTCTGTGGTCTTCCTCTCGTGAGCCCGTTGGGAGGCTGCCGACCGGTATCTCGCCGCGGCTCGCCGAAAAACCTGGACGAGGCCGTGCTCATCGTGGGAGCTGGCGTGGCAGGCCTGGGGGCTGCTGAGCGGTTGCAGGAGCAAGGCTACCGGAATGTCACCGTGCTAGAAGCCCGCGAGCGGAGCGGTGGGCGCGTGTGGACGAGCACGGCCTGGGACAAGCCCGTCGACTTAGGTGCCTCGTGGATCCACGGACCCCGCGGGAACCCCATCACGCGTTTGGCACACGAGGCGGGAGTGGAGATGCGGCCAACCGACTTCGATGACAACATGCACTACGGTCCGACGGGCGCCGTCTTCAACCAAGACGAACAGAAGAGGCTCAGTCGGCTGGAGCGCCGAGCGTACCGGGCCCTCGGCTCGCGCAAAGGACGCAACGCAGCCACCCTAGCCGATCGATTGGCGCAATCCCTGGGCGACGTGTCGGCAGACGACCAGGCGATGGTCGCCTACCTGATCCATGCCTCGATTGAGCAGGGCTTCGCCGAGGATGTGGTCAATCTGGATGCGCGGGTGTTGGAGTTCGGAAACGAGTTCGGTGGGGGAGACGTGCTTTTTCCTGGCGGCTATGCCAGCGTCTTTGCTCCTCGCTTCGCAGAGCTTGACATCCGCACGGGGCACGTCGTGACGTCTGTGGCGTGGGGGAGTGACGGGGTCGTCGTGACGACCAACCACGGAGCGTTCACGGCGGATCGCGTCATCCTCACGCTCCCGCTCGGCGTGCTGAAGCAGGAAACGGTCGCGTTCGATCCGCCGCTGCCCGAGCCGAAGCGAGCCGCTATCCGCGCGATGGGCATGGGCTGCCTAAACAAGCTCTACCTCCAGTTCCCCGAGACGTTCTGGCCGACCGACGTGGAGGGACTCAGCTACCAAGCGCCGACGACCGGGCGCTGGTCGCAGTGGCTCAACGTCCGCTACTACGTTGATGCACCGATCCTGCTCGCGTTCAACGCCGGATCGTTTGCCCGAGAGACAGAAGCGTGGAGCGATGCCGATGTGGTCGACGCGGCGATGGGTGTGCTGAGGCGGATGTTTGGGCGCTCCATACCCGACCCGACTGGCTTCCAGCGGACACGCTGGGCGTCCGATGTGTATAGCTACGGCTCTTACTCTGCCTTGCGCCCCGGGGTCGACGGGGACACGGTCCGTGCGTTAGGAAGTCCCGTCGGCGATCGCCTCTTCTTCGCAGGCGAGGCCACCTCGACCGACTACCCTTCTACAGTGCATGGCGCCTACCTCTCGGGCCAACGCGAAGCTGATCGCCTGATGGCTGTCTAGAAAGCTGTTTCGTAAGCAGGTGTTCATAAGTTCTGCGGCACATTCCCTCGGCGAGGCCTGGCTCTCACCCCCTGCTTGCACGCCTGCGACGGCGCGCGAAGGGGACAGTCCGAGGAGCGGAGGCGACGCAGGACAGGGGGGCCAAGCCGAGCAACGTCCCGCAAAACAATTGCACTGGTGCTTAAGAGAAGATCGGGGCGGAAGCGAGCGAGACGACCGCCATCAAGCCGCGTGAAGTAGGCGATGCCAGCCGGACCTCGGCCGGGTCCGCATCGGCGTTCCGCTACCGCGATGCAACGCAACGCGGAGGGTGGTCCGTACGGTCAGCTAGGTCATGACGGCAGAAGGGTTCTGGGTCGTTGTGGTTGTCTTGCTCTTCGCGCTGATTCTTCCTCTTGTGATGAGGCGTTGGTTGAGCCATGGCGCCAGGCGCGTCATTGGCATCGCCGCCGTGACTGCCTTGCTCCTGTACATCCTCATAGTCCCTGTAATTCAGCCCTGATAATCTCGGAAGGGCTCGTTCGGCGATACACGGCTGGTAGGATCTGCGTCGCGTCGGCTGCAGGTGCACGAGGGCGTCCCCTATCGGTGCGTGGACAAGGTCGCTCGGCGCGCCCGTGACGACGAAAACCTGTACATGTAAAATTGAGCTGATTTGGAGCGAAGTGCTTTTTTATACCGATCGGTATTTTATAATTGATCCGGTGGCGACCGTGCCGTACGTTGCGTGAAAGAGACCAGTCTAGCTGGGAAAACCGAGGAGAGAAATCGCCCCTGTTCCACCCTGCAGGCTCGTCGCTGCTCGGTCCCGCTTGAGGGACACTCGACCCGCCGAATACCTCCTCAATCATCACAAAAACAATATGGTAGACTCTATTCATCCCATCAACGTCGCTCACTCGGACTCGTGGACCGACGCCGAGGTGGCGAACGTGCGCGTCGTCACCGACTTCGTCTACAACCTGATGAACACCCACGATTTCGCGTATGTCCGCCAGACATTTGGCGGGCATCCCTATGTGCAGCATAGCCGTAGCATCCCCGACGGTATGGAAGCGCTGATCGAGTTCGTCGGCACCTTCGCGAAGCGTTTTCCCGACTACACCTACGACGTGAAGCACGTCCGCGCCGATGGCGACTACGTCACATTCCACTCCCATGCGACCATGCGCAAAGCCCATCGCGGCGACGATACCAAGGGCCTCAATATCATTGACACGTGGCGCCTGAAGGACGGCCAGATCGTGGAGCACTGGGACGCGATCCAGCCCCTTGACACCTTCATGCGCTTCTATGTGCTCGTCAACGGCGGTGCTGTACGCAACAAGAACGGCTTGTTCTAAGCGACACAGACACCAGGTATGGGAAGGCGACATGTGTTGCAGGGTCCCGCTGTAGCCTCCTGCTATGCAGAGCGGGTTCCAACTCCGTGAAGGAGGCCAAGACGCCCTTGCAGACGATTGCACGGGTACGGAAAATGCGAACAGATCGGAACGAAGCAAGAAAGAGAACGTGGTAGGTATAAACATTGCTATAGCAACTAAATCGGCTCTCTATGGCGCTCGGCCCGCTCAATCAGGCCCCAGCCTACCTCATCTACCGCCTCTCGCGGCTCCTCCGCTTGAATCTTCGCCAGGTGCTCGACGCCCAGGAGACGGACGTGACGCCGGAGCAGTACTTCCTGCTCTACCGCCTCTACGAACGCGACGGACGCGCTCAGAACGAACTCGCCGACCGCGCCCTTGGGGACTACCCCAACATGACCCGCATGGTCGACGGGCTCGAGCGCAAAGCTCTCGTTGAGCGGCGAGACGACCCTGACGACCGCCGCCGGTCACTCGTGTGGCTGACGCCGAAGGGGCAGGCCACGATGCGCAGCCTCGAACCCGCTATTGAACGCGAACGCGGCCGGCTGTTCGGCGACATCGATGCCGCGGCGCTACAAGCCGCCCTCCATGTGCTCGCCGACCTTCAAACCAGACTGATCGAATAGAAAACACACGAAGCTTGTCCCATAAGTTGCTATAGCAACGATGTCTGTGGCAACAAAAGCTGTACTTCTCCACCCTTCACTCCCCCAACTACAACCCGCCCAACCTCACACTGGTACCCAACCATGACTACCTACTTCCTGCTTGCCTGTAGCCTCCTCACCACGGCTACGGCCCACACGGCCGCCGTCGACGACGAGGCCGTCATCCGCGCGGTCATTGAGCAGTTTGCCGAGGGGGCCGACGCTCAGCAGTCGGCGCGTGTCGCGGAGGTGCTACACGCGGAGGCGCAGCAGTTCTTTCAGGGTCCCAACGGCCTGGTCCGTCTCACCCACGAGGCCTACATCAACATGCTCGACGCGAAGCAAATCGGCGGGTCGCCCCGCACGCTCGTCGTTCACAACGTCGATGTCAACGGCAACTTGGCGGTGGCCAGCGTCACGATGCAGGGCGAGCAGGCCCACTTCGAGAACTACATCGCGCTCATGAAGACCGACGGCGGGTGGCAGATCGTCAGCGTGATCCTGCGTATGGAGACCATGTAGTTGGGTCAAACGTCAAGCGACGCAGTAGAACGCCGAGGCGGTCGAACTGGTTGACGCCTCAGCGTTCTGCTATGTCCAAAGAGGTGAGCTTAGCGGGCTACGACGAAGCGACGAGTCTCAACAAACGTGGTCCCCTCAACGCGCAGCAAGTAGACGCCCGCAGCCATGCCGTCGAGGTCAACCCGCATCGTGACGGTACCCAAGGCATTACCGTCCTCCACAACGGCGATGGTGCGACCCAACGCGTCGAAAACCGTAGCGCGAAGCGCTGAGGGCTCAACTAGGCGCACCTGGATAGAGGCCTGCTGCGAAGTCGGATTCGGCCACACCGGAGACACCGACACACGCTCCGGCGCTGCCTCGTCCTCGGCGGACACGACGCCGGTCACCTCGAACTCCTCGGCGGCCACCGTGAAAAATGGTGCACCAACGGCGCTGACCATCAGGCGGCCTTCGGTGGTAGGCATCGAGGGCATCGTGATCGTCTCGGCCCCGTCGTTGGCCACGTTCTCGGCCACTGCCATCCACGTGACCCCGTTGTCAACAGAGACCATCACATCCACAGCTTCGACGCCGACTAGGTCACTGGTGGTACCAGCCACGTTCCAGGTGACCTCGACGGGTTCGCCTCCAGGGTAGACCGTGTCGGGGGGGACCGACGTGATCTCGAAGGAGTCTTCCGCGTTGGTGACTCGAACTTGGGTCGTGGATTCGTTTTGGGCACCGCCCCCGCCTAGGTTGTCGCGTACCGTGACCTGGAACGTGTAGACGTTTCCAGGCTCCAGCGGCTCCTCGTCGCGCAAGGGCCGGTTGTCGAGGAAGCGGCGCAGGTCAGGAATCGTGCGGCTTGAGACCAGGCTCGGGTCGAACGCACGGACGCGAGGGATCGCTCCTGTCCCGTTTCCGTAGGTGTCCATCTGCTCCCAGGCGTACGTCAGCGGCGTCCCTGAATTGTCGCTGGCCTCGCTCTCGAGCGTGACGAAAGCCCCAGGCGGAATGACAACGCGGTCTGGAGACGCCACCTCAGGCACGTCGTTCTCGATGGAGAGGTTGACCCCGCAGAAGGTAGAGACAGGGCCCACGACGGATTCCATGTCATCGATGGAGGCACCGTGGAAGTGGTAACCGACTTGGTCCTGAGGACGACGGTACGACGCGAAGTGCGGGTACGACATGATGGTGTAGCCTGGACCGGGCTCAACGCCGATCGACTGAGGGTCGAAGTCACTCGAGGGCTGTACGAACGCATGGGGCGCACCGAGCTGGTGCCCCAGTTCGTGCGGGAAGACGAGGAGGTCGAACGGCGTGGTTTCGTTCCCGATGCCAGAGTAGCCGTAGGACTTGAAGCCAGGGTCGCAGAGCGCGCCGAGGAGAGCCAGACCGCCGCCCTCGTCGAACGAGATGAGGTGGCCGAGGTCATAGTTCTCGTCCCCGATAATGCTGTCGATAGTAGCTTGGGCTTGGTCCAGGAGCTCACCGCCGGTTGTAGTAAAGGGGTCCGTGTCGGCGTCGTCGAAGACGATGAGGTCGTTGTTTTCCACCAGCTCAAAGCGGACGGCGAGGTCGCGCTCGAAGATGGCGTTGACCCGGTTCACGCTCGCCGTGATGAAGGCGAGGGCTCGGGCGGCACTTCCTCGCGCGCGGCGCTCGGTGTACTCGCCGCGCACCGTGACGGCGAGCCGGTAGGTGCGCAGCGTCTCGCCGATGGATGCCGAGGCTCGACGCGCCTCGTCGATCGGCGCTGTTGCCCGAGCCGATGCAGACTCCGGCGACGTGTCACGCAGGATCACGTCGTCGGTGATCGAGTTGAGGACGAGATCCGGGATGCGCAGGGCCGACGGGCGGAAGACCGCGATGTAGGGCAGGTTGTCCGCGTCTTGAGGGCCGAGCGGGTCGATGACGATCGCGCCCTGGGCGTCGTAAAGGAGGCCAGAGAGGCCCTGCGGCGTCATCGTGAGCCGCCCATTGACTTCACCACGCACGACATACGTGCGGACGTCGGGGTGGCGCGCCTGTAGCCCCTGGGGCATGATCGGGGCCTCCCTCACGGCGCCTTCGACGGTGCCGCCCTCCGGCAACGGAATGCGAAGCGTCATGCGAGACCGTGTGTTCGCTTCGGTACGTAGCGCCGTCCGTAGCGTCTCCAGATCTAGCCGCACGGTCTGATACTCGGACAGGTCGGCACGGGTGGGGGCTTCGCTCGCGGGAGCCATCGCCCAGAAAGGCGACTGGGCGGAGGCAGGCAGAGCAAGGACAACAAGGAGAGCAGGGAGGAGACGGGCCATGAGAAGTGTGAGGTGAGAGGAAGAGGTGAGATCGGTCCGTGGGAATTTGTACCCGACTACGCTGAGCCATGACCACCGATCCCACGAAGGGGTTCACGACCGGCACGTAAGGAGTGGGGCGGGGCACAGACTCGGGAGGGGACCCGTGCCGTGTTGAGTCAGGGTGGTGCGAAGCCGACACGCGCCCCGTGGCGTTGCAATCCCCCGATGCGTCGGTTAGATTTCTGAGCCCCTAAAGCATTGCTCTATGGTTCAGGACGTCCGCACGTACAGCATCGGCGAGGTCGCGAAGCGCACCGGCGTGAAAGCGCACACCCTGCGCTACTGGGAGTCGGAGTTCGATGCGCTCCAGCCAGCCAAGGACGAGATGGGCAACCGCGTCTACTCGGAAGAGGACGTGGCCCGCGTGCAGCGCATCCAATACCTCCTCTACGAAGCGAAGTACACCCAGGAGGGGGCTCGGCAAGTGCTGGGCAGTAGGATGAATGGCGCTCCGAGCGTCCACGACGAACTGGACCGAGACGCACTATGGGCCCTGCGTGGCTTTCTCGTCAAGCTGTTGCAGGACCTTGACGAAGCACCGTAGTTTGACCATCCTGTCTTCGCCAACCAGATACCCCATGGCGAAGTAGCCTTGTTCGGGATGTGGCGCAGCCCGGTAGCGCACCTGCATGGGGTGCAGGGGGTCGCAGGTTCAAATCCTGTCATCCCGACGATCGCCCGGCTTCCCTGAGGGTTACCTCGGAGAAGCCGGGTTTTTTTAGGGGGAAGCACGTCCAGCACACACGTCCTACCCGCGCCTGCTTCCTGGCGTCGCAGCGCGTTCTGGGGAGTGCACTACCGCTTTCCATCGTGGCGTAGCCTGGCGTATCCTAGCGTTCTCCCGCACTGCCCCACCAAGTTATGCCTGAGGCCCCGTCCGGCTCCTCCTTCGAGGCCGATCTCCGCGCACTCCGCGAAGAGCGGGGGCGGTCCATTGCTGACATCGAGCGGGCCACGCGAGTCCCCGCCGATGTGGTGCGGAGGTTTGAAGATGGCGCGCTGATGCAGGACCCGGATTACAGCGCCGTCTACCTGCGTGCGTTTGTGAAGGCCTACGCCGAGGCCCTTGACCTGTCTACGTCGCGGGTTAACGCCGCCTTCGAGTCGGCACGCCAAGGGACCTACCAGGGGACCCTCGCCCCGCAGCCTGAGCCTTCTCCAGTTGAAGACCTGCGACCCGCCGAGGAGCGGGCCAGTGGGGAGCCAGATGCGTCGCCAGCCGCTCCGACGTCGGACCCTGTGGCGGCCACAACACCGCAGCCCCAAAGCGCAGCCGCGCCGCCCGACGTGGCGCCGCCCACGACGTCGAGCGAGCAGGCTTCAGACGCGGAGGCTTCGGAGTCGGCGCCGATGGTTAAGGCCCTCAATACGACGCAGCGCCTTGAGCGCACGTCGTCCGCCTCGCCGCCGCCTCGTCGCAGTAGCGCGCCGGCGTCGTTGACCAACACCAACCAATCGTGGGGGCTGATTTTAGGTATCGCCGCGATGTCCGTACTCGCGCTCAGCGTGGTGTTCTGGATGATTTTCAGCGACCCCGGCCCCGACCTCGAACCGGTCGCCTCCGCAACTGTGGCTGACACCGTAGCCGTGCAGGACACCACCGCCATACCAGCCTTCCCCGTCGTGCCCCCGCCTCCACAGGTCGGCGATTCGATCACGATCACCTTGGTCGCGGCAGATGGCCCCTTGCAGAACTTCCGCATGCAGGCTGCCCCAGACATCCGTCGCCCCTTTTGGATTGAGCAAGGCGCTGAGCTCACCTTCACAAGCCCCACAGAAGTAATCGTTTGGGGGAACGAGACGGCGGGCGGTTGGCGCGTCGATCCCGAGGCTCGCGTGCGCATCGAGGGTTTGACCTACGTGCCTGCCACGGGAGCCGTGCTCCGGCTCACCCGGGACCGTGCGCAAGCCGTTGTTGACTCGCTGCACCGGGCTCAGTACGAAGGGTAGCATCGGCATGCAGGCACACGGTGAACGCATCCCCGACGCGGCTCTCCCCAACGCAGCCATGCCCAACGCAGCCACGCCCAACGCAGCCACGCTCGTTGCGGAGACCAGGGCTGCCCTAAAACGCATCGAAGGCCGCGATCTCGCCACGATGCCCTTGGACGCCGCCGAGCGCGAGGCGGCCCTCCTGCGTGTGTTGATTCGAGGCCATGCTCAGCGCTACTACCGTGACGACGCCCCGCTCATCGCCGACGTGGAATACGACCGGCTCTTCCGGGCGCTCCAGACCTTCGAGACGCAGTTCCCAACGCTCGTTGCGCCCGACTCCCCCACGCACCGCGTTGGCGGCGACCCGCTTGACCGCTTCGAGAAGGTGCGCCACCCTGAGGCTCTGCTCTCTCTCGGCAACGCGTTCGACGGCGACGAACTGCGCGCCTGGTACGAGCGCGTCCAACGCAAGCTGGCCGACGAAGACTTCGGCTCCAAGGAGGAGCCAGCCACCCCGGCGCTCGTTGCCGAGCTGAAGATCGACGGGTTGGCGATGGCACTGACCTACGAGAGCGGCGTGCTCGCGCTCGCGGCGACGCGCGGCAACGGGACCGTCGGCGAGAACGTCACCGCTGGTGTTCGGACCGTGCGCCCGATCCCGTTGCGGCTGACTCCAAGTCCTGCGTCATCTGCGTCGTCGCCCGGCGATCTCTTCAGCATCACGCCGCCCACGCTTCCTCCTCGCCTCGAAGTGCGTGGCGAAGTCTACATGGGCACGTCGGACTTCGAGGCGCTCAACGACCGGCTCGCTGGCGAGGGAGCCAAAACGTTTGCCAACCCACGCAACGCAGCGGCGGGTAGCCTGCGCCAGCTTGACCCGAACGTGACCGCGCAGCGTCCCTTGAGCTTCTTCGCCTACGGCCTCGGCCCCAGCGACTTCGGCGTTGGAGTGGCACCGCGAAGCCAGTACGCCGCCCTGAACGTCCTCCGGTCGCTTGGTCTCCCGGTGAGCCCGGAGACGCGGCGCTTCACGACCATTGACGAGGTCGTGGCGTTCTGTGAAGCATGGACTGACCGCCGCGATGACCCGGCGGCCCTCGACTACGAGATCGACGGCGTGGTGGTGAAGGTGGACGGCTTCGCGCTACAGGCCGCGCTTGGCAATGTGGCGAATGCACCGCGCTGGGCCATCGCCTTCAAGTTCCCCGCCCGCGAAGCCACGACCCGGCTGCTGGCCGTGGACCACAACGTGGGACGGACCGGTGCGATCAAGCCCGTCGCCGACCTCGAACCCGTCGGCATTGGCGGCGTGACGGTCTCCAAAGCCACACTTCACAACGCCGACTACCTCCGCGACCGCGATATCCGTATCGGTGACCTCGTCGTCGTGAAACGCGCGGGCGACGTGATCCCGGCCGTCGTTGGGCCTGTGGCAGACGCACGGACAGGCAACGAGGACGTCTACCAGCCGCCGACCACGTGTCCCGCCTGCCGGGAGCCTGTCGAGCGGGCTGAAGGAGAGGCCG
>JBCCLD010000171.1:0-9723 GCA_039027055.1 Bacteroidota bacterium
AGGAGCACGTCCCGGGCTACATGCTGCGCCACAAGATGAAGACGGGCATCACCGGCTGGGCGCAGGTCAACGGCTGGCGCGGCAACACGTCCATCGAGAAGCGTATTGAGTTCGACCTCTACTACATCCAGCACTGGTCGCTCCGCTTCGACCTCCGGATCATGTGGCTCACCGTGTTCAAGGGCTTTGTGAACGAAAACGCGTATTGAAGTGGGAGGTGAGAAGTAGGAAGTTTGAAGTTAGGCAGGCCTTACATCGCAGCTGTATGCGGCGAAACGGTATAGCGTGCGTCGAGATTGACGCTCAAGGGCGACTCCGCGTATCCCCTGCTTCAGAGCGCTTTCCCCTCGTATATCGCGCGGCCATGGAGGTGCATTGGGATGCCGAGCAACGGTGTCTCTACTCGCCACCCCCTCGGTCTTGGTCGTATGCTCGGTGGTTCGAGCAAATCCTTGCAGCATCGCGGGAGTGCAGTTGTGAGCTCTACCTCACCGCAGACACAACCTGGCGGAATGTAGACGCGGCAGTACGTGCTGAGATGGAGGCGCTTTTCAGCTAAACCAATGGCGAAAAGACTCAGCGAAGCGGGATCGTACAGGCGGCTCGCTCTTTGGAGCACTCAGGTTGTCCGCATCACCGTGTGTAGGCGAAGGTCTGAAGCCAGAGCGCACCACCTACTTCAAACTTCTCACCTCCCGCTTCGCACTTGATTTACCTCCAGCACCTCGACCTCGCCTTCGGCGGGCAGCCCATCTTCACGGGGCTGACGTGGACGATCCGCCCCGGCGAGCGCGTGGGCCTGATCGGGCCGAACGGCGCGGGCAAGTCGACGCTGCTGCGCGTGATCGCGGGCGAGCAGGCCATCGACGGCGGGCAGGTCGGCTTCGACGGCGGCGCGACCGTCGGCTACCTCCGGCAGGACGTGCAGGAGATGGACCTCGACCGATCGGTGCTGGAAGAGGCCATGACCGCCTTCCAGCACGTCCTCGACCTCGAAGCCGACGAGCGCGACCTCGCGGCGCAGATGACCCAGGCGCTTGCCGAGGGCATGGCCGCCGACGCGCCGGAGTACACGCGCCTCGTGGAGCGACACGCGCGCGTCCACGCCGAGCTCGCCGCCGCGGAGCACCACCTCATCAAGCCCAAGACCGAGGCCATCCTCGCGGGGCTCGGCTTCTCCGAGGACGAAATGCTGCGCCCGCTGCACACCTTCTCCGGCGGCTGGCGCATGCGCGTCGCGCTCGCCCAACTGCTCCTCCAGCAGCCCTCGGCGTTGTTGCTGGACGAGCCGACGAACCACCTCGACATCGAGTCGATTGGGTGGCTCGAAGAATATCTGCGCAGCTACCCCGGCGCGGTCGTCGTGGTGAGCCACGACCGCTACTTCCTCGACCGGATGGTGACGCAGATCGCTGAGCTGCGCGACAGCCGCATCGACGAGTACGCGGGCACCTACAGCTACTACATGGAGGAGCGCGAAGAGCGCATCGCCCTGCAGGCGGCGGCCTACGAGAACCAGCAGCGCATGATCGCCGAGACGGAGCGCTTCATCGAGCGCTTCCGCTACAAGGCGACCAAGGCCAAGCAGGTGCAGAGCCGCGTCAAGATGCTCGACAAGCTGGAGCGGATCCCGCCGCCGCCCTCCGACGATGCCGCGATCCGCTTCCGCTTCCCCGAACCCGCGCCATCGGGCCGAGCGGTGCTCGAACTCTCGCCGTTCTCGAAGGCCTACCCGACGCACGAGGGCACGGCGAACGTGGTCTTCGAGGACGCGGGGCCGCTGCGCATCGAGCGCGGCCAGAAGCTGGCGCTCATTGGCAAGAACGGCGCGGGCAAGTCGACGCTCGCGCGCATCCTCATCGACACGGAGGACTTCGACGGCAACCGTGACGAAGGCTACCGCGTGACGACGGGCTACTTCGCGCAGCACCAGGCCGACGACCTCGACCCGAGCCAGAACATCCTCGAAGCGCTCCGCGAGAAGGCGCGCGGCCACTCCGACACCGAGCTGCGGGCGCTCGCGGGCGCGTTCCTCTTCCACGGCGACGACGTCTTCAAGCCCGTCGCGGTGCTCTCCGGCGGCGAACGCAGCCGCGTGGCCCTCGCCCGGACGCTCCTCTCGCCCGTCAACTTCCTCGTCCTGGACGAGCCCACGAACCACCTCGACATCGCCTCGAAGAAGGTGCTCGCCGAGGCGCTGCGGCAATACGGCGGCACGTTCGTGCTCATCAGCCACGACCGCGCCTTCCTCGACGAGGTCGTCAACGCGGTGTGGTACGTCGAGCACGGCGACGTGCGGACCTACGAGGGCACCTACACCGAGGTCCAGTGGCAGCGCACGCACGGGACGGCGGCGCACGTACGCCAGGCAAACGGGTCAGCGAAGAAGACGGGGACGAACACCAGCGCCATGTCCTCGAACGGGAGGGCGACCTCGCAGCCGAAGCCCGCGAGCGCGTCATCTTCGGGTTCGTCGGGCGGCAAGAAGTCGAAGGAGGAAAAACGGCGAGAGGCCGAGCTGCGCAACCAACTCTACCGCGCGCTCCAGAAGGGCGAGACGCTCGACGCCGCCACGCTGCCCAAAGAACTGCTGCGCCCCGCCCTCGAACGCGTCGAGAACACCATCGCCAAGAAAGAAGAGGAGAAGGACACCTTGGAGGTCAAGATGGCCGACCCCGACCTCTACAACCGCCCCGACGAGTTTTCGGCGACGATGGACGCCTTCGCCGAAGCCGAGCAGGAGTTGAAGCGGCTCTACGCGCAGTGGGAGAGCCTCGCCGCCCGTGCTGAGGAAGTCGGAGCGTAGCGGCTTCTCCTCGGCGGTCTTTTTGCGGTAGTGCGTGACGTAGCGAGGCTTGGTGGCGGCTGGGAGAGCCCTGTTGTCTGGTACCCTAGCCTCGTCCCATGCTTCGGCGTCTGGTGCTTCTCTCCCTACTCGCGCTCACCTGGGTCACCCAAGCACAACAGAGCCACACTCAGCCTGATTTGGCTCTGCGCTCAACCTCCGTCGAGTTTTTCGGAAGCGCGCCACCTCTCACGGTGGGCGTAGACGTCTTCAGAGAGCGCTATGCGTTGCGAGCGGGTGGCCTGGTGTTTCCACTATGCGGAGGCTCTGAGGACAATTCCAGCGACACCGAATGCACGCTCGCATTTCCAGCGTATGGCTCAGTATATCTGACCGTCTCTGGACTCCAAGGGTACGGCCGGTTTTTCCTGGAGGTGGGTGTTGGTGGCATGGCTCGCGTCAACGGCGTGCGCAGGGACAACCCATCGTCCTCAAGAGACGTCAGCTACTCGACGGTTGGACTTACCGGCATTCTTGGGCTTCGTATCCAGCCAAGCCCAGGGGCGCTTGGGATCCGCGTCGCCTTTACGCCGCTCGTCAACCACCGAGGAGTTGAGCCTATGATAGGAGTAAGCGTGCTTTGGGGAGCCAGAGACGAGTAGTCCGGCACTCCATCGAACCGCGAGGTTCCACCCTCAAGCGTCTCTTGAGCACAACTGCAACAAAGGAAGAGACGCTGGAAAGAGAGAAGACCACCGCTGTAGGACCAGCATCTAGCGGCGTTTTGTGGTAGGGTGTGACGTTAGGGGCAGTCGTGGCGGCTGCGCGGGACACCCCGCGACCACCCACCCCGCCCGATGCGCCCCCTCGCCGTTCTGCTCCTCGTGCTCCTGGCCCCGACAGCGCTCGCCCAAGAGCGCCTCAACCTGGCCACCTACAGTGTTTCCGTCGAGGTAGGCGGCAACGCGCCCCCTGCGTCGGTGAACCTCGACGTGCGCTTTGGCGACAGCTATGTGCTGCGCGTAGGCGGCGTGCTCTATCTGCTGTGGGAGACCCATGAGACCACGGACCTATTCGACGACGATGAACTGATTCCTGTACGGCCCACGTTTGGCTCGGGCATCGTCACCCTGTCGCGGTTGCTCCTCGATCGACGGGCTCAGATTGAGATCGGCGCAGGGGTTATGGGACGCTCCAACCGGAACGAGCAGCCAGAATTCCCTACGACGGCGGGGCTGACCGGCATCCTCGGCTTCCGGGTGCAGCCTGAGCCCGGCGACTTCGGGATCCGTGTCGCGTTCACGCCGCTCGTGGACCGACATGGGCTCCACGCGATGGCTGGCTTCGCGTTCCTCTACGGCTTCCCGTGAGTCTCACCCCACGCGGCGGAGCACGACGGCGGTGAGGTCGTCGGCCTGAGTGCCACCAAAGTCGGCGAGCGCGGCGTCGAGGCGGTCGAGGAGGGCGGAGGCGCCTTCGGCGTGGTGCGCGCGGAGAAGATCCACGAGCCGGTCGATGCCGAACGGCTGCTCGTCGTCGTCTTCCCACTCGTGGTAGCCGTCGGTGACGAGCAGCACCGTGTCGCCGGGCATGAGCGCGAGCGCGGCGTCGTTCTGCTCGGGGAGATCGCGGAGGATGCCGAGCGGCGGCCCGGTCGCGGGACGCACCTCGACGGTGTCGGTGTGGGCGCGGTAGACGAGGATCGGCGCATGCCCGCCGCTGCGGTAGGCGAGGCGGTGCGCCTCCGCGTCGAGCACGCCGACAAACGCCGTGACGAAACGTTCGAGCTTGAAGTCCTGATAGAGGGTCCGGTTGGTGAGGTCGATCACCGTCGCCAGCGAGTCGACGGCCTGGACGAGGACGCGGACCATCGCCCTCGTCGCGGCGGCCATGAGCGCCGGGCCGACGCCGTGGCCGCTCGCGTCGGCGAGGAGCACGGCCGTCCGGCCGCTCGGCAACGGGATGAAGTCGTAGGCGTCGCCGCCAGCCTCGGTGGCGGGCCGGCTGCGCCCGGCGAGGTCGTAGCACGCCAGCGTCGGCGCGGCCTCGGGGAGGAACGACTTCTGGATCGTGCGGGCGAGCGCAAGGTCGCGTTCGAGACGGCGCTGCTCACGCCGGGCCCGCATCAGCAGCTGCCGCTGGAGCGCCACGCCCGTCAGCCCCGCCAGGGCGAGCGCCACCTCCTCATCGTCATCCGTGAAGAGCCCGTCGTGCTTGTTGACGAACTGGAGCACCCCCACGTTCGTCCCCCGGATGCCCTTCATGGGGAGCGCCATCAGCGAGCGCGTGCGCAGACCGAGGCGCTGGTCGAACGTAGGGAGGAAGCGAGGGTCGGCGTAGGCGTCGGCCACGCGGATGACGCGGTCCTCGCGCAGGGCCGCCCCAGCGATGCCCTCCGCGACGGGAAAGCGAATCGGCTCTGCATCCGTGGCGAGGCGCGCGAAAAGATCGCCCCGCTTGGCGTCGTAGACGAAGATGCGCACCCGCTCGCAGCCGAGGATGCGGCGGCCCGCCTGCTCGATGCGTTCGAGAAGGGGTTCAAGTTGGACGGTCGCGTCGAGTTCGCGAGCGACCTCCAGCAGCGTCGAGACGTGCGCGGCGGAGAGCGGCACGGAGCAGAGAGGGTAGGGCGAGGGAGTGGGGGATGAACCCGCTCGTCAACGTTCGGCGACCCGAGCGGGTTCGTGGGTCTGAGCGGTCCTACCAAAACACCGCAGGCGGTCTCCTCAGAGAAGACCGCCTGCGGCGCACCAACCACACGCCGGGCACCACCCCGGCGGTGTTTCACAAACCTTATTTGAGCAGCGTCACCTTCTGCGTGTGCGTGAAGTCGCGGCCCGTGACGCGGACGATATAGAGGCCCGTCGGGAGGTCGCTGCCGTCGATGCGGAGCGTCTGCGAGGACCCGGCAGCAGGCGTGCCTGCATAGAGCGTGCGGATCTGACGTCCGGTCACGTCGAAGAGGTTTGCCTGGACCGGCGCCGCCTCGCGGACGGTGAAGCGCACCGTGGTCTCGGCGTTGAAGGGGTTCGGGTAGGCCGCGTCGATCTGGAACGTCTCGGCGAGCGTGACCGTGACCTCGACCTGCGGGCTGTAGGCAATCGTGCCATCGAAGTCGGTCTGGCGGAGGCGGAAGGCGTGGGTGCCCGGCGTGAGCGCGTCGAAGCGGAAGGCGTAGGCCTGCGCCTCGGTGGTCGTGCCCTGGCCAGCGACGAAGGCCGTCTCGGCGAAGTCAGCCACGTCCGGCGTGCGGTGCTCGACGGCGAAGCCGGCGTTGTTCGTCTCCGACGCGGTCGTCCAGCGGAGCAGCGCCGCCACGCCGTCGAGCGTCGCGTCGAAGGCCGTCAGCTCGACCGGGACGACGGCCCCGGTGAGTTCGATCTGGTAGGTGCCGGTCGCCGTGCCGCCGCGGTGCAGCCAGCCCACGACGGGGTCCGGCACGTTGGAGGTGAAGACGTCGTTGAAGCTGAAGGTGTAGGCGCGCGGATCCTGGAAGATGGCCTCGGAGGTGGCCACGAGCGGCACGGTCTCGAAGCCCGAGACGGCGACGTAGTAGGTGCCCGGCTGGGTGGGCATGAAGGGGTGGCCGGCCGGGAGCGTCGAGCGGAGCGACCCGGTGCCGCCCGGCGTGTCGTCGTTGAAGGCGATGCCACGGCCGGTCTCGTCGAAGAGGAAGAGGCGCGTGTCGGCAAGCGTGCCGATGGTGGCGGGCTCGGTGGTCACGGAGAAGCCCGCCGGATCAGTGATGAACACGCGGTACATGTCCACGTCGTCCGGCTTGTCGATGGTGCCGGTGATGGCCGTGTAGGGCGTCGCCGAGTCGTCGAGGAGCTGGGCCGTGGCCGGGAGCGATCCGGCGTCAGTGCCTTCGTTCCAGACGTTCTGGGCGAAGGCCGGCGCGGCGAGGAGGGCGAGGAGGAGTGTAGCGAAGCGCATGGGTGGAGGGATCGAGCGGGTGTGCGGAGAGCGAGATCCTGACGAGAGAGAAGAGAGCGCAGCGGGGGCGGAGCGAGAGAAAGAGACGCGTAGCGAGGGCTGCATCGGTCGGTGCCGAGAGCGGGCGGTGACCGGGCGATCCGGTGCCGGGGAGAGCGGTCCCAGTCGCGGATCTGCTGCCTCCCTATGAGAACCCCGTTCCCACCCCGTGCCGACCCACCCAGTCCCCGACGATGGAACGCCTTGGTGACACGAGCCTCGCCTAAAGTCGCGCCGTCGCATCATGTCGCAGACGCCGGGCGTGCCCTGTCACGCTGGCGTTCCCGCGGAGCGCGGTGTATCGGGGCGACCTGCGGCCCTTGGTTCGTTCGACTGCGTCTCGCTTGTGGGACGACCTGCGGCCTGTGGTTCGCTCGCTCTGCTCGCTGTGGCTTGTTGTTGCGTCCGTCCTCAAACCAAGTCATCCCCGTGCCCCCGCGCTCCCGTGCCCCCGCGCTCCGTTTCCTACCTTCATCGCCCCGCCAACCCACCCCGCTCTCGTGCCGCACTCCACCACCGGCGCGCACGCGCTCGTCGTGCCGCTCTCGCCTGTCCCGCAGCCCTACACGTACGCGGTCCCACACGCGCTCGACACGGCGGCGGTACCGGGCGCACGGGTGCTGGTGCCGTTCGGCCGGCGGACACTCACGGGCGTCGTGGTCGGGCGCACCGATGAGGTCGCACGCGGTGTCACGCTGAAGGCCATCGCCGACGTGCTCGACGCCGAGGCCCCGGCGCTGCCGCCAGCGCTGCTGCGGCTGACGGAGTGGATGGCGAGCTACTATGCCTGCTCCTGGGGCGAGGTGCTGCGCGCGGCGCTCCCAGCGGGCACCGACGTGGAGGGCGTGCGCGTGCTCTACCGCACCGACGCACCGGCTGCGTGGCGTGGCGACCCGCTCGGACGCGACCTGTTGGTTCTGCTCGGGCAACGCAATGGAAATGGCCTGCCGCTCAAGGAAGCCGAGGAGGAACTGGGCAGCAAGCTCCCCGCGACGCTCCTCGCCGACCTCCGCACGGCCGGGCTGCTCCGCATCGCCGAGGAGACGACAGACCCGAGGGTGCGTGCCAAGACGGCCCGGTGGCTTCGCATCCGCCAGGGCATCGACCCGAGCGCCGCGCCGGACGAGCTGCGCGGGCTGCGGCAGCAGATGCTCGTCGCCACACTCGCGGCGTCGACGGACCGGGCGCTCAGCCAGGCCGATGCCTTGGCCGCGTCGGGCGCGTCGAGTCAGACGGTGCAGCGGCTCGTGGAGTTGGGCTGGGTCGAGGCCTACGACGTGGAGGTCGAGCGCCGTCCCGAAGCGTTCGATACGGCCGCGCCCGCCCCGCTGCGGATCGCGCTGCACGCGTCGCAGCGGGCTGCGCTGGAGGCGATCAACGCCGCGCTCGTCCCCCTGAGGAATGGGGCCCAGCACACCGGCGCGAAGAAGACCGAGACGTTTCTGCTCCACGGCGTCACGGGCAGCGGCAAGACGGAGGTCTACCTCCGCGCGCTCAAGGCGACGCTCGACGCGGGGCGCACGGGCATCGTGCTCGTGCCCGAGATCGCGCTCACCCCGCAGACCGTCCGCCGCTTCCGCGCCCACTTCGGCGACGACGTGGCGGTCCTCCACTCGCGGATGAGCCCCGGGGAGCGCTACGACGCGTGGCGGCACCTCCGCGCCGGGCGCTACCGCGTCGCCATCGGCCCGCGCTCCGCCGTCCTCGCGCCGCTCGAAAACGTAGGGCTGATCGTCGTGGACGAGGAGCACGAGGCGAGCTACAAGCAGTTCGACCCCGCGCCGCGCTACCACGCCCGCGACGTGGCCGTCATGCGCGCGCACCTCGCCGGGGCAGTGTGCGTCCTCGGAAGCGCCACGCCGAGCGCCGAGAGTTACGCCAACGCCAAGCGCGGGAAGTACACGCTCCTCCCGATGCCCGAACGCGTGCCGGTACCAGGCCGAGCAGCAGCGCGGTTGCCGGAGGTGAGGGTCGTCGACCTCGCGCGGGAGCAGGAGGTGCGCCGCCTGCGCGGGGCGCTCTCGGTGCAGCTGCAGGAGGCGATCCAGGCACGCCTCGACCGCAAGGAGCAGACGATCCTGCTGCAAAACCGCCGCGGCTACGCGCCGATCCTGACGTGCAACGCGTGCGGCCACACGCCCGAGTGCCCGTCGTGCGCCGTCACGCTCACGCTCCACCGTCCACCCGGCCTACGGCCGCAGCTACGCTGTCACTACTGCGGCTTCACCCGCGCCTCGCCCTCGGCCTGCGACGACTGCGGGCGGCACGACCTCGCTGACCTCGGTGCCGGCACGCAGCGCGTCGAGGAAGAGCTCGCCGCCACGTTTCCCGAGGCGCGCGTGCTACGGATGGACCTCGACACGACCTCCAAGAAGGATGCGCACCGCAAACTGCTCACGGCGTTCGGGCGCGGCGAGGCCGACATCCTCCTCGGCACGCAGATGGTGGCGAAGGGCCTCGACTTCCCGCGCGTGACGCTCGTGGGCGTCGTCAACGCCGACACGGGCATGCTGCTGCCCGACTTCCGTGCCGCCGAGCGGACGTTCCAACTCCTCGCCCAAGTCGGGGGCCGCGCAGGCCGTGCCGAGCGCCCCGGCGAGGTGCTCCTCCAGACACGCAATCCCGACCACCCCGCGATCCGCTTCGCGCTCGCGCACGACTACGAGGGCTTCATCCGCGCCGACCTCCCCGACCGCCGCTTTCTCGGCTACCCGCCCTTCGGCCGCCTCGTCGGCATCGAGTTCAAGGGGCCGAATGAGGCCACCGTCGAGAAGCTCGCCGCACGCTGGACCGGGCAGCTCACGAAGCGGCTTCCCCGGTTGCTCAAAGGGCTCTCGGAGGCCGACGCGCAGCAGCTCCAGGTGCTCGGCCCGACGGCGGCGTTCATCGGGCGCGTCAAGAAGCAGTACCGCTTCCACACGATCCTGAAGGCCCCGCTCGCCGTCTCGCCCTACGCGCTCACC
>JBCCLD010000172.1:0-9649 GCA_039027055.1 Bacteroidota bacterium
CAACCCCCTCTGGCTCCCCCTGACCAGGGGGAGAACTCCGTCGACGGCCTCTCAACGCCACTGAATACCGCTGTAGCCCATACGACGACCAATACCTTCCGAAGAGTAGAGACGTTGTTTTTCAGAAGAGAACGAAGTGCGAACCCCCACATCCATACGCTAGCAATACAAAGAAAAAGTGCAAAGGCGGCTAGTTCTATTCGTGACATCAAAGTCGTTTGCGTTTACTACCTCAGCCGCAGCTTGGCGACGGCCTCGACGTGGTGCGTGTGCGGGAAGAGGTCCACGGGCTGCACCTGCTCGACGCGGTAGATGTCTTTCAGCAGCGCGAGGTCGCGGGCCTGGCTCTGCGGATTGCACGAGACGTAGACGAAGCGCTCGGGCCGCAGCTTGCCGATTTGCTCGACCACGCGGGGGTGCAGCCCGGCGCGCGGCGGGTCCACGATCAGCACGTCGGGCCGCCCGTTGGCCTCGATGAACTCCCGCGCGAAGAGGTCGCGCATGTCCCCCTGGGCAAACGTCACGTTCTCGACACCGTTGGCCGCCGCGTTGGCCTTGGCGTTCTCGACGGCGGCCTCGATCAGTTCGACGCCCACGACGTGCTTGACGCGCTCGGCGAGGTAGATCGAGATCGTGCCTGCGCCGCAGTAGAGGTCGTAGACGAGGTCGTCGGGCGTAAGGTCGGCGAAGTCGGCCGCGACGGCGTAGAGGCGCTCGGCCTGCTTCGTATTCGTCTGGAAGAACGCGTTCGGCGCGATCTCGAAGCGGTAGCCGCCGATGGAGTCGTGCACAACGCCCGGTCCGAAGATCGTGTGGTAGGCCTCACCAAACGCGACCTGCGCCTTGCCGGTGTTGACGGCGTTGACGAACGTGGTCGCCTCCGGGAAGTCGGCGCGCAGCATCGCGGCGTAAGCCTCCATCCGCTCCGCGTCGTACCCGTTCGTGGTGAGGACGACCATCTTCTCATCGGTGTTGGCTGGGGTGCGGAGGACGAGGTGGCGGAGGAAGCCCTCGTGGTCGCGGATGGCCCATGGCTTCCACCCGTGCACCTTCGCGAAGGTGCGGGTGGCGTTGACGAGGCGCGCGCTCCATGCGGACTGGAGGGAGCAGGATTCCAGGTCGAGGACCGCGTCAAAGCGACCGGGGGCGTGGAGGCCGAGCGCAAAGCTGGTGTCGAAGTCGTCGCCCGTGGCGATCTCCCAGTCGGTGAGCCAGCGCCGCGCCGAGAAGCTGAACTCCATCTTGTTGCGGTAGAAGAAGGGCGCGTCCCCCCCTTCAGTCGGCATGCCCAGCGTCGGTAGTACGGGAATGGCGTCGTCAAAACCGCCCGCGTGGGCGAACGCTTCTGCAACGCTTTGGCGCTTGGCGTCCAGCTGTGCCTCGTACTGCACGTGCTGCCACTTGCAGCCGCCGCACGTCCCGAAGTATTCGCAGCGCGGGTCTGTCCGGAGGTCGCTGGGGCTGAGCACTTCCTGGATGACGCCCTCGGCGTAGCTCCGCTTGCGTTTGCGGATGCCCACCCGCACGCGGTCGCCCGGCACGCCGCCCGGCACGAAGACGACGTAGCCATTGACACGGGCTAGCGACTTGCCTCGGTCGGCGAACTTCTCTAGCGTGAGTTCGACGGTAGCCCCGCGCTTTAGCTTGGGCGGGCGTGTGTCAGTGGACATGAGCGGTGAGGGGTCGATGGACTGGGGCTAGCGGGCTTCAACCGCCCTGCTGTCGCCTAGTTCACCCTCCATGCAAAACCCACTGCGATACGGTCTCACACCAAGTCCGCTTGATGAGTTGCGATGGTATCGTCCTGAACTCGGTTCAGGATCTCTGGCGACTACGGTGTTTCGAGGCATCGCTGAGATGCTGAATCAAGTTCAGCATGGAAAGACCGAAAGTATGCACCCCAGTTTGTGTGCGAATGCATGATCAACCAGTCTTTTGCGATCTCGCTGCTCAGGCATGGAAGCCGCAAACGCAGTCCCCCTCCTGGATAGGAGGGGACAGGGGTGGTTGACCAACCTGGCAACCCTGTCACGTCCAGAGGTGATCGCGCACTAAACCCCTTGCTCACACTAGGGCTCGGCGGTGCGCATCGGGCCGTCCGTGTGGAGTAGAGGGTAGGGTGTGGGGCGTTTGCCACTCCCAACTCTCTCCTTCCCAAACCCTACACTGATCCAGCTGAGGAGCGCGTCGATCGGGCACAACTTGAGTTGTGTAGCCGGATCTGGCCGCACTACTGCTGCGTCAACGCTCATTTGAGGGAATTTGCCTAGCCTAGAAGCCGCTTTGCTGCGTTGGCCTCGTCACTTGATGCTTCGGCATCTAGCTACTCAGCCGCCCTGCCCAGTACCTCCCATCCTCGCGCGTTCACCCCTCAAATCGCGGCCGTCACAGCACTGGCGGTCACAGCACTACCGCCTCAACGGAAAAACGGCATCGGGTCGCAGGTGCCCTCGGGGACGCGGAGGCCGTAGACGAGCCGGTGCACCGCAGCAGGCGCGTCGGCTGCGACGAGGGCGTTGCGGAGGAGCGCCTCGCGGGCAGCGATGTATTGCCCCACGGCGATGGCTACCTGCGTGCCGAGCCGGGGGTGGCGCTTGATGAGCGTCTTGAAGTCGGGGCGGAAGAAGCCCAGCAACCGCGTATCGGTGACCGCCTCGGCCCGGGTAGCCCGATGGTGCTCGCCGAGCAGCGCGCGCTCGCCAAAGGTTCCGCCCGGCCCAATGCGGTGCACGATGTCTTCGTCGGGGTCGTCTTCGGTGCCGGGGTCGCTGCTGCGGAGGACCACCGCCCCGTGCACGACGAGGTAGAGGCCGAGACCCGGATCGCGCTCGTAATAGACCACCTCGCCGTGATTGTAGTCGCGGCGGTGCACGTGCCGGGCCAAGTCGTAGAGGTCGGCGCGGCGCAGGCACGTGAAGAGGTCGCTGGCCCCGAGCAGGTCCACGGCGGCGTCGAGGCGCGGATCGATCTGCTGGCGGAAGACCCGGCGGAGCGGCGTGGCGAGGGTCGGAGGAAGCCGTTCGAGAAGCGTAGGCACGCGAGGACGAAGCGGATAGGTCAGTTGGGGCTAGAAGGTAGGCACCCGAGGGCGTGGGTGGGTTGGGGGTCCGAGTCGGAGAGGTGCGTGAGATTCTGCGTCACCGCGACACGGCCTCACCCCAACACCCCTCAACTCCAAAACCCGACTACCATCACGTCGTAGAGCGCATGCGTCCAGGCGGCAATGCCAAAGCCGCGTACTAGAAAGAGCGCGTTGAGTGCGAGCCCGAAGAGGAAGCGGAACGTAAACGACGGCAGTTCTAGCGGGTCGGCGTAGGGGCCGGTGTAGTGTACGGCGCTGAAGAGCAACGCGCCTATGAGTGCGGCGCCCACATAGGCTGCCACGCGCTCCATGCCGATCACGCGGCGCGCAAGTAGGTAGAGCCCGCCGACCAGCAGCACTCGGAAGACGAGTTCCTCGTACAGTCCAGCGCCCAGCGAGAGCACGAGCATGGTGGCCTTGCCAGGCTCGGCCGCTTGCGGGAGCCCAAGCACCACCCCGTTGAAGAGCGCGCCGATGGTCCCGCTGATGAGGTAGGCGAGCAGGACGCCCCAGAGGGTACTTTCGAGGAGCATGCCCGCGAAGTAGCGCGGGCGAAGCGGCAGGCGCTTCTTGCGCTCCCACACAAACACCGCGATCCCGATGAGTAGCACGACCGCGGCGAGCGCGAGGTGGCCCGTGGCCCCTAGGCGCGCTAGAAACTGCTTGATCCAGACGTCGGCCCCGACCCGGATGGCGAAGGCGCGGTCGGCGTTGACGAGCAACGCGCCCACCTCGTAGAACACCAGCAAGGGCAGGGCCGCGAGGAAGCTGTAGGTCGCCGTGCGCGTGAGCGACGCGTAGGTGTGGGCGACCGGCGTAGGCAGTGTGGGCGATCCTGGCGTGGACGCTGACGCGGTCGTTGGCGAGGGAGACTGAGACGACATGGCACGGGAGCTTGAGACCGGTCGCACGCCTACGTGGGAGGCGGTGCTGAGGATACGCTCGGTGCCTGCTTCTTCGCCCTTTTTGGGAGGGGCTGGGCACATCTTTTGAATGGACTGCCATGATCCCGCATCGAGCGCGGGAAGCCTGCGCTTCCTGCCTCTGCTGGGTAGTTCCTACCTGCTCGACCTCCCCGACTCGGTCCTTATGCAGCACGATTCTGAAGCTCGCACCATCCGCCTCTACGAGCTTCTGTTGCTCGCCTTGGCTGCGCTGTGCATCGGCATCGGCATCTTCAGCCAAAGTGCCACTCCGGCTGTCCCCGACCCCCTTGGCGTGCGTATCGGCCTGGCGGTCGCGTCGCTGATCGCGGCGGGCACCCTCTTCGTGGCGCCGTTCCTGTGGCGCTTCGCGGGGCCGATCACCTACTCGGTGCTGACGCTCCACTCGGTCTTGCACGTGTTCTTCCTGTACGCTTCGCAACTCGCGTACGCGCAGGCGCTCGGGCTCATTTTGGTGGCCGTGCTCACGGCGATCTCGCTGCACGACCTCCGGTGGATGCTGGGCTACAGCTTCCTCGTTGGCGGTACGGCGGCTGCCCTAGGCTTTGTGCTGCCAGACACGTCGCTCAACCCGATCTTGCTCACGGCGGCGATGGTCACGGTGCCAATCATAGGCGGCATCGCGGTGCAGTCGCGGCGGATCCTAGAGGAGGAACTCCTCTCCACGATCTCCGAAGCCGAGGTCGCGGTCAAGGCCAAGTCGGAGTTTCTCGCAACGATGAGCCACGAGATCCGCACGCCGATGAACGGCGTCCTCGGCATGACTACGCTGCTGGGCGACACCGAGCTATCCGACACCCAGCGTGACTACGTCGAGACGATCCGTATCTCCGGTGACACGCTGCTCACGATCATCAACGACATTCTCGACTTCTCGAAGATCGAGGCGGACCGTATCGACCTGGAGGAGGCGCCCTTCGACCTGCGCGCGATGATCGAGGAGGCCCTCGACCTGCTCGCCTCGAAGGCCTACGAGAAGCCCCTCGACCTCGTTTACCACATCGAGGAAGACGTCCCCCCCGCCCTCCTCGGAGATGTGACGCGGCTCCGTCAGGTAGTGGTGAACCTGATCGGCAACGCGATCAAGTTTACGGAGCACGGTGCGATCCTGCTCACCGTGTCGAAGCGCCGTGCGGTGGGCGGCGAATACGAGCTCCTGTTCGCAGTGCGCGATACCGGGATCGGGATTCCTGCGGACCGCGTCGACCGTCTTTTCTCGTCCTTTAGCCAGGTAGACTCGTCTCATACGCGCAAGTATGGCGGTACCGGCCTCGGGCTTGCGATTTCGAAGCGGCTGGCAGAGTTGATGGGGGGCACGATGTGGGTCGAAAGCGAGGTGGGGCGCGGCTCCACGTTCTCGTTTACCGTCCTCGCGCGCGCATCGGCGTCGGTCGCGCGCGCGGCGCTCAAGGGCAAGCAGGCGGCCATTGCGGGGAAGCGCCTCCTGGTGATGGAAGACGGCACCACGAGCCGCACGGCGCTCGTGAAGCAGCTACGCGCCTGGGGCGTCAGCGTCACGGCCCCGCCGCGAGGCCTCGATGCGCTTACGCTGATCCGGGAGGGCGGGCGCTTCGACGCCGCGCTCCTCGACATGCAGCTTGCTGACATGGACAGCCTCGCGCTCGCACGGGGCCTCCACGACGAGGTGGTGGCTCCCGACGAGAGCAGCGAGGCGCCCTTCCCCATCGTCGGGCTCACGACGCCCGGCGCCCTCGTCCAGACCGAAGGCCTCTTCGCGGCCGTCCTCTCGAAGCCGCTCAAGCATGCTCCGCTCTACGAAGTGTTGCTGCGGGTGCTGGGGACCGGGTCCACCGACCTCGCCGACCTGCCGACGATCACCGAGGACGGCATCTGGATTCAGCGCGATCAGGAGACCCCGACGCCGGAAGCCGTCCAGCAGGCCTTGCTTCGCTCTGCTGACCAGACGCCGCTCCTACCGCGGCTCAACGTGCTGCTTGCCGAAGACAACGCCGTCAACCAGAAGGTCGCCCTGCGCATCCTCGAACGCCTCGGCTATGAAGCCGACCTCGCCGAGAACGGGCAGCAGGCCGTCGAGGCCTTGGCGCAGACGCCCTATGACCTCGTGCTGATGGACGTGCAGATGCCTGTGCTCGACGGCATGAAGGCGACCGAGCAGATTCGAGCCACCATCCCCGCTGAACGACAGCCTCGCATCGTGGCGATGACCGCAAACGCGATGGAGGGCGACCGGGAGCTATGCCTCGCAGCCGGCATGGACGACTACATCGCAAAGCCTATACGACGGGAGGCGCTCGTGGAGGCCTTGATGCGCTGCGAGCCCATCTCCGCGCTCAAGCTCGACGCGGCCCCGCTCGGCACATCGACCGCGATTCCGATCCAGCGCGCTACGGAGCTCGAACTGCCGGCCTTTGCGCGCAACTCGCCCGCGGAGGCCGAGCTTGCCCCCGTCGAGGCAGCTTCCGCGGTCCCGACACGGCCTGCCCCCGAGCCGGACGGGCCATCCTCGCCTCCGCCAGTGGCCCCGGCAGCGCCCAAGCCGTCGGTCTTGCCCGATTCGTTCACCGCCCACGCGTCGGTACCGCCTCAGGGCAGGCCCGCTTCCACTCCGACTCCTACACCGCTTTCGTCTTCTGAACCTCCACGCGCTGTTGAGGACGCACCAACACCGATCCAACCAGGGCCGCAAGAGGACAAGGCCGCGGTCGCGGTAAAGCGAAATCCATTCAAGCGCCCCACGTCGAGCGCTCCTCGTTCGGCTGCCCCCCCGCCCTTTTCTGTGAACGCGCCGCGTGACCCAGGAAGCGTCGTGGCTCCGAACCAAGAAGTGGGGCAACCAGCATGGGTGGAGCCTGACCCGTCGTCTTCCGCACCGGTCGATGCCGCACCCGTCGATGCCGCACCCGTCGATGCCGCACCCGTCGATGCCGCACCCGTCGATGCCGATTTCTCAGCGAACGCTCCAACTGACACGCCCCCGACGGAGGCCGCGTCCTCAGCATCGGACGTTGAGCCTGCCAGCATCGACACAGCGGCGCTATTTCCGCTTCCAGCTGCGCCCGACGTACCGCCGCTCCTTTCCGTTGCCTCGCCCGAGCGCCCCACACCAGCATCGCCGCCAGCATCGCCTGCCGACGCTCAGCCGCCTTTTGCGTCCCTGTCCGTTCCCCCGCCTGCCTTTGAGGCGGACGCTCCGATCTCAACCGAGCCTGCTTCTACCCCGCCTCCCCCCGTGCCGAATCGAGTGCCACCGATCGTGGATTTCGACCGGTTTCCGGTACTGGACGACGCCGACTTCAGTGCACCGGAAGCACCGCCACCGTCCGCATTCGAAGTCGATGCGCTGCTGGAGGACCCGTCGTTCACCTTCCCCACGTTCGACCTCGACGCGCCTCCTCTCTCGCCTCCATCGCCGACGCCTACTTGGAACGCACCGGTCCCTCCATCACCCCCTCCCTCCCCTGAGCCGCTGCCTTTGGCGATGTCCGAGCCCACGCCGCAGCCATCGGCTCCACCGGATCTCCAGGGGGTACCCACGCTCACCGTACCAGGGGCTGTACCCTCCGGGTTAGCTACAGCGGGCGAGCCGAACCCCTCGCCAATCTCGTTCACCCTCCCAAGCCCCCAGCACGTCCTCCAACACCTCCGCGAAATCTCTGGGCTGGACGATCCCGACTTCGCCCGCGAGGTACTCGATGGCTATCTCCGCTCGGACCTGAGCCTCATCGGCTCGGTCGTCGAGGGGGTCCGAACGCGTTCGTTTAGCGAAGTGCGTGCGGCGACACACAAGCTGAAGTCGTCCACGGCTACCCTCGGCGCGCTTGCACTTGCAGAGCGCTGCTCGGAGTTGGAAAAAGAAAGTCGCGAGGAGCGCTTCGCCGCGGAGGTCGCGCCGCGTGTGGCCGCGCTGCAGGACCACGCCTTTGCCTTCCGTGGCGTCATCCAAGACGCGATCCGGCTGCTCGGCTAAGCGCCTCGCGTCCACCGGTGAGGCTTCTGGGCTTAGAACGCCTGCCCAATCCCGAAGTGGAATAGGGGCCTCCGGAGCCCGTCCGGGAACCAGGGCGAGCCAGGCTGGGGCTCCCGCACGCGATACGCAAGGTCGAAGCGGACCACGAGAAATTCCCAGCCGATACGGAGGCCGTAGCCCATGCTCAAGCCGAGCTGCCGGTAGAACTCGTCAACAAAGAAGCGGCCCGCGTCGTCCCCAGGATTGCGGGGGCCGAGCCACACGTTGCCCGCGTCAGCGAAGAGGGCGGCACTCCAGTTCGCCTTGAAGAGGTTGCGCACGAGCACCGTACGTCCCTCGGCCGCCAGTTCAAGCTTGAGGTCGCCGCCTTGGACGAACGCGCCTTCCTGGTCGGCTACGCCGGGACCCAACGTCCGTAGCGCCCAGCCGCGCACGCTCGTAGCCCCGCCAATGAAGAAGCGGCGGTCGAACGGAACGACGGGTGCATCGCCGGTTGGGAGTGCGGCCCCCACGATGGCCTTGAACGCCAGGGTCGTTCGGCGCGTGAGCGGGACATACTGTCGCGCATCGGCCCGGAGCCGGAAGTAGGGTCTGTATTCGAGGTCTGCCCCATCGACGAAGCTTGGCAGGGAGCCTTCTAGGGAGTCGGGGGAGAAGACAAACCGGTCGAAGAGATAGAGCACGTTGCCGCCCGTCTCGACGCTGAGCTCCCGGACGTAGCCGCGGTCGCGTCGGAAGAGATTGGCGGTGGAACTCCGCAGCGTGTAGCGCAGCGCGTTGTTGATCTGCGGGCGGGTGTAGTCCTCTAGCAAGAACTCACGCTCAACGGGGTCCTGGATGATGCTCAGGTAGTCTTGTTCGAATCCGGCGAGCGTGTCGGGGTCGCTGAGGTTGAGGTCGAGCAGGTCGAGGAACGACGTCGTACGCGTCGAATGGCGCAGTTCGAGCTGGGCACCGAGTTCGACGCGGCTGCGGATGACGATGCGGAGGAGGTCGCGCCGGGCAGCCACCCAGCGGGCCGCGTAGCGGGTGCGGGCGTCTACGAGCCCGCGTTCGAGCCCGCTGAACGGCCGAACCAGGTAGGGCAACGTCAGCGTGGCGCTCGCGTCGATCTGGGCCGTGGGGAAGCCGCCGTCAAAGGTGCCGGCCACGGACCCCGAAGTGCTGAGCGCGAATGACTCGCCCCCGCCGAACGCGTTGGCGTTGCGATAGGTGACGCCCGCACCGAGTCCGAGTTCGTCGCGCTCGGTGCCGAGGAGGTAGGAGCGTTGTAGCACAAAGCCCTCCAGACGGATGCTGTGGCGGGGCCGCGTCCGCAATCGGATCCGGTGCGGCAGTACCGGGAGGGCTGGGCTATCACCGAGCAGGCTATCTCCCGCTACGCCCGCCGCTGCGGGCTGGGCGGCAATGTCGGTGAAACTGAACACGCCCACCCGCTCCAGCCGCTGCTTGGTAGCGCGCAGGCGCGTGACATCGTAGGGGTCCCCCGGCGCGAAGCGGAGCGCGCGGTAGAGGAGGAACGGCTCCAGCCGGGTGTCGTCTTCAATCCGGGTGACGACCTGGCCCGATCCACGCTGAAGCGAATCCGTACGCTGAGGCATTCGCTCAGGACCCACCACTTCGATCTCGACATCCCCGAACCGCATGCGCGGCCCAGGGCGAATCTCAAAGCGG
>JBCCLD010000173.1:0-9635 GCA_039027055.1 Bacteroidota bacterium
CATGGAAGCCGCAAACGCAGTTCCCCTCCTGGATAGGAGGGGACAGGGGTGGTTGACCAACCTGGCAACCCCGTCACGTCCAGAGGTGATCGCGCAGTAGACCCCTTGCGCTCACACTAGTCCACCCACTCCACAGCATACGGGTCGGCGACGACCGACTGCGCAGCAAGATCGGCGACGTCTGCGCGGAGCCGGTTGATGGCGGAGCGCCCTCGGCTCGGCCACGTCCGGTTCGAGAGGAGAATCACAAACAGCTCTTGGTCCGGGTCGATCCAAAGGGAGCAGCCCGTAAAGCCCGTGTGGCCGAAGCTGCGTGGCCCGAAATGTTGTCCGGCCGACGAAAAGCCCTCGTCGGGAGCGCGGTAGGCCATCCATCCGAGCGCCATCGGGAAGGCCCCGGGCGGCGTGACGCGCTCCGTGAAGGTGGCGAGGGTCTCTTCCGAAAAAAAGCGGCGACCGTGTGCGGTGCCTCCGTTGGCCAGCATGAATGCCAGCGTGCTCAGATCCTCGACCGTAGAAAACAGGCCTGCGTGGCCTGCAACGCCGCCCAAGATGGAGGCGGTCTCGTCGTGGACTTCGCCCTGGAGCAGGCGGCTCCGAAACGTCCGGTCGATCTCTGTCGGCACCACGGCGAGGTCACGGAGGCCTATCGGTCGGTAGCCGGTCTGCGTCATGTCCAGGGGCTCGAACACGGCTTTTCGCACGAAGTCGTCGAGCGGAAGCCCTCCGATGGCCTCAATGACGTCGCCGAGGACGATCATGTCGAAATCGCTGTAGCGCGTGCCTTGGCCGGGCGTGTAGCGAAGCGAGTCGGCGTAGATGAAGGCGCGGACAGAGTCCGGGTCGGTGATGCCGTGGGTGTGAAACGGGTGAAAGACGCGCTGCCCGCCCTGGTGCGCGAGGAGCTGCCGAACGGTGACGATGTCTTTGCCGCCTGCGCCAAACGCAGGGACGTACCGAGCGACGGGGGCGTCGAGGTCGAGGCGTCCTTGATCCACGAGCATCATCGCTGCCACGGTCGTGGCCGCGACCTTCGTGACCGAAGCGAGGTCAAAGACGGTGTTGGTGGCCACCTGCTGCCGAAGCGAGGCGTCGGCGAAGCGCTCGCCGTACGTCAAGCGCCCGTAGGCACCCTGCTTGACGAGGACGCCGGCACGGCCGATAGCGAGGGCCGCCCCGGGAGAGACGCGTCGGGTAATCGCCTCGCGCATCGCCAAGTCGGCGGAGTCCAGCGAGTCGGCCACCATGCCCACATCGTCCGCGGTGCCGTCGCGTAGGCGCGCCTGCGGTACGTGGATGCCGTCGCCTACGGCATGGAGGCCGGGAATGTCGATGGGGAGGCTGCCTTGGATGGGGTAGAGGCCAAGGAGCGCGTCCGCGGCCGCTTCCTGGACATAGTCCCGGGTGTCGAACGCCGCAAGAAACGTCTCAGGCTGGTCGATGCCGAGCAGCACATAGGGGTTACCGAACGCCGTCAACACAACTGGGGTGTCTGCACCCACAAGACGGTTGACCAGCGCCTGATGCCTCGATGGCAGGCCAATACGCCCGCTGTAGTTGCGCACGCGGAGGTGGGTGGTCACCACTACTACGTCATAGTCTGCAGCCAGGCCGACGAGGGCGGCGTGATCGGCGTCGCTTGCCCCGAGCCGCGAGAATCGATAGGCCACCGGACGCTCTAGCAACCCGGAAAGACGGCTTGCGAGGGGCTGGCCTACCGACGTCCTGCTGGCGTCGGAAACGGACACGACGAGCACTCGCTGGTCGGGACGTAGCGGCAATAGGTCGCGTTCGTTGCGGGTCAGCGTGAGCGCACGCTGCGCCACGGTGCGAGCCAGCCGGGCATTGCGCGCAAGCAACTCGGCCGTCGGTGCCGCTAGGTTGCCGACATCTGGACGAGGGGGTGTGCGTCGGAGCAGCGCCCGGCTCCCCCACGGGTACCCTGCTGCGTCGGTCGGAGCGCCCGCCACAGGAATCGGGAACGGCGGGTCGATGAGTTCGGCATCGATGGCGGGCGCGTCGGTAGATGGGACGTCGGCTGCTGGCGAGGGGACGTGCAGCCCGAGCCATTCCTTGGCGCGGAGGATGCGTCGTACGGAGGCATCAATGCGGTCCTCGGTGAGGCGGCCAGAACGCACGGCGGCCAGCAGCGCCCGCTTCACCGCCGGCTCATCGCGGGTGAGGATGAGTTGGTCAGCCCCTGCCTCGACGGCGCGTATTGCGGCTTCGCCGGGGGCAAAGTGTTTGGCGACGCCTTCCATGTTCATCCCGTCGGTCACGATCAGCCCAGCGAAGCCCATCGCGTCGCGCAGGACACCCGTCGTGATCGGCTTCGAGAGCGTGGCCGGCGTGTTGGGACGGTCGTCGAGCGCCGGGAGTGCGAGGTGGCCCGTCATCACACCCATCGCGCCCGCTGCGACGCCTTCGCGAAACGGCATCCACTCCGTCGCGTCGAGCCGGTCGCGTCGAAACGGCAAGACTGGGAGGTCGGCGTGCGAGTCGATCTGGGTGTCGCCATGGCCGGGGAAGTGCTTCAGCGTGGCGACGACGCCCCCGTCTTGCAATCCCTGCGTGTAGCCGATCACCATCCGGCTAGCCGCACGCGGGTCCGCCCCGAAGGAGCGAACATTGATGATCGGGTTGCGCGGGTTGGTGTTCAGGTCAGCGACTGGGGCGTAGTTCTGATGGATACCGAGCATGCGCGACTCGGCGGCGATGCCGCGGCCCATAGCATAGGCGAGCGATGGGTCGCCCGTCGCCCCGAGCGCCATCGCATTGGGGAAGCGGGTGGTCCCGCTAGTTCGCATCCCCACGCCCGTTTCCATGTCTTGGGCAATGAGGAGCGGGAGGGCAGCACGTTCCTGAAGTTGCCTGGTGAGTGCGGCCTGGTCTTGCGCGTTGCCACGGAAGAAGAGCACACCGCCCACGCCGTAGTTCTCCACGCGGTCCACGAGTCGGCGAAAGTGCGCGCCCGTCAGGTGGTCGGGACGCCCGTGCGCGTCGGTGAGGATGAGCTGCCCCACTTTCGCGTCGAGCGTGAGGGTGTCCAGGACCGCGTCGGCCCACACCCCGGTGCCCGGCCACGGATCCTGGGTCACGAGCGCCCGAGTGCCACCTGTTTCCTCAGGCCAGACGACGAGCAGCGGGACCGATAGAACGAGCCAGAGCAGCAGGCGCATGGAAGGGCGTAGGAGAACGGGGGAGGGAAGGGTGCTGAAAGCTACGCGGTCTAGGACGGGCACGCAGCCTTCATGCCAATACCCCCACCTGCGACCTGGCCCTTTGTGCATCAAGCCTCCGGGACGGACGTGTGCGTGCCCCTCCGAGCCTTTTCCCGTTGTGTGCCACACGCCGGGAAGTCCAGACAGGCGTCCAGCGTCGGGTGGACCTCAGGGTGCCATGCATGGGCCAGCAGACGCTGGGAAACGCTTGTCCAGGGTTATACCTGGGGTGTACCAACACATTGCAGGGGTGACCCAGCTAAAGCCTCTTACTCGATCACGTCAACCGGCAAGCTGCCTCGCAGTACAGGCTCGCCCTCGCCGGTGTAGGCGACGTATTCGATCATGACCTCGCCCTCACGGAACGCATCGAACGAGACGATCCGCTCGCGGCTGGCGAACACGCGGAAGCCTCCGTCACCACGCTGCGACCACTCGTAGAAGAACACGTCGGCGCCCGGTGGCGCTTTGAACGTACCCGAGCTTCCTACGGCAACATAGGCCGGTCCCTTCAGGTATCCCCGCCTGACATCGGCCAGGGCGTCATCAGGAGGAGCTTGGGTCTCCTCAGGTTGGTCGGTAGCAGATTCCTCAGGCGTCAGCAGCGACTCTCGGCAGCCCATGAGCGCGAGGAGAAAGACGAACAGGAGGGCAGCGCGCATGAGACCGAAGGTTGAGTTAGGAAACGCCTGCAAACTAGGGAGCTCCAATCAGTTGAGCAAGACCAGGGACCCGGTTGCGCGGTCAGCGCCTGAAACGAGGCGGTAGAAGTAGACGCCACTCGACATCCCAGAGGCATCGAATGGGACGGCATGCTCACCGGGCGACAGCGGCTCATCAACGAGGCGCGTAATCTCGCTGCCGGCTGCGTCGTAGACGACCAGCGTCGTCGGGGCGGCCTCGGCGAGCGTGAACCGGATTGTGGTCGTGGGCCGGAACGGGTTCGGATAGTTGCCGTCGAGCGCAAACGCGAAGGGGGTCGTACGATCCTCCGCGTCCACGACCGCACGCACGCGCATGATCACCGGGAGCGAGAGCGACGCGTTGTCTGGATCGTTGGTGGTGATCGTGAGCGTCTCTTCGTAGTCATCGGGCGCGAGCGTACCTGCGTCCAGAGTCAGCTCGATCTCGCCCGACTGCCCGGGAAGGATCGCGCCAGCAGCCGGGGCGATGTCGATGACGAAGGACGTGGGGGCAGGCTGTTCGAACTCGAACGTGAGCGGCTGCGCACCCACGTTGCCGATGCGCGCCGTCCCCGACCGGGTGGTGCCCTGGTCCACGGCCAGGCGGAAGGTCTCCGGGGAGAGTGTGGCGACGGGGGCGTTCACGCTCGACGCCGTGATGGGAATTTCAAACGACGCGTTTTCTGGGTCGTCCGTGGCCACTGTGATGGTCGCCGCGTAGTCCCCCCCATCGGTCGGGGAGAACGTGACCGTCAGACGGAGCCGCTCTCCGGGACCCAACTCGTTGGGGTTATCGGGGAACGAGACGTCGAAGACATCGCTGTCGCCGTCCAACGTCGCGCTCGTGACGGTGTAGGACGCCCCTGCTTCCGGGTCGAAGTTGGCTACGAAAAACTCCTGGGTCAGCGTTTCTCCAACCAGTAGCTCGCCGAAGTCATAAGACGTACGGCTGACGCCCAGCCCTGCGGTCTGGCCGAGCAGGAGCGTGGGCTTGAACGCGGCGACTTGCGCCTGCATCCGCGTAATCTGCCCGGGCGTGAAGTCGTTCAAGCACGCATCGGTGCTGTAGTCCATAAAGTTGGTGACGGGGTCAAACCCGGGGTCGTCCGGGCAGGTGTCCCGAGTCGGGCTGCAGCCGTCGAAGTTCGGCTCGGCTTCGGCAGGGGTGTCACTCACCTGGTCACCGCCATTGCAGCCGCCTTGGAAGGTGTGGAAGAGGCCAAAGAAGTGCCCGATCTCATGCGTAGCGGTATCGCCGCCGTCGTATGGGTCAAGGCCGCCATCGGGCTCCGAGCCAGTCGCCATGAAGCAGCCATGCTGCGTATTCGATTCCGGGAACGACGCGGGGAAGTAGCACCAGCCGAGTGCGGTGATGTTGGAGAAGTAGAGGTTGAGCACGCGTGCGGGGTCGATGGCCAATTCGCGCTTGGCCGCGAGCTCTTGCGCGTTCCCCAGGTCAATACCGTTGTACCAGGCGGCGTTGAGCGTCCGGTCGACGCTCACAGTAACAAAGCGGATGCCCGTCCCCTCGAACTGGCGGTTCAGGCTGTCGGTCTGCGCGTCGAGGCGCGTGTCGGGGATGTCGCCTTGGCGGCTACTGGGCTGGATGACGTGGTATGCTACCGGGACCACGAGTTCGTTCCCCGCCAGCCGATCCAGCGCGGCTTCCACATCGACCTCGCCCATCAGCCGGCTCTCCAGGGCCGTCGGGGGCGGCGTGGCGCATCGATGTCGCTCCACCACGGCACCGTCAGGGAAGGTGAGAACCGTTTGGGCCTGGATCTGAGGCGATAGGGCAACGAGGCCGACGGCCAAGGCAAGGCCGTATACGGGGCGTAGCATCGAGGTGAGCGCGTGAGTGAATGGAAAGCGGCAACATACGGGGCAGCGCAGGCTGCGAAAAGGCAATTCCTGCACGTCTTGGCCCCCGCGACCGAAGAAAGAGCAAGGAACCGGGAAACCTCAGCACTCGGCATACCCACGACCCACGTAGAACGACCAGCCGGCCGTGGATTCACTCTCCGGCAGCCGCAGCCCCGACGATCCCAGCGTTGTTTTGCAATTCGGCAGGGACCAGCTTCGCGCGGGTCTTCAAGAGGTGGCCGAACTGGCTCCACCGCTTCTGTTTGCTCACGCCGCCACCGATCACGATGGTATCAGGATTAAGCAACTCCTCCACGTAGTCGAGGAACGCTTGAACGCGCTCGGCCCAGTGCTCCCAGGTGAGGTCGTCCTCCTCGCGCTGCCGGGCAGCGGCATAGTGCTCCGCAATGCCGCGGTGATCGTCCGCGAGAAAGTGCAGGTGGCCGAGTTCCGTGTTTGGGACGAGGTCGCCATCCAGGAAGAGCGCGCTACCGATGCCCGTCCCGAACGTGAGTAGTAAAAGCGATCCCCGCTTGCGACGGCGGCCGGCGCCGTATCCCACTTCGGCCAACCCAGCGGCGTCGGCGTCATTCAGCACGACGGGCGGTTCGGGAAGGACCTTCCGCAGCAGTTTCTGCGCGTTCGTGCCGATCCAGCCTTTGTCGATGTTGGCCGCGGTGTAGACGGTGCCGTTGCGCACCACCCCAGGCAGCGCGCAGCCAACCGGTCCCTTCCAGTCGAAATGCCGCGCGATCTCGCCAACGACTTCGGCGACAGCCTCTGGTGTGGCTGGCTGGGGCGTTGGGACGCGGTGGCGATCGGCGATCAACTCGCCACGCTTGAGGTGGACCGGGGCACCTTTGATTCCGGTGCCGCCGATGTCGATCCCGAGCACTTTCGAGGCCATCGGGGAGCATGGGTGGGGTGAAACAGCAAGCAGCCCCGCCCGGAGAGCAAGTCAAACGTGCGTTAGTTGCGTGGGGGAGCGGCCTCAAAATACTGGACGCTGAACCAGCGCGCCCGGTCGGTCCACACGTGGCGACGCGTCCAGCCCGCGCGCCCCGCAAGCTGTGCGAAGCCAGCGAGGGTGTACTTATGCGAGTTTTCAGTGTGGATCGACTCGCCAGCCGCGAAGGTTAACGTCCGATCACCAACCGTGACGCGCTGTGCTATGGTGCTCACCAGGTGCATCTCGATGCGTTCGTCCACGGCATTCCACCGTGCCTCATGGGCAAAGGTTGGGACGTCAAAGGTGCCGTCCAACTCGCGGTTGATGCGGGCGAGAAGGTTTTTGTTGAATGCTGCCGTCACGCCCTCGGGGTCGTCGTAGGCGCGCACCAACACGGAGGCGTCCTTGATCAGGTCGACGCCGATGAGCAGGCCGCCACCCGGTCCTGCGACATCAGCCATCTGTTGCAAGAGCCGCGTAGCCTCCTCGGGCGCGAAGTTGCCGATGGTCGAGCCGGGGAAATAGACGACCCTGCGCTGAGTGTCCGGCGGCAACTCGGGGAGGGGAACGGGGGTCGTGAAATCTGCCGATACCGGGAGAATCAGGGTCTCTGGAAACTGCCTGCGCAGCCGCTCGGCTTGCTGCGTGAGGTAGTCACTTGAGATGTCGATGGGGACATAGGCTGCTAGGTCCGGCAGGGCGGAGAGCAGTCGCCGCGTCTTCTGGCTGGAGCCGCTTCCGTACTCTACCAGGGCGGCCCGCCGACCGATCGCCTCAGCCATGGCATCGCCATGCTGCTCCATGATGCCCGTCTCCGTACGCGTGGGGTAGTAGGCGTCCAACTCCGTGATGGCATCAAATAGGGCCGATCCGCGCTCGTCGTAGGAGTACTTGCAGGGGAGCGTTTTGGGCGAGCGAGCGAGCCCAGCGACGGTATCCCGCATGAACTCGGAGTCGAGCGCCAGCAACGGCGCGGCATGGTCAGCCATGGAAACAGCAGCGGAGAGAGGTGAGGAAATCGGGCAGCACCCGGCGGGGAAGACCGCTAGAGGCTCTTGGCCAAGCGGAGCCCGGTGAACTGCCAGGTGGCTTCGGGCGGGAAAAAGTTGCGGTATGTCGCACGGATATGAGACGGGCTCGTGGCGCAACTGCCCCCTCGAAGTACGTACTGGTTGCACATGAACTTGCCGTTGTACTCACCGAGGGCTCCCTCGACGGGGCGGTAGCCCGGGTACGGTCCATAGCTGCTCGACGTCCACTCCCAGACGGTGCCGTAGAGCTGTCGCAGCCCATTGGACGATGTCGCCGCGCCGTCGCCGCCGATAGGCTCGATCGCAGCAGGATGAAGGCGGCCGTGGTCTACGAACTGGCCTGTAGGTGGCATCGATCGCGCGGCCGCTTCCCACTCGAACTCCGTAGGGAGTCGTGCGCCTGCCCATCGGGCGTAGGCATCGGCCTCGTAGTAAGAGAGGTGGCACACCGGCTCGTGCGGGTCTACGGCGCGGAAGCCATGCATGGTGTAGTGCATCCAAGTGCGGTCGCGGCGCTCCCAATAGAACGGCTCCGTCCAGCTGTGCTCCTGCGCGTGCGCGAAGCCCATCGAGAGCCATAGCTCGGCGCGCTCGTAGCCTCCGTCGTTCATAAAGGCGAGGAAGTCTCCGTTCGTGACCAAGCGGTCGCCGAGGGCGTACGGCTCCAGAAAGACGCGGTGTTGAGGGCCTTCATTGTCGAAGTGGAACCGTTGCCCGACGGTGGCATCATCGGGCGTGGCAAAGCCGATGGTGTGAAGGCCTTCCACGAAGGGGACGAAGCGGAGTGGGCCCGGGTCGGGTGCCCCTCGATGTGGCCGGGCCTGGTAAGCGGGACGCAGCGGGTTGACGGCGAAGACGTGCTTTAGGTCGGTCACCATCAGCTCCTGGTGCTGCTGCTCATGGTGCAAGCCGATCTCGACGGTGTCGGCCAGCGCCCGGTGTACCTCCTCGTCGAGCCCGTCAAGCAGTTGCGCCATGTGGGAGTCTACATGGGCGCGGTAGCGCTTGACCTCGGCGACGGTGGGGCGAGAGAGGTAGCCCCGTTGCGCACGGCAATGCCGTTCGCCAGCCTGGACGTAGTAGCTGTTGAACAAGAACGGGAAGCGCTTATCGTAGAACGTGTACCCGTCGAGGTAGGGCGTGAGGACGAAGGTCTCCCAGAACCAGGTCGTGTGCGCCAGGTGCCACTTGGTGGGGCTGACGTCCGCCATGGACTGGACCACATAGTCCTCCGTGGCCAGGGGAACGCAAAAGGCTTCGGTGTGGGCCCGTACGGACTGGTAGCGAGCGAGCAGTGGTGCACGCAAGCTGGGCGCTACGACCGGAGATGCGAGTAGAGACGCACCGTCGGAGGCGACAGCAGCGGAGATCGACATGGCGGTGAGGCAAGAGCGGGGAGGCCGACATAGGTCCAGGTTCACGCTGAGTGCGTGACTTGACACCATGCCCGTGAAGAGCGTCTGCGTCCTGCAAGCCTGGATAGGCACAAACGGCTAGGGACACAAACGGCTAGCGAGCGCGACAACGTACGGCTCTAGAAGGCGTACGCGGTATCGGGCTTACCTCCTGATACCCCTCCGGGTGTCCCGGCATTCCACGCACCGAACTACGGTCCACCGAGCCGGTATCGACGCTACGCGGGCGAACGGCAACCTCGCTATGAAGCCCCTGCGCGTAGCCACTGGAATTTTGCTCTGGAATTTTGCTGTGCCTAGGGCATGTGGACAATCGGTCTGATCGGTACTCACGGCCTCCGTTCGGCCTCCGCCCACCTCTACAGAATGGGGGGTCCACTCGTCACTCGATCCTACGGGATCGCGCTCCTCGTGCGCCTTTCGGAGACGCAAACGGCGTCTCGTGAGCACCTGACCCGATCAAGGTCCACACG
>JBCCLD010000174.1:0-9597 GCA_039027055.1 Bacteroidota bacterium
CATGAAGAAGACCATCGCGGCGGCGATGATCGTCCAGACGTAGTTGAGGTTGACCTGCACGGTCTCAGCCGCAGCGACACCGGCGTCAGGACTGTCCTGCGCCAGGGCTACCGGCGCGACGAACAGCGCAGCGAGTAGAAGGGAAAGGTTCCGTGACATGGGTTGGAAGCGTGTTGGATAGGGTGGGGATGGACGAGAAAAGGGGGAGTGCGGCGGTATCGCGGTGAAGCCGTGTCGCGGTGGTGGAAGGGTCTACCGCCTCATGGCTGCACGGCTGCACCGCCGCACTCTAGAACTAGAGGCTGACGCCGAAGACCAGGTAGGTGCGTTCGATCTCAGGGTTGAGCGTGTAGCCCACGAAGACCGGCAGGGCGAACTGCTCCGTGATCGGGATTTCCTTCGCCGCGGTCAGCGAGACGTTGATCACGCTGAAGTCGTCCGTGAGATAGAAGCCACTCTCCATCGGCACGACGCCCAGGGTCACCGCGAGGTCGACGCCCTCGACAGAGAAGGGTACGGAGGCCTCGATGTAGGTCGAGAAGTTCTGATCGCCGTCATCGTTGAGGTCGAAGTCGCCCACGACGATGGGGTAGACGTAGAGGCTGACCGGGAATCCTTCCACGCCGTCGAAGCCGATGAACGGCTCGATGACGTGGTTGTCCTCGATGAGGAAGAAGTCTACATCGACCCCTCCCGTCGGGAAGTAGTAGTCGGTGACGCCAAACGAGATCGGGCCGACGGAAGCCGAGACGTAGAGGTCGTGCTCGTTCGCTCCAGAGCCGTCAGCCGAGATCGAGTAGGACGCCCACGTGCCGACCGTGAACGACCCGTTCTCGAACGGAACGGAGTACTCGAGATAAGGCTGCACGCTGAAGGACTCTCCGAAGTCGATCCCGCGGAACACGTAGCGACTCACGAAGTCGGCACCGAAGCCGAACTGGGCGAACGTGGAGGGCGCAGAGACAAGCACTGCGAACAAGAGAATGGAAAGACGGAACATCAAGGGGTACGTGGATGGGTGGTGTGGGGTGGGGTTAGGTGCCCCGCGGTGAAGGCGCTTATCATCCCGCTCTGTTCGGTGGAAGAGCCGGAAGGAGCTCGGGAAAGAAGCCCGCGGGTACGTCCTGAACAATTGAATTAATGCGCGCTTAACCATCAACTAAAAAAATAAGCCAGCCAACTTTCGAGTCCTAATGCCTCGTAAAAAAGCGATCTATTGCTTGATCGCAAGCGCTTTTCTGGCCCTGTTCCACCTTTGAGACTGGGGTCATCCTCCGACTGTCAAGATCCGTCGAAGGATTTGGCGCGCCGTACTATTTTGCGCGGAAGCGTTCCCAGAGAACCCTCCTCCTTATTTTTTTAGGCAGTTTCCCGTAGGAATTGAGCGTATGACGGCTCACCGCGTGCGCAGCAGCGCTGCGACGAGGGCGATTCCCGCCGTGTAGACCGCCGAGCCGAGCCAGAGGCCCGTCACCAGGAAGAGCGTTCGTGTGTCCTGCGTCAGCGCCAGCACAAACACCACGATCACGTTGTGCACCAGCGCCACCGCCAGCGCCGACATCGCCGTCTGGCCGGGGCCCGACCGGAGGAGCTCGTTCTGCTCCGTGCGAAACTGCCCCGCTACGAACCCGATGATTGTCTTCGAAAAGGACTGCAAGCCTAGCAAGCTGGGGTTGAGCAAGAGGTCGGCGATCAGTCCCATGCTGAAGCCGGCCAGCGCCCCCTGGACCCGCCCGTAGCGCAGCGCCGCGACTGTCACGAACAGGAGCACGGCGTCTGGCGTCACCCCATAGATCGGCAGGCGGCTGAGGAGCAGCCATTGCAGCAGCACCACGCCGAGGCCGGTCAGCACCAGGCGGAGCGAGGAGGGCATGGAGGGCGAGGCGGGGTGGCGAGGGGTGAAGCGCCCAAGTTACGCCCGAGGCCTGCTGGAAACGACGGCTACCCTTGCGCTAGGCTACCCCTCGTGATGGCCAACACGACCTGGTCGATGGCGTCCGTGATGCGCCTCGACCGCGTCGTGTAGTGGTTGGCGATCACGCTGAAGGCGTATCGGGTGCCGTCGGGACCGGTGGCGTAGCCGGAGAGCGCGCGGACGTACTCCAGCGACCCCGTCTTGGCCGCCACGGGCACGCCTTCGAGCCGCGTTGAGAGCGTTGTGTACGGCTCGCCGCCGCCAGGCATCGAAGACACGTAGAGCGCGCCGTACTCGTGCCCGACCATCGTGGCGAGGAGGCGGCCCAGCGCTTCCGGGGTGACGAGGTCCTTGCGAGACAGCCCCGAGCCATCGCGCACGGAGAGGCCGGTAGTTGGGATGCCTTGGCGGCTCAGGAAGCTCACCACGGCGCTGCGCCCGCCTGCGAGCGTGCCCCGCCCCGCAGCCTCCACCGAGAGTGCGCGGAAGAGGTGCTCGGCGTAGAGGTTGTCGCTGCGCTTGTTGATCTCGTCGACGAGCCACGACACCGGCGGCGAGCGGTGCACGAAGAGCGGCTCGCCCGCGGCGGCGGGCGGACGGGTGAGGTCGGCGGCGTCCACGAGCGTCGCATCTACCTCGATCCCGGCAGCTTCGAGGCGCTGCTGGAAGTGGTGGAGCGTGTAGAGCACCGGCGCCTCGACGGGAATGTTGGCGATCCCATTGTAGCGGTACGACACCGAGCCGGTCGCGTCGTAGGTGTTGGTGCCGAGTCGGCGCTGGATGCGCAGCGGGCTGTAGCCGCGCCGCCGCCGGTGCGTGCTCACGGCGTTGTTGAGCCGGAAGAAGCGCTCCGGCTGCGCGGTGACCCGTGCCGCGCGCCCGGCGCGGGTGCCCTCGACGCGGAAGCGGAGCAGGTTGTCGGCGTAGCTGAGGCCGCTCGTGGCGGGGGCCCACGGCTGGCGGTCGAGGTGGTTCAGGTCCCAGCCCGGCGCATACGCGTCGCCCGCATCGAAGACGCGCCCGTCGCCGACGAGGCGGCCGGTGATCTTGGTTACGCCCGCGTCGGCGAGGCTGCGCGCCCAGGCGGCGAGCGGGTCGGCCCAGACGGTGTCGGCCACGCGGCGGCTGCCGAACGTCGGGTCGCCGCTGCCCGTGAGGATGAGGTCGCCGTCGAGCGTCGCGCCCGTCGTGGTGCCGCTGAAGTGGAGCGTGGTCGTGAAGCGGTGGTCGGGACCGAGCACGTCGAGGGCGGCAGCCGTGGTGAGCAACTTCTGGTTCGACGCTGGGATAAAGTTGAGGCCGGCGTTGCGGCGATACACCACGCGCCCCGACTCGAGGTCCTGGACGTAGATCCCCCAGAACGCCTCGGGCAGCTCGGGGTCGTCCAGCACCGCTTCGATGGCGGGGGCGAGGGCAGCGAGAGACGCGCTTGGGGCTTGCGCTGTGGCGATCGCTGTAGCGACAGGCGGCTCGGCGCTCGCAGGGCCTGAGACGGGCGGGGCCGTGCCGGGAAAGAGCAGCAGGACAACAAGGGCCGCAAGAGCGCGGGCCAATCGCAGCATCGAGGGACGCGGCATCGGGAGACGGGCGAAGGAGGGGCGCAGACGTGACGAAGCAAGCTACGACGAGGGGAGAGGGCTAACCCCGCAATCATGCCCATTTCCCCCATTGATGCAGCGACTGGCCCTGAGGCGATTCATTCCCCGAAAACCCGTACGTTGAGCATGTGCGCTACTCGGTGCACCTCGTCTCCCCCGACTTGCTCCCCGCACCATGTCCGTCGACCACGCACGCCCCGTCGTCTCTGCCTACGAAATCGCCACTGCCAACTTCAACGCCTCGGCCGAGCGGCTCGGTCTGCCCGACTCCTGGCGTACGCTCATCCGCACCCCGTTCCGCGAGATGAAGGTCGAGGTCCCACTCACGCGCGACGACGGCACGCTGGAGGTCTACACCGGCTTCCGCATCCAGCACAACGGCGCGCGCGGGCCGTTCAAAGGCGGCATCCGCTACGCGCCCACCGTGGACGGCCAGGAGGTGCGCGCGCTTGCCGAGATGATGACCTACAAGACCGAGCTCGTCGATATTCCGTTCGGCGGTGGCAAGGGCGGCATCCAGGTCGATGCTCGTGCGCTGAGCCGGCGCGAGATGGAGCAGCTCACGCGGCGCTACATCTCGCGCATCCACCTCATCCTGGGCGTCAACCGCGACGTGCCCGCGCCCGACTATGGCACAAATGCCCAAGTGATGGCCTGGGTGGTCGACCAGTACGGTCGCCAGCACGGGCACAACCCCGCCATCGTGACGGGCAAGCCGCTCGAACTCGGCGGCTCGCGCGGGCGGGCCGCAGCCACGGGGCGCGGCGTGATGCTGCTCACCCTCGAAGCGGCGAAGGATCTCGGCCTCGCCGTGGGCGACCTCCGCGTGATCGTGCAAGGCTTCGGCAACGTGGGCATGAACGCAGCGCTGCTGCTCCACGAGGCCGGGGCGCGCGTGGTTGCCGTGTCCGACATCTCCGGCGGCCTGTTCTCGGCGGACGGCCTCGATATCCCCGCGCTCCAGCGCTACGTCGCCGAGGTGGGCCACCGCTCGCTGGCGGGCTACGCCGCGCCGCGCGTCGAGGGCGTCGCCCACGACGACTTCATGGCGCTCGACGGCAACGTGCTCATCCCGGCGGCGCTCGAAGCGGCGGTGCACTCGGGCAACGTGGACGACGTCAAGGTCAAGCTCGTCGTGGAGGGCGCGAACCTACCGGTGACGCCCGAGGCCGACCGCCGCCTGACGGAGCGCGGCGTGGTGGTGATCCCCGACATCCTCGCCAACGCGGGCGGCGTCACGGTGTCCTACTTCGAGTGGAGCCAGAACTTCCAGCAATACACGTGGCCCGAGGACGAGGTCAACCGGAAGCTCGCCGACATCCTGCTCGCGGCCTACGCCAACGTAAGCGGCCGCGCTAAGGCCGAGGGCACCACGCTCCGCGAGGCCGCCTTCGACATCGGCATCGAGCGCGTCGTCCAGACCGAGAAGCTCCGCGGGATGCTGTAGGCCGACGCGAACGAGGCAGGAGCGAGGTTCCGGTATCGAGGCGCGTCGCGGTCCTTGGTCTGGTGTCCCTGGTCCGTTGTCTGTGGAGGGCGATCGTGTGTCGCTCGTAAGCAGCACGGATCACACAGCGTCCTGGCTGGGTTCTGTGCGCACACCAACCCACGTCTGCTATGCGTCTGCTTCTCCTCTCGCTCTCTCTCGTCCTGGCCGCTTGCATGACTCCTGAGCCTACGCCCGAGCCCGGCGTGCCCACCGCGCCCGCGTCGTTTGAGGTGCCCGACGAGTACGGCCCGGGCTACGGCGTCTCCGAGGACGACTTCGGGGCGTACTGGTACCAGGGCCTCGCGGAGATCACGAGCTACGACCTCGACCAGGCCCGCTACGGCGCGCAGCACGACGGCGAGGCCGTGCTCGTCTTCGTCACGGAGCCGTTCTCGCGCAGCAAGCAGGTCAAGCTCAACCGCAGCACCGGCGGCCCTGACGAGGCGACCGTGCTCAAGCTCAACGCCACGCGCTCGTTCCTGACCGGCATCTACCCCTACTCGATGATGACCTCGGTCTTCCAGCCCGTCGACGCCGCGCCGGCGCTGAAGGTCACGACGACCTCGCAGGAGTGGTGCGGGCACACGTTCACGCAACTCAACCGCTCCGGGGCTGACGGACAGGGCGGCTATGACCTCGAGTTTCGGTCCTACTTCGAGAGCGAGGGCGACCAGGACCTCGCCTTCGACGGTGTGCTCCTCGAAGACGAAGTCTGGACGACGATCCGCCTCAACCCCGACGCGCTACCGACCGAGCCCGTCGAGATGCTGCCCGGTACCGTCTACCAGCGCCTCAGCCACATCGACTGGGCGCCGCACACCGCCGAGCCGTCGCTCTCCGTGCCCGACGCCGAGGGCGTGCGCACCTACACGCTCACCTACCTGAGCCTCGGCCGTACGCTGGTCATCCGCTTCCAGGCGGCCTTCCCGCACGTGATCGAGGGCTGGACTGAGACGCGCCGCGCTCGCGGGCAAGCCGTCACCACGACCGCCACTCGGAGAGCCCAACTCATGAGCGCCTACTGGGGCCAGAACAGCCCCGAGGACGAAGCGCTCCGAGAGCAGCTGGGGCTGTAGAGAGCGCGGCGGTGTCGCGGTGCAGCACGTGTCGCGGTGCAGAAATAGGACTTGACGATAGCGCGGTGCACGGACACCGCCTCACCGCCTCAGTCCGTCGCCCATGTCACCATCTCGGGGAACGCGAGCAGCAGGCCGAGGCCGATGAGCTGGATCACGATGAACGGGAGCGCGCCACGGTAGATCGCGGTCGTGGGGACCTCCTCGGGAGCGACGCCGCGGAGGTAGAACAGCGCGAAGCCGAAGGGCGGCGTGAGGAAGCTCGTCTGGAGGTTCATGCCCAGCATCACGCCGAACCAGACGAGGTCAATCTCCAGGATCAGCGCGGCTGGGGCGAGCAGTGGCACGACGATGAAGGCGATCTCGAAGAAGTCGATGAAGAAGCCCAGCACGAACACGACGACGTTGGCGACGATGAGCAGCCCGATCACGCCGCCGGGCAGGTTCGTGAGCAGCCCCTCGATCCAGAGGTCGCCGTCGAGGCCGCGGAAGACGAGCGTGAACGCCGTCGAGCCGAGCAGGAGGAAGACGACCATCGTGGTGAGGTGGCCCGTCTCGCGCAGCGACGCCCAGAGCGCGCCGCGCGTGAGCCGCCGGTTGGCCGCGGCCAGCGCTAGCGCGCCGACGGCCCCGAGCGCGCCCGCCTCCGTCGGCGTGGCGATGCCCGCGAAGATGCTCCCGAGCACCACCAGGATGAGCACGAGCGGCGGCACGAGCACGCGCCCGACCCGCTTGGCGAGGTCCGCGCCCGACGCCGCACGCTCCGACGTGGGCAGCGCTGGGGCCCACGACGGCCGCAGCGCGGCCACGAGGCCGACGTAGCCCGCGTAGAGCGTCACGAGCAGCAGCCCCGGCACGAGCGCGCCAAGGAACAGATCGCCCACCGAGACGCTGAGCTGGTCGGCGAGCACGATCAGCACCACGCTCGGCGGGATGAGCTGCCCCAGCGTGCCGCTCGCCGTGATGACGCCCGATGCGAAGCTCTGGTCGTAGCCGTGGCGCAGCATCACCGGCAGCGAGATCATGCCCATCGCCACGACGCTCGCGCCGACCACGCCCGTCGCCGCCGCGAGCAGCGCGCCCACAAACACGACCGCGAAGGCCAGCCCGCCGCGTAGCGGCCCGAAGAGCGCCCCGATGGTCGTGAGCAGGTCCTCGGCGAGCCGGCTCTTTTCGAGGAGCGTGCCCATCAGGATGAAGAACGGCACCGCGAGCAGGATGGTGTTCGTCGTCACGCCGAACGTGCGGTCGCCGAGCGCGAGCAGGTAGGGCCAGTCGAAGAAGCCCGCCTCGACCCCCACGAACGCGAACACGAGCGCCGTCCCGCCGAGCGAGAACGCCACCGGGTAGCCGCTGAAGATCAGCAGCAGCGCCACGATGGCCATGAGCGGGGCGAGCGCGTCCATCAGCAGCAAGGCTTCGTTCTAGCGATGCGAAGCTGGTGGTGTCGTACGTGTCGGGTCCGTTCAACACGTAACACGCCATACACAGCAGAGCCCCAGCGCTCACGCATCGCTCGGTGGGGGAGACGTTTCAGAAGGAGCCCGCAGCCGGTGCGCAGCTTTGATTGCCTCGCTGATGCCTTGCAGCCCGAGCAGCACGAAGCCGAGCGGGATGAGCACCTTGATCGGCCAGCGTGGCAGGCCGCCGGGGTCGAGCGCGCCTTCGCGGGTCGTCCAGGCGTTCTCCACCATCGGCCACGTCGCCCACAGCATCAGCCCGCAGAACGGAAGCAGGAAGACCACCGCCCCGAGGAGGTCGATCCACGCGCGGGTGCGGGGGCGCAGGCGGCTGAAGAGCACGTCCACGCGGACGTGGCGGTCTTGCTGGAGCGTCCACGCGGCCCCGAGCAGGAAGACGAGCCCGAAGAGCATCCACTGCGCGTCGAAGAGCGCGTTGGACGAGAGGCTGATGCCGAGCGGGCGCCCGACGTAGCGCAGCACGGCGTTGAGCGCCCCGATGAGCGTCATCACCGCAAGCAGCACGAAGGCACCACGGCCTGCCGCCGCCGTGAGGCGGTCGAGCGCGCGAGCGAGGCGGAGCAGCGGGGGCGAGGACATGGCAGCGGGAATGGCTGCCAAAAGCTACCACGGGCATCGCGACCGCGGCGCAGAGACAAACACGGCGCAGAGACGAACGCGGCGTTGCCCAAGTGCAGCGTAGCGCTACCGGAGCCGCTGCGGCATCCGCACACGGGGGCGCTTGCCGCCGCGTGTCGGGCCACGCTGGGGGCCACGAGGTCGGGCCGGAGGACGCGGATCTGGGCCCCGTCGACCATCGGAGGGCGGAGGCTGTGTGCGCGGCTCGGCGAGGAAGACCAGCAGCACGCCGAGCGGTCCCAGGAACGCGCCCATCGCGGCCCACGCGCCGGGTTCGAGGCCGCGCTTGCGGGCCAGGTTGTAGCAGAAACACGCGCTCGTGCCGAGCACCACGGCCGTGCGCAACACGAAGATCAAGGTGGACAGCATGACAAGGCGCCGACGCTGGGCGGACGGGACGGGACGTGCCGAGGCACGCAGGCCGAGAAGCAAAGGCCGCGCCGAAGGGGGTGGGCGAGCGAGGGCGCGTGAAATGCGACATAGGCCGTTTCGAAAGGTTGCCGCACCGGACAGAAAAGTGGCAACAAAATCGGCCACAACGTCCGCGCGTAAGCCTTGCCCTCATAGTCAGATGTAGGGTGTCCTCAGGAGGGACTGGTCTCCTCCTTGCGCACACGCATCTCGGCTACCGCGAGGGCGTCTGCCCGGTTGTTGAGCGCGTCGTCCGCGTGGCCCTTCACCTTCACGAAGTCGACCTCGTGGCGCTTCATTTCCGCAAGCAGGGCCTGCCATAGATCCTGGTTCTTGACAGGCTTCTTGCCCGCCGTCTTCCACCCGCGCCGCTGCCACCCGCCGATCCAGTCCTGCTCGAAGGCGTTCACGGCGTAGGCGCTGTCGGTGTGCACCCGCGCGCGCACCGGCTCCGTGAGTGCGCGCAGCCCTTCGACGATGGCGCGCAACTCCATCCGGTTGTTCGTCGTGCGGTCCTCGCCGCCCGAGATTTCCTTCTCCTGGCTCCCGTAGATCAGGATCGCGGCCCAGCCCCCCGGGCCGGGGTTACCGCTGCACGAGCCGTCGGTGTAGATCGTGACGGTTTTCATGGAGAGAGGGGTTTCATGGAGGGCGAGGACGAACAATCAGCGAGGGGCAAACCTACGGGGTCGAGCCTCCGTTGAGAGGCAGCAATTCGAGCGCTTCAAAGGACAACGAACGAAAAAAAGGACCACCCCCGTGAAGTTTGTCGACTATGTCACCATCTCCGTCCGCAGCGGCCACGGCGGCGCGGGGTCGGCCCACCTCCGCCGCGCGAAGTACGAGCCCCGCGGCGGCCCCGACGGCGGCGACGGCGGCCACGGCGGCTCGGTCCTCCTCGAAGCCGACGCCCACCTCTACACGCTCCTCGACCTCCGCTACAACCGCCACCACTTCGCCGACCACGGCCAGCCCGGGCAGGGCTCCGGCAAGACCGGCAAGAGCGGCC